>NZ_JACMTR010000002.1:5144721-5465523 GCF_014267175.1 Pseudonocardia sp. C8
GGCCAGGACCTCGTCGCCCCGCTCGGTCGCCGCGGCCAGGAGCCCCGCGGGGCCGGCCCGGGTCACGAGCTGGGCCAGGCTCTCCCCGTACGCCTCGGGGGCGTAGCCACTCAGCAGGTCGTGCCGGATCCGGTGGACGCACTCGGCGGGCAGCCCGTCCGGCACGGTCCCGATCACGACGGCGTGCACCGGCAGCCCGGTGCCGTGGGCCACCGCGAGCAGGTCATCGGTGCCCGGACCGGGCACGCCGTCCTCGTCGGTGTCGATCAGTACGAGCAGCATCAGAGCACCCCGAGCTCGGTCAGCTTCTCCACCACTGCGGGCACGGCCGCGGCCCCGGTGCCGAGCACGACGGTCTCCGGCCGGTCCTCGCGGGGGCACCGCAGCCCCACCGTGCGCAGCCCGCCGGGCTCCGTCCGGCCCGGGACGGTGCGCAGCTCCGCCTTCCGGGCCCGCATCCTGCCCTTGATCGTCGGGTAGCGCGGGAGGTTGATCCCCTCCTTCACCCCGACGGCCGCCGGTAGCGGCACCCGGTACACCTCGTTGCCACCGGGGGTCTCGCGGTGCAGCACGACTCCCTCACCGTCGATCTCCATGCCCTTGATCCCGGTGACCATCGGCAGCCCGAGCGCGCGCGCCACCCGGATCCCGGCCTGCGCGTTCCCGGCGACGGCCGAGTCGGTGCCGAACAGCAGCAGGTCGTAGCGGGTGCCCCCGTCGGCCGCCGCCCGCACGGCCGCCGTGATCGACGCCGCGGTCGGCTCCGGGGCCAGCTCCTCGGTGGGCACCTCGACGAGCACCCCGTCGTCGGCGCCCATGGCGAGCGTGTACCGGAGCTGCTCGGCGGCGTCCGGCGGCCCGACGGTCAGGACGGTGACCCGCGCGGTGCCGCCGCCGGCCCGGTGCTCCTCGGCGATCCGGACGGCGGCCTCGACCGCGCACTCCTCGTGCGGCCCGACGGTGAACCCGAGGTGGCGGGTGTCGATCGCCATCCGGTCCTCGGTGAGCGTGATCCGCGCGCCGACCGCCGGGGTGCGCTTGACGCACACCAGCACGTCGCGCCGGGCCGGGTCGTCGGCCGTGCTCATGTCAGCCCCGCATCCGGCTGTCGTCCGGGTCGAACAGCGGGGTCCGCCCGACCCGGGCGACGGTCACCGGATGGTCGTGGTTCATGTAGCGCACGGCCAGCCGGGTCCCCTCGACGGCGCGTTCCCGCGGCAGGTACGCCATCAGCAGGTGCCGGCCCAGCGAGGGGGCCGCGCCCGCGGTCGTCACCACGGACGGGCGGCCCATCCGGTCGACGAGCCGGTCGCCCTCGAGGGTCACGACGGGTTCGCCGCCCTGCGGGACGCGTCGCGTGCCGTCCGCGCCGGTGTGGTCGTCGACGGTGAGGGTGCACAGGATCGCGGCGGGGGCCTGCTCGCGGGCCCGCAGGTAGGCCTGTCTGCCGATGAAGTCGTGTGCCTTGACCCGCGGCAGCGCCAGCCCGGCCTCCACCGGGTCGTGCTCGGAGTCCAGCTCCGCGCCCATCAGGCGGTAGCCCTTCTCCAGCCGCCCGGTCGTGCCGTAGACGCCGATCCCGGCGGCGACGACGCCGAGCGGCTCCCCGGCCGCCCACAGCACGTCCCACAGCCTGCGGCCCTGCTCGAACGGGGCGTGCAGCTCCCAGCCCAGGTCACCGACGTAGGACACGCGCAGGGCCAGTACCGGGACGCCGTCGATCGTGATCCACTTCGCCCGGCCGAAGGGGAACCCGCCCGCCGAGACGTCGTCCGGCGTGACGGCCGCGAGCAGGTCACGGGCCCGCGGGCCCCAGACGCCGACCGTGCACACCCCGGAGGTGATCTCGGTCAGGCTCGCCGCGCCGTCGGTGGGCAGGTGGGCGGTGAACCAGGCCAGGTCGCGCGGCCCGTCGGCCGCCCCGGTGATGACCCGGAACCGGTCGCGGCCGAGCCGCACCACCGTGAGGTCGGAGCGGAAGCCGCCGTTCGGCGCCAGCACCGGGGTGTAGATCATCCGGCCGTCCGGCCTGTCGACGTCGGCCACCGTCAGGCCCTGCAGGTACCGGCACGCCCCGGGGCCGGTGACCTCGAACTGGGTGAACGCGGACAGGTCGATCATCGCCACCCGCTCGCGCATGGCCAGGTGCTCGGCGTCGATGATCGGGGACCACCACCGGGCGTCCCACTCGTGCGGCCGCTCGGAGATCCGGCCCGCGAACTCGGCGAGCAGCGGCCGGTTGGCCTCGTACCACTGTGGCCGTTCCCACCCGCCGACCTCGAAGAACTCCGCACCGAGCGCGGCCTCGGCTGCGTGGAACGGCGACAGCCTGCGGTCCCGGTCCGCGCTCCACTGCTCGCGCGGGTGCACGATCCCGTAGGTCTTGTTGAACCCCTCGGACGTGCGCGCCCGGACGTGCGTGGCCGCGCGCTGGTGCGGGCCGAACCGGGCGATGTCGGCGGCGTGCAGGTCGATCCCGGGGACGCCGTCGGTCATCCACTCGGCGAGCCTGCGGCCCACACCGGGCCCCTCCTTGATCCAGACCGCGGCGGCCGACCACAGCCCGCCCACCTCGGGCACCGGGCCGAGCACCGGGGCGCCGTCCGGGGTCAGCGAGAGCAGCCCGTTGATCGCGTGCCGGATCCCGGCGTCCGGCCGGGAGAGGATCTCCGGGAACGCCGCCAGCGCCTGCTCCAGCTGCGGGTCGAAGTCCGCCTCGGTGAACGGCAGCTGGGTCGGCGACAGGGCGGCGGCCGCGAGCGAGGGGATCTCGTCGGGCTCGTGCAGGATCGGCCGGTGGGCGTAGGAGCCGATCTCCAGGTCGGCCCCGGACTGGCGCTCGTACATCAGCGCGTCCATGTCCCGCACGATCGGGTAGGCGATCTCGCAGCCGGTGGCTTCCAGCTCCGGGATCGGCCCGACGTCGATCATCTGGTGCACCGCGGGGGTGAGCGGGATGCGGGCCCCGGCCATCGCCGCGATCCGCGGGCTCCACACCCCGCAGGCGACGACGACGGTGCCGGTCTCGATGTCGCCGCCGTCGGTGCGCACCCGGACGACCTGCCCGCCCTCGGTGTCGATGCCCAGGACCTCGGTGTTCGCCCGGACCGTGAGCGCGCCGAGCTCCTGGGCGCGCTCCCGCATCAGTGCCCCGGTGCGCAGCGGGTCCACCACGGCGACCGACGGCGTGAAGAACCCGAGCAGCACGGTGGAGGTGTCGAGGAACGGCATGCGCTTCGCGATCTCGTCCGGCCCGATCAGCTCGGCCGGGATGCCCCACGCCGTGGCCGAGGACATGCGGCGGTGCAGCTCCTCCACCCGCTCGGGGGTGCGTGCGAGCTCGATGCCGCCGCAGGTGGTGAGCGTGCCGAACTTCTCGTACTGCCGCATCGAGTCCAGGGTCAGCGCGGTGATCTCCTGCGAGTGGTCGACCGGGAACACGAAGTTCGACGCGTGCCCGGTGGAGCCGCCGGGATCGGGCAGCGGCCCCTTGTCCAGCAGCACGATGCCCCGCCGCCCGCGTTCGGCGAGGTGGTGGGCCAGCGAGTTGCCGACGATGCCGGCGCCGATCACCACGACGTCGGCCCGTTCCGGTGGTGTGGTCATGACGTCCTCCTAGGACGGTCCGGTTAGGACAGCCCGACGATCTCGCCGTCGTCGTCGATGTCGATGCGCTCCACGGCGGGCGACGACGACAGCCCCGGCATGGTGCGCATGTCGCCGCAGATCAGGTAGACGAACCCGGCGCCCGCCGAGAGCCGGACCTCGCGGACCGGCAGCCGCCAGCCGGTGGGCGCCCCCGGCCGGGAGGGGTCGGCGGTGAGCGACAGGTGGGTCTTCGCGATGCACACCGGGAGCCGGCCGAACCCGTTGCGCTCGCAGGACTCCAGCTGGCGGCGCGCGAGCGGGGTGGGGTCGACGCCGTCGGCGCCGTACATCCGGCGGGCCACCGTGTCGACCTTGTCCAGCAACGGCAGGTCGTCGTCGTAGAGCATGCGGAAGCCGTCCGCGCGCTCGGTGCAGGCGTCCTCGACCGCCCCCGCCAGGTCGGCGGCCCCGATACCGCCCTTCGCGACGTGGTGGGTCACCGCGGCGCGGGCGCCCTCCTCCGCCGCGACCTGCATGATCGCGCGGCGCTCGCTGTCGAAGTCGGACGGGAACGCGTTCACCGCGACCACGGGCGGCACGCCGTGCGCGCGGACGTTCGCGATCTGGCGGCGCAGGTTCGCGGCCCCCTCGAGCACGTGGTCCGGGTTCTCGCGGAGCATCTCCTCGGGCAGCGGGCGCCCGGCGACGACCCGGTACCGGCCGGAGTGTGCCTTGAGCGCCCGCACCGTGGCGACGACGACGGCGGCGTCCGGCACCAGGCCGGACGCCCGGCACTTGATGTTGAAGAAGCGCTCGGCACCCATGTCGGCGCCGAACCCGGCCTCGGTGACCAGGTAGTCGCCGCTCCGGATGCCGATCAGGTCCGCCACCACCGACGAGTTGCCGTGCGCGATGTTGCCGAACGGTCCGCAGTGGACGAATGCGGGTGTGTGCTCCGCCGTCTGCATGAGGTTCGGCTTGATCGCCTCGCGCAGCAGCACGCACATCGCGCCCGCCGCCTTCAGCTGCTCGGCGGTGACCGGGTCACCGCCGCGGTCGGTGCCAACGACGATCCGGCCGAGCCGCGCGCGCAGGTCCGGCAGCGAGTCGCACAGCGCGAGCACCGCCATCACCTCGCTGGCGGCCGTGATGTCGAAGCCGGTCTCGCGCGGGTTGCCGTCGTCCCGGCCGCCGAGGCCGGTCACGACGTGGCGCAGGTTCCGGTCGCAGACGTCGAGCACCCGGCGCCAGCTGATCGACCAGGGGTCCAGGCCGGAGGCGTTGCCGCGGTGCAGGTGGTTGTCCAGCACGGCGGCCAGCAGATTGTGCGCGGCGGTGACGGCGTGCAGGTCCCCGGTGAGGTGCAGGTTGACCGTCTCCATCGGGACCACCTGCGAGTAGCCCCCGCCGGCGGCGCCGCCCTTGATCCCGAACGTGGGTCCCATCGACGGCTGCCGGATCGCGATCACCCCGCGCCGGCCGAGGTGCCGGAACGCCTGGCCGAGCCCGATCGTCGTCGTGGTCTTGCCCTCGCCGAGCGGGGTCGGCGTGATCGCGCTGACCACGACGTAGCGGCCCCGCGGCCGGTCGGCCAGCTCGGAGGCGGCGTCGAGGGAGACCTTGGCGACCGAGTTCCCGTACGGCTCCAGGTGGCGCGGGTCGATCCCCGCCTCGGCCGCGATCTCCGGCAGCGGCCGCGGTGCGACGCTGCGGGAGATCTCGATGTCGGTCGGCATGACCCACCCCCTTGTGGTGCTCGCGACCGCGGATCACGCGGCGACGCGACGGTGCGCCAGCTGCAACCAGCGCAGCGTGGCCTCGACCTGGTTGAACGTGTAGACGTGCAGGCCGTCGAGCTCGCACCGGCCCGCCGCGACGTGCGCGCCGAGCCGGCGCACCAGCCCGTCCGGCCGGTAGCCGTTCGGCCGCAACAGCTTTCCCGCCAGCGACCGGTGCCCGCGGAGGAAGCGGGCCGAGGACCCCACCCCGATCCGCAGGCTCACCCGGAGCAGCCGGCCGGCGTCGACGGCGCCGGGGATGCCGGCCACGACCGGCAGGGTGACCCCCCGTTCCCGGGCCCGGGCGGCGAACGTGCACACGGTGTCGGCGTCGAAGCAGAGCTGGGTGACCGTGTAGGTGGCGTGCTCCTGCTTCTCGCGCAACAGCTGCCACAGGGTGTCGCCGGGCAGCCCGCGCAGCCCCTCCGGGTACGACGGCACGCCGACCGAGGTCATCGGGTGCCCGAGCTCGGCCATGGCGCGCAGCAGCGACAGCCCGTCCGGGAACTCCCCCGCCGGCTCCGGGGCGTCCCCCGCCACCACGAACACGTCCCGCACGCCGGCCCGGTCCAGCCGGTCGAGCACCCCTGCGAGCTGGGCACGGCCGGTGAACTGGCGGGCCGCGAGGTGCGGGACCGCGCGGAACCCCCTGCCGGACAACGCCTCGGTCAGCTCGACGGTGGCGTCGACCCCCTGCCGGGGCGACGCCGTGACCGTCACCGTCGCGCCGGCCGGCAGCGCGGCGGTCGCGTCGAGCGCCCCGCGCAGCGGGAGCAGCTCGAAGCGGGGCCGGGCGAGCAGCCGCGCCGTGGCGCGGCGGCTGCCCGGTGTCGATCCCCCCATGCCACTCAGCCCTTCGGGGTCGCCTTGGTGGGGTCCACGAACGGCTTCGGCACGACGACGGCCCGCCGCACGCCCTGCGGCGTCACCACCTTCAGCTCGGTGCCGATCCCGGTGAGCGGCACCGGCAGCATCGCCAGCCCGATGTTCCGGTCCAGCCGCGGCGACCAGCACGCGCTCGTCACCCGGCCCACCTCGACGCCGTCCGACTCGACCGCGAACGGCTCGATCATCGACCCGTCGTTGAAGGAACCGAGCCGCGGACCGTCCATCTCGACGCCGGCGATCTGGCGGCTCACGCCCTCGCTCCGGATCCGGGCCAGGGCCTGCTTGCCGACGAAGTCGGCCTCTTGGTCCAGGTCGACCATCCAGTGGTAGTCGTAGCCGACCTCGAGCGGGTTCGTGTCGAGGGTGATGTCGCAGCCGTAGGCCAGCATCCCGCCCTCGATCCGCCGGATGTGGCAGGGACCGATCGCCCGCATGCCGTGCGGTCGCCCGGCCTCCCAGATCCGGTCCCACAACGCACCCGCGTTGCGGGTCGCCTCGAACAGGTAGATCTCGTAACCGATCTCGGCGCTGTAGCCGGTGCGGCTGACCACCACGTCGATGCCGTCGAGGGTGTACCGGCGCATCCCGTAGTAGGGGATGTCCAGCACGTCGCTGCCGAACAGGTCGGTCATCACCGGTTTGGCGAGCGGTCCCTGGACCTGGACCGGGGCCACGTCGACCTCGCGGACCGTGACGTCCCAGCCGCCGGCGTGCGCCAGGCCCATCGCCCACAGCCCGGCATCGCTGTCCGCAAGGGACAGCCAAAACCGGTTGTCCTCCAGGCGGAGCAGGACCGGGTCGTTGATGATGCCGCCGTCCGGCGCAGTCATGAACACGTACTTGCACTGCCCCACCGCACACCGGTGCAGGTCACGGGGGACGAGGTAGTTGGTGAAGTCGAACGCCTGCGGCCCCGAGATCTCGAGCTGCCGTTCGACGCCGACGTCCCACAGCGTGACCCCGGTCAGCAGCGCGTGGTACTCGCCGATCGGATCACCGTAGTGACGCGGGTGGTAGGTGTGGTTGTACACGCTGTACATCGCCACGCCGTGCTCACGCGACTTCCAGAAGTACGGCGACTTCCGCAACCGGCTGTAGAGCAGGATGCCGGGTGCGCCGACGACCGGGGTTTCTCGCGAGGACTGCTGTGGCTCAAGTACGTCCGTCATCCGGATCGCCTCGCTCCGAGAGTTGCGTATCACGCAATGGATCTGGCGTGACGCAACGAGTGTGCGCGTCGTCACACCGGCCCGTCAAGAGCCGAATTCGACGATCCTCCAGGGGATTCCGGCCCGTGATCGTGCTGGCCACGGCGGGACGGGGTAACCAGGACTCGAGTGGCTCGTTGCAGGTGCTACGCGAACGGCGGTACGCCGTCCGTGCAGTTCCAGCCGACGGCAAGGGCGCTCAGGTGATGGAAACGGCCACTGCGGAATCCACGGGTCTGCGACCACTGCTCGACCAGCTCCGGGAGGTCGTCCCGGTGAACGTCCTCGGGGCGGGCTGGGCGGCTCGGCCGACCGAGCCGGTCAGCCTGACGGAGTTCTCGGGCACGAGGACCGAATCCCTGAGCGGGCTCCGGATCGATCGGGGGCGCGGGATCGGGGGGCGTGCGCTCGCGCTGCGCAAGCCCGTCAAGGTGCGGGACTACACCACGGCGTCGAACCTCCCTCGGGACTACACGCGCGCGGTGTCCGCCGAGGGCCTGCATGCGATGTACGCCCTGCCGATCAGCGTGCTCGACGGCCCGACCGGCCTGGTCTACGGCGCGTTCCGCACCGAGGTGGAGATCTCCGACCGGCTCGTGGCGGCGACCGCCGCCGTCGTGCGCAGGTTCGAGTTCGAGTGCTCGGTACACGTCGCCGCGCGGCGGCAGGTCGAGGAGCTCCGCGCACGTGCCGAACGGCTGACCTGCGGCCCGCGCGCCCCCGAGGCGGCCGCAGGCAGGCTGCGCGAGCTCTACGCCGACCTGCGTCACCTGTGCGCGACCGCGGACGACAGCCCCCTGCGGGACCGGCTGGAGGATGTGCTGAACGACGTCGAACGCCGCTTCGGCTCGAGGTCGTCGCCGGTGCCGCGGCTCGCCCGCCGAGAGATCGACGTTCTGGCGCAGGTCGCGGCCGGGCACAGTGCCGCGCACGCCGCCGTCCGGCTGGGGCTGGCCCCGTCGACGGTGAAGGCCTACCTCCGTTCGGCCTACCGCAAGCTCGGCGTGCACAACCGTGTCCAGGCGGTCGCGGCGGCCCGCGCGCTCGACGTCGTGCTCTGACCGACACCTCCTTTCGGACGGTCAGCCCCCCGAGCGGTCCTACCGTCCCGGGCACCGGCCGCATCTGTGGCGCGTGGTGGCGATTCGCCCCGACCGGCGTGGCCTTCCCGGCCGCCGGCCCACCGTTCGAGAGGAACCGAATCGACGTGCAGGACAAGGTAGTCGGCCGCCGGGCCTTTCTCGCCCGTCTGGGCGTGCTCGGTGCGGTGGTGGCGACCGGCGGGCTGTTCGCCGACCGTGCCGTCGCCGCCGTCGGGCTCGAGCCGGACGGCTCGGCGCTCGACCAGATCGTCGAGGACCTGCAGCCGGTCCTCGCCGAGCTCGCCCGGGACACGCTGAACGGCCTGGTCGTGATGGTCTGCCCGGGCCCGGACGAGTACTCGCGGGCACAGGGCACGCCGCGCCCCGAGGACGGCGCGCTCGAGGCCCGCGCGACGGATTTCATGATCGCTTCGCTGGACGGCTTCGTCCCGTTCCCGGACCAGCTCGGCACCGCGCTGGCCGGGGGCCTGGCAAGCGGCCTGGAAGGAACAGGCATCACGTTGCCACCGGCGCAGGCCGCCCTGCCGATCGGTCAGGTCGGCACGGTGGACCGGGCCCTCACCACGTTGTTGCGCAACGACGCGACGCTGCCCTTGTCGGCGGTGGTCGCGATGCTGCTGAACCTGGTGGCCACCCAGGTCGACCCGGCCGCGGTGCACGGCCCGTTCCTCTCGCCGTTCGCCCGCCTGTCCTACGCGGGCAAGTGCGCCGTGTTCGAGCGGCTCGAGGGGCCGGACCCCGCCCTCGTGTCCGTCCTGGACTCGAAGGCGCCGGAGCCGTTCACCGGGACGCTCTCCGGAATGCTCCGGTTCCTCGCCGGCGCGCTGCTGGAGTTCGCGGCCTACGGCAGCTACGGCGAGTGGGGCGTGTTCGACCCCGACCAGAAGACGCTCTCCGAGCAGCCGGTCGGGTGGCGCCTGACCGGGTACCAGCCCGACGGCGTCGTTCAGGGATGGGACGAAATGATCGGCTACTACCAGGACCGGGAGCGGGTGAGCGCCTGATGCGCGACGTCATCGTGGTGGGCGCCGGCGGTGGGGGCGCCGTGGTCGCCAAGGAGCTCGCCGCCCGCGGCCTGGACGTGCTGCTCCTGGAGGCAGGCCCGCGGCACGCCGACATCACCGAGGAGTGGACGCACTACGAGAACGACGCGAACAACCCGCTGACCGGGTTCCTGCGGTTCGGGCCCTCCGACCGGTCGCAGCCGGCCTGGTACCGCGAACTTCCGCAGAACTCGTTCCTGTGGCAGCTCTCCGGCGTCGGTGGCACCACCCAGCACTACTTCGGCAACTGCCCGCGGGCCTATCCCGGTGTGTTCGCCGGCTACGACGGTGCCGACCGCGACGCCTACGACACCGCCCACCTGTTCCCGTTCGGCTACTCCGAGCTGGTGCCCTACTACGAGTGGGTCGAGGCGACGCTGCCCGTGCAGACCGCCGCGATGGGGCGCAAGGAGGAGGTGTTCTTCCGCGGCTGCGAGCAGCTCGGACTGCCGGTGCAGACCGCGAAGACCACCACCGAGGACTCCTACCGACCGCAGGAGAACGCGATCCTGCAGCCCGGGGGCGCCGCTGGCCGGGTGTCCGGCTACGAGGGTGAGCCGCGGCTGCTCTACCCGGAGGCGACCGGGTGCACGTTCTGCGGATACTGCTTCCAGGGGTGCTCGCACCCGGCGAAGGCGCCGCGCAACCTGATCGCGAAACGGTCCACCGACAACAGCTACGTGCCGATGGCGCTGACCGCGGACCGGTGGGCACCGGGCGGCCGGCCGGTCACCCTGGTCACCGACGCGTTCGTCACCCGGGTGCACACCGAGCAGCGCGGTGGCCGGACGGCGGCGAGCGGGGTGACCTGGCGGGAGGGCGCCACGGGCGATCACCAGCGCGAGGACGCCAAGGTCGTCGTGCTCGCCGCCGGCTGCACGGAGAACCCCCGGCTGTGGTTCAACAGCGGGCTGCCCGACCCCAACGACTGGGTCGGTCGCGGCTACACCGACCACTACTTCGACTGGATCATCGCGAGCTTCGACTCCTACACCGGCTCCAGCAAGGGCACCGGTTCCTCGGCACGGTCGGACTGGCCCGGGCGCGGCGGCGTGATGAACGTGGGCCTCCCGCCGGCGTTGAAGGCCTTCACGATGACCTTCTCGGACAGCGGGATCCGCGGGCAGTACGGGAACGGCCGGGGCGAGGCCGGCCCCTGGGACGGCCCGGCCGGTCGGCTGATGGGACCGGAGCTGAAGGACATGATGATGGGCGGCATCGACCAGATGTTCTGCATGCTGGTGATGACCGACGACGACGTGGAGCGGCAGAACCGGGTCACGCTCTCCGCGCTACCGGCCGACGAGCACGGCTCGGTGGCCAAGGTGGAGATGCACCAGCGGCAGCGGTCCCGGCGCACCGTGGCCAATCGCGAGTTCCTGGTCCGCAAGGGTGTGGAGATCGCGCGGGCGGCCGGGGCGCGCACGGTGCACCGGATGGACTGGCCCCCGCTGATCCTGCACGTCCAGTCCACCATGCGGATGGGCGAGTCGGAACGGAACTCGGTACTCGACGCCGACGGCCAGGCCCGCTGGGTCGACGGGCTCTACGTCGCGGACAACTCCGCGCTGGCCAACTCGGCCGCCGGTGTCAACCCGACCCTGACCACGCAGGCGGTGGCGACCCGGACCGCCGAGAAGATCTTCACCAGCCGGTTCGGCGGGGCCGCGTGGGTGCGCTCCGAGGCCCCGGTCGTCTCCACCGACGACCGGGTCGCCCAGGGCATGGACGACCTCGGCCTCTAGAGGCCGGCGGGTCCGCGTCCGTCCGGCGCTCGTGCCGCGAGCACCGTTCAGGCGGTGATCTTGTCGAGTTCCGGGAAGTACCAGCGCAGGATCGACCGGAGCCGGTCGGCACCCGGCCGCCCCCAGTCGCGCTGCAGCTCGGCTGCCAGCGAGATGGCGGTGACCGGCTGGGCTCCCGCCCGGATCATGCGCTGCATCGCGCGCTCGTGGGCGTCGACGCTGACGCCGCCGATGGCGTCGGAGACGGGGTGGACCTCGTAGCCTTCGCGCAGCATGTCCAGGGTGGGGAACGCGACGCAGACCTCGGTCCACAGCCCGGTCATGATGATCTTCTTGCGACCGGTGGCCTCGACCGCGGCCCGGAAGTCGGGGTCCTCCCAGGAGTTGAGCGTGGTCCGGTCGATCTCGGGGACGTCCGGGAGTTCGGCGCGGAGTTCCTCGATCGTGCCGGTGTTGACGCCCATCTCGACGCCGACCGTGCTCAGCACGACCGGCAGCTCGAACGCCCGCGCGGCGCGGGCGACGGCGGTGGTGTTGAGCATCATCAGCTCGGGGCTGGTCGAGCGGACCGTCTGGACCTGCTCGGGCTGATAGTCGATCAGCACGAGGGCCGCGTTGTCCGGGGAGATCAGGTGGTCGTCCGGACGTACCGGGGTCTGGCCTGCCATGGCGTTTCCTCCGTGGTCGCGGTTCGTCGGTGCGCGATGTCGATGGTCGCGGTGATCGCGGGGATCAGCGCGAGGCGTTCGCCGGCGCGTGGGTGCCGGTCATCAGCTCGGCGAGGTCGTCCGGCTCGAGGAACGACGGCGGCGGGGGCGGCCCCCAGGAGTAGAGACCGGCTAGCCCGTGCAGCACGTCCGGGTCCCAGAGCTCGTCCTCGGGGATGGTGTCCATGTCGGAGTAGTACTCGGAGAAGTTCCCGGCGGGGTCCTTGAGGTAGTAGAAGAAGTTGGCACCCGCGTAGTGGCGACCCAGGCCCCAGACGTGGCGTTCGGGGTGACCTTCGAGCATGGCGTGGGCGCCGCGCCCGACCTCGTCGACGTCGTCGACCTGCCAGCTCGTGTGGTGCAGGAAGTTGACCGGGGCGGCCATCACGAGCACGTTGTGGTGATCGACCGAGCAGCGCAGGAACGCGGCCTTGTCGCCCATGTAGTCGCTGACCTTGAACCCGAGTCCGTCGGTGAAGAACCGCATGCTCGTCTCCAGGTCGGTGCTGCCCAGCACCGCGTGACCGAGCTTGCGCGGAGCCACCGGCTCGGCGCGGGACAGGAACGGTGCCCGGCCCCAGCGGTCGATGCGGCCAGGACCGTTGTACGGGGTCGGGGGCGGCACCGGGTCGGCCGCGACGCGCGGTCGCACCGCCACCCGGACCCTCGTGCCGGTCACCGGCTCGACGGCCCGCGCCGACGTGCCGTCCCGGTCGACCGGAACCCCGAGCCGTGCGAGGTCGCGGCCGACCGCGGCGATGTCGTCCGGGTCGTCGGCGGCGACCGTCAGCTCGACCAGCCGCCGGGTCGGGCTGTGCACGATCTCGAGCTGCTCGCCGCCGTCGCGGGTGGCGAACACGCCGCCGCCGCGATGGCTGAGCCCGAAGTCGGTGTAGTACGCGATGGTGTCCTCGACGTTCGGGACACCGATGGTGGCCTTACCCAGTCCGTGCAGTGCCATGGTCGTACCCTCCGTGCTCGGCGGCGATCCTTCTCTTACTCGGCGCGGGTGGTGGTGGTGAAGCGCTGGTGCAGCTCGCCGATCCCCTCGATCCAGCTGTCGAGCCGTTCGCCGTCCTGCAGGTACCGCGGGGGCTTACGACCGAGTCCGACACCGGCCGGGGTGCCGGTGAAGATCACGTCGCCGGGGTGCAGCGTCACGATGGCCGACAGCGCGGCGACCAGCTTCGGGACCGAGTAGATCAGGTCGCTGGTGCGGCCCTTCTGGACGTCCTCGCCGTCGATCGCACACCCGAGCTCGAGGTCGTCGGGGTCGGCGAGCTCGTCGGGCGTCACCAGGTAGGGCCCCTGGGGGGAGAAACCGGGGAAGGACTTGCCGAGTCCGAACTGCGGGGCGGGTCCGGCCAGCTGGGAGACCCGCTCGGAGATGTCCTGACCCGCGGTCAGGCCGGCGACGTAGGACCAGGCGGCGGCCTCGTCGACCCGGCTCGCCTCCGCCCCGATCACCGCGACCAGCTCGACCTCCCAGTCCACGTTCCCACCCGGCGGCAGCGCGACGTCGGTGTCGGGCCCGGTGAAGCTGGAGACGTACTTGGTGAACACCGGCGGTAGCCGCGTCGGGGCCTCGAAGCCGGACTCCGCGGCGTGGGTGCCGTAGTTCAGTCCGATCGCGAAGACCTGCGCCGGAGCAGGCGACGGGGCACCGAGCCGGGCCCGATCGATCGGCACGGCACCGGTCGCCACCGCGGCCGGGTCGAGGCCCGTCCACCAGGCCTGCACGTGGGCCCAGTCCCGGTAGACACCGGGAAGATCGGGGCCGAACCGCCCGTCCGAGGCCGTGGCGAGGTCGACGGCGGCGTCGGCGCCCGCGGCGTCGACGACGAGAACGGCGCGCTGGTCGAGGTTGGCGATCCGCATGAAGGTTCTCCAGGGTCGGGCCCGGTCGGAACGGGTGGGTTCAGGCTCGGGCGAGCCACGGGTAGCGGGCGGTGTCGGCGTCCGCGTAGTCGGGGTCGAGGTAGATGAACAGGCGCTGGATCCGGTTGTCGCGGATCTCGAAGACGTCGCACCAGCGTCCGGCGTGAGTGACACCGGCTCGCCATTCGGTGCCGTCGGTCGTCCGTCCGCTGGAGGTGCCCTCGACGACGAGGGTGTCGCCTTGCCCGATGACGTTCAGGTACGCGTAGTCATGGGTGACGGCCGCGACGATGCTCCCGATGCCGGCGAACAACGCGCCGATCTCGTCGTGGCCGACGGCCAGCGGGCACTTCGGGAAGTAGACCTGGGCGCGCTCGTCGAAGAGCTCCAGGATGTCGCCGCCGGTGTCCAGGCGCTTGAGGTACTCCAACGCGAGCTGCTTGCGCTGGTCGTCGGTCATCGTGGCCATCTCGGCGATGCGTGCAGGTGCGTCCATCGGGTATCAGCCTCCGGTGGCGGTGAGGTGGGGCAGCGTGGCGGGATCACGGCGAAGCACCGAGTTCAGCGCGTCGCGCAGGGCAGCGCCGGGGTCGGTGGCGAGTTCGTGGTGCCGCCACGCGACGTGGCCGTCGGGCCGGACCAGCAGCGCTCCGGTTTCGGCGGTACCGCGCAGCCGGGCCCAGTCGCCGTAGACGTCGCGGTAGGCGCAGCCGAGGCCGATCGTGCAGGTGTCGAGCGGGATCCCCAGCTCGTCGGCGAGCTGGTCGGCGGCAGTGCACCAGGGCTCGCCACCGTTACCGGTGAGCAGCGTGAACCGGCCACGACCGCACAGGTCCAGCGTGGACTGCGGCTGGTCACCGTGCTCGAGCCGGGCGTGCGGGAGGCGGGCTCCGGGACGGGTGGTCGGCTGGTAGTACAGCTCGGGGTCCCGGTCGGGTTCCGGCCAGGCGGTCCCGTCGTCGACGACGGCGCAGGACTCGTAGCGCTGACCGAGCTCCACGCCGTGGCAGTTGAACTGGTAGTTCTGCAGCTCGACCGCGGCGGCCAGCTCGTCGCGGCGGCGCCGCCCCTCGTCGGTGGGGGCCAGGAGCCCGTCGAGGGCCGCCCAGCCCTCCTCGGCCGTCTGTCCCGGCCGGAACCCGAATGCCGACGTGATGGGGGCCATGTCCGCGACGCTCTTCATGGCGCGGTCGACGACCTGCTTGCCGACCGGCCGACGCTCCGCGTCGTAGGAGTCGAGCAGCTCCTCGCCCGCCGCACCGCGCAGCACCGCGGTGAGCTTCCAGCACAGGTTGTACGAGTCCTGGATCGAGGTGTTGGTGCCCAGCCCGTTCGCGGGCGGGTGCCGGTGCGCGGCGTCACCGGCCAGGAACACCCGGCCCTGCCGGAACCGGGTGGCCACCACGCGATTGATCTGCCAGGTGCTCACCGCCTTGATCCGGATGTCGACCCCGGGATCGCCGATCGTGGTGCGCGCGCGTTCGAGCACCGCCTTCTCGCCGAGGTCGGGCTCGTCGGCCGGGTCGTACATGAACAGCAGGACCCACTCCGTCCACGGCGTGACGCAGATCCAGGTGCCGCTGCCGACCCAGTAGTCGTTGCCGGGCCGGCACATCCAGTACAAGGTGCCGGGCCGGTGGGCGCAGTAGCGGGTCAGATCCGCCTCGAGCCAGACGTTCGCGGCCGCGCCGAGGCCGGACTCGCCTTCGAACGGGAACCCGAGCTGCTCGGCGACCGTGCTGCGGCCGCCGTCGGCGCCGATCGCGTACCGGGCGCGGACGGCGGTCCGCTCACCGGTGTCGCGGTGCCGGACGACGGCGCGGACGCCGTGCTCGTCCTGGGTGATCGAGATCAGCTCGGTGGAGAAGCGGATGTCGGCACCGAGATCGAGCGCCCGGTCCAGGACGACCGGTTCGAGCAGGTGCTGGGGGATGTTGCACATCCGGCTCGGGCTGGCCGCCGTGTAGTCCGAGACCCGTTCGACAGCGGTGCCCCACGTGGACAGCCGCGCCAGCTCCGGTGCGGCGAAACTGGTCGACCACACGTTGTTGCCCATGAGCTCGTTCGGTGTGGCGACCGCCCGCACCGCGTCCTCCATGCCGAGGTCGCGGAAGACCTCCATGGTGCGCTGGTTGGTGATGTGGGCCCGCGGCGAGTGCGCGGTGCCGGGGTACTTGGTCACGGTGAGGGCGTCGACGCCGTCGCGAGCCAGCAGGGCCGACGCGGTGAGGCCGGCCGGGCCGGCTCCGACCACCAGGACGTCGGTGTCGATGGTCTGCATCGTGTGTGCGCCTCTCTGCGCGGTCGGCCGGTGGCCCGGTCGACAGGGGTTGAGCGGTCGACGAGCGGCGCTCCGGAGTGCGCCGGTGGCGGAACCGGACACCCGTCGCCGACAGGCTCAGTTGTACGCAGTAGAACATTCACAAGTCAACAAAAAATCCATATTTGGATAGATGATCGATACAGGTTACGATGCTGGCATGTCCGCACGAGGGGCGCCGTCGCTGACCGAACGCACGTATCGAGCGCTGCGCGCCGACATCCTCGGCGGGCGCCACACCCCCGGACAGCGCCTGCGTCCGACCGCGCTGGCGGCCGACCACCAGGTGAGCCTGAACGTGGTGCGCGAGGCACTGAACCGGCTCTCGGGAGAGCGGCTGGTGCGGGCCTCCCCGCAGCAGGGGTTCGCCGTGGCTCCGGTGACCGCCGCCGACCTGGCCGATCTCACCGACGTCCGGGGGCTGGTCGAGACCGCGGCCCTGCGCCGCTCGATCGAGCGCGGTGACCTCAACTGGGAGGCCGAGCTCGTCGCCGCCCACCACCGCCTCGCCGGCACGCCGATGACCACAGCCGAGCAGCCCGAGATCATCAGCCCGGAGTGGGACCGGGCGCACCAGGCGTTCCACCTCGCCACCATGTCCGGGTGCGGCAGCCCGCGGCTGCTCGAGGTCGCCGGAGGCCTGACCGAGTGCGCGGCGCTGTACCGGCACTGGTCACACCGCTACGACCAGGGTCACCGTGACGTGGCCGGCGAACACAGGGCGATCTTCGAGGCGACCGTCGCCCGGGACGCCGACCTCGCCTGCCGGCGCCACCTCGACCACATCGGGCGCACGGCCGAGATCGTCCTCGCCGCCCTGCAGGACGAGGAGGGCATGTCCGGAGCCGGTCCCGGGGCGGCGTCCTCGCCGGCGTGAGCCGCACCGGCCGGGCTCCGTCCCGGCGCTCCGATCCGCCCCGGGCGCGAACCGGTCGTGCGCCGGAGAGGCGCGGCCCCGACACGGAAACGCCGGGCCTCCCCGATCGGGAGGCCCGGCGTCCGGGTTGGCGGTAGCGGTGGGATTTGAACCCACGGAGGCGTGAACCTCACGCGCTTTCGAGGCGCGCTCCTTCGGCCGCTCGGACACGCTACCGCCGAAAAGGCTACTAGACCGCTAGCCGGCGTCGACGGACGGGGGGCGCCCGAAGAACTCCTGCAGCAGCGCGGCGGCCTCACCAGCGCGGACCCCGCCGACGACCTCGGGCCGGTGCGCGAGCCGGCGGTCCCGCAGCACGTCCCACAGCGATCCGGCCGCCCCGGTCTTCGGCTCCCAGGCCCCGAAGACGACCCGCTCGACCCGGGCCAGCCCGATCGCGCCCGCGCACATCGTGCACGGCTCGACGGTCACGGCCAGAGTCGTGCCGATCAGCCGCCACTCCCCCACCACGGCGGCCGCGGCACGTAGTGCCAGCAGCTCGGCGTGCGCGGTGGGGTCGCCGAGCGCCTCGCGGGCGTTGCAGGCGGCGGCCAGCTCGGTGCCGTCCGCCGCGAACACGACCGCGCCGATCGGGATGTCACCGGTGGCCGGCGCGGCGCGCGCCACCTCCAGGGCGCGGGCCAGCGCCCGCTCGTCGGCCGGCCGGAACACTCAGGAGTTGACGAGCTCGTCCAGCTGGGCGGCGAACCCGCAGCGCCGGGCGATCGTGTCGAGCTGCTCGTCCGGGTAGAGCTCGAGGTCCTCGACCAGGACCTCCAGCTCGTCGGCCGGCAGCCCGAGGTCGGACAGGATGCCGAGGTCGCCCTCCGGCCACGGGTCGTCCAGCGCGTCGTCGTCCGGCGGGAGCTCGACCCGCAGCAGGTCCAGGACGTCGGCGGCGACGTCGTAGTCCAGCGCCGCGGCGGCGTCGGAGAGCAGCAGGCGCACCCCACCCGGGGACGGGCGCAGCAGGACGAAGAACTCGTCGTCGACGTCGAGCAGGCCGAGCACGGCCCCGGTGGACCGTTGGGCGCGCAGCGCGGTGATCGCCGCGTCGAGGTCGACCAGGGCGACCGGGTCGAGCTGGACGCAGCGCCACTTCCCCTCCTCGCGGATCGCGGCGACCGCGAATCCGGGGAGGGCGGCATCCCGGGTGTCCGGGGCGGCCTCGACGCTCTGGGTGGGCACGACGACAACGGTACGTCGCGAACGCGCTGTGAGCCACGCCACGACCAGGTATGCGTGGTCACATCGGTGCCGCCGGTCGCCGGGCGGCCGGTCGTGGGCGACGATCGGTTGATGGCGACCCCCGTGCCGATCACCCCCGCGTCCGTCGCCGGGCTGCCCCGCGGGCTGCTGGCGGCCGCTCGCCGGCTGCAGCCGCGCACCGTCGCGCTGCGCCGGGCGCTGCACCGGGTGCCCGAGCTCGGGCTCGACCTGCCCCGCACCCGGGACGCCGTCCTCCGGGAGCTGGCGGACCTGCCCGTGACGGTCCGCACGGGGCGGTCGTGCAGCTCGGTCGTCGCCGTGCTGGAGGGGGCCCGGCCGGGCCCGGCGCTGCTGCTGCGCGGGGACATGGACGCGCTCCCGCTGCAGGAGGACACCGGGCTGGAGTTCGCATCGGAGGTCGACGGCGCCATGCACGCGTGCGGCCACGACACGCACACCGCGATGCTCGCCTCCGCCGCCCGGCTGCTGGCCGGCCACCGGGAGCGGATCGCCGGCCGGGTGCTGCTGGCCTTCCAGCCGGGCGAGGAGGGGTTCCACGGCGCCCGGCACATGCTCGACGAGGGCCTGCTGGACGACGGGCCGGAGCTGGCCTACGCGCTGCACATCTCCTCCACCGTCCCGAGCGGGGAGCTGCACCACCGGCCGGGCCCGATCATGGCGGCGGCCGACGTGCTCGCCGTGACCGTGACCGGGCGGGGCGGGCACGCGTCGGCCCCGCAGGACGCCTGCGACCCGGTCCCGGCGGCCGCGGCGATGGTCGGCGGCCTGCAGGCCCTGCTCACCCGCCGGGTCGGCCCGCACGAGTCCGCGGTGCTCACGATCGCCCGGATCCAGGCCGGGACCACCGACAACGTCATCCCCGAGACGGCGGAGCTGACCGGAACGCTGCGGACCCTGTCCGAGCCCGTGCGGGCACTGCTGCACCGCGAGGTCGCGACGCACTGCCGGCACGTTGCCGAGGCCTACGGATGCACCGCCGAGGTGGTGATCACACCGGGTTACCCGGTGACGGTGAACGACGCCGAGGCGACGGCGGCGCTGGTCCGGGTGGGCGAGAAGGTGCTCGGCGACCGGGCCTGCGTGCCGATGCGGGACCCGCTGATGGGCGCCGAGGACTTCGCCTACGTGCTGGAGCGGGTGCCGGGGGCGCTGGCGTTCCTCGGCGCCCGGCCGCCGGCCGTCCCGCAGGCCGGGGCCCCGCCGAACCACTCGAACCGGGTGGTGTTCGACGAGGCGGCGTTCCCGGCCGGCGTCGCCGTCCACGCCGGGCTGGCGCTGGCCGCGCTGTCCTGACACCGGCAGGCTGGGCCCGTGCTGCCGCTCACGGACCTGTTGCGCGCCCTGGCCACCGGTGATCTGTCGCCCCGTGAGCACGTCGACGACGTGCTGGCCCGGCTGGAGGCCGACACCACCAACAGCGTGATCGTCCTGGACGCCGAGCGGGCCAGGGCCCGGGCCAGGGAGCTGACCGCGCTCGCCGCCCGCGGGGAGCGGGCCGGGCCGCTGCACGGCGTCGCCGTCGGGATCAAGGACCTGATCGACGTGGCCGGGCTGCCGACCCGGTGCGGGTCGCGGCTGCTCGACGACGCGCCGCCGGCCGCCGCGGACGCCCCGGTCGTGGCGATGCTGCGGGCGGCGGGCGCGGTCGTCGTCGGGAAGCTGCACACCCACGAGTTCGCCTACGGGCCGGTCGGGGACGTCGCAGCGACCGGCCCGGCACGCAACCCGCACGACCACGGGCGGGTGACCGGCGGGTCCTCGTCCGGGCCGGCGGCGGCGGTCGCGGCCGGGCACCTCGCCCTCACGGTCGGCACCGACACCGGGGCGAGCGTGCGCACCCCGGCCGCGATCTGCGGGGTGGCGGGGCTCAAGCCGCGCCGCGGCGCGCTGCCCGGTGGGGGTGTCTTCCCGCTCGCGGAGTCCTTCGACACGGTCGGGCTGCTCGCCGCCGACGCCGGTTCGCTGGCCGCCGCCCGGTCCGCACTCGGGGGCGGGACGGACGGCCCGCCCGGCGGTGCCGCGCGGCCGCGGGTCGGGGTGGCGTGCGACGACTGGTGGCGCCCGCACGATCCGGTGATCGCCGGCGCGGTCCGCGCCGCGGCCGACGCGCTGGCCGGGCTCGGCGTCCCGGTGGCCGAGCAGGACACCCCGGGGATCGCGGAGCTGACCGCGGCCTACCCGGTAATCACCGGGAGCGAGGCGTACACGACGCACCGGCACTGGTTCGCCACCCGGCGCGGGGAGTACCAGCAGGCCACCGCCGACCGGCTCGCCCCGCACGCCGACGCCCCGGCGTACGCCTATGTGGACGCGCAGCGCACCCGGTCCCGGCTCGGCGCCGCGCTGCTCGACCACCTCGGGTGCGACGTGCTGCTCTGCCCGACGACGCGGTTGCGCGCCACCCCGATCGGCGTGTCCGAGGTGGAGGGCCATCCGGTCCGGGCGTCCTTCCTGGACCTGACCTCGCCGTTCAACCTCACCGACCGCCCGGTCGTGGCGCTGCCGGTCCCGGTGCCGGGACTGCCCGCCGGGATCCAGCTCGTCGGGATCACGGTCGGCGAGGACGTGCTGCTGGGGCTGGCCCGCGCGCTCGAGGGAGCCCTGCGGTGATCCTCCCGGCGCGGGGTGCGGCGTTCCCGGCGGCCGGAGCCCGGCCGGACGGGTGATCGCGGCCCCGCCGGACGGCTCTACGCTGCGGGGCATGCGAGCGGTGTGCGTGCTGGGGACCGGTCTGATCGGCGGGTCGCTGATGCGGGCCGCGGCCCGTGCCGGGCGGGAGGTCTGGGGCACCGCCGCGTCCGACACCACGGCGGCCGCGGCCGTCGCCGACGGGTTCGACGTCACCACCGACACCGACGCCGCGCTGGCCCGGGCGGCGGAGGCCGATGCGCTGGTCGCCGTCGCCGTCCCGCTCCCGGCGCTGGAGCCGGTGCTGCGCCGGGTCGACGCGGTCGCCCCCACCTGCCGGCTCACCGACGCGGTGAGCGTGAAGGTCGCCGTCGCCGACGCCGTCGCCGAGCTCGCACCCCGGGCCCGCTACGTCGGCGGGCACCCGATGGCCGGTACCGCCGAGTCCGGCTGGGCCGCCGGGGACGCGGAGCTGTTCACCGGCGCCGCCTGGGTCGTCGCGGCCGACGACGGCCTCGACCTCGACGTCTGGCGGGACGTCGCCGAGCTGGCCTGGGCCTGCGGGGCGCGGGTCGTGCCGGCCGCGGCCGACGAGCACGACATCGCCGTCGCGCGGATCTCGCACCTGCCGCACCTGCTCGCCGCCGTGCTCGCCTCGGTCGGCGCGGGCGAGCAGGGCGACGACCTCGCCCTGGCGCTGTCCGCGAGCTCGTTCGCCGACGGCACCCGGGTCGCCGGGACCCGCCCGGAGCTGGTGCTCGCGATGTGCGAGGGGAACCGGGCCGCGCTGCTCGCGGCCGTCGACGACGCGCTGGGCCGGCTCGGCGCGATGCGCGGGGCGCTGGCGTCCACCGGCGGGCTGGCCGCCACGGTCCGGGCCGGTCACGCGGCCCGGATGCGGTGGGCCTCCACCCGCGAGCCGCTGGAACAGCCGGTCTCCTTCGACGGCGACCCCGCCGCGGTGCTCGCCGAGCTGCGCGAGCTGGGCCGCCGCGGCGACGTCGTGGAGCCCGGGAAGGGCTGAGGAGCCGGCGGGGTCAGCGCAGCTCGGCGCGCGCGGCGATGCCCGGGTGGTCGAGCACGAAGCCGTCGGCGTCGACGGTCAGCTCCGCGGAGAACTCCCCGGCCTCGAACCCGACCACGGCGGGCTCGGCCCCGGTCCCCGTCCGTACGGTGCGGTAGGTCTGCTCGGCCGCCTCCACCGTCAGCGTCGGCAGGTCGACGACCACGACGGTCAGCACGTGCTCGGCCGGTTCCCGGTGCAGGCCCAGCCGGCGGATCGGCAGGGCGTTGAACACCGGGCTGAAGGCGAGGTCGACGTCCCGCGCGTCGCCGAACGCGCGCTGGGTGCCACCGGATCCGTCGTCGACCAGCCAGACGCCCTCGGCGCTGCGGCTGATCGTCACCTGCTGCTCGCCTGCCGCGGTCGCCACGTCCACGGCCAGACGCGACGGCGTGCCGTCCCCGGCCACGACGAGCCGGTATGACGCGGTCAGCACGCCCTCGGCGGTCCCGCGGATCATCCGGCCGACCGCGCGGAAGCCGTCACCGGACGTCGTGATCCGGGCCGACTCCAGCCCGGTCGCGCCGTCGGTGTCCGGGTCGGACCGCCAGCTCAGCATGAGTGCCATGCACACACCACCCGATCGAGGATCTCCGGGTGGAGATCGTGTCATCCCGCCGGTTCGCGGCGGACGTCGGTGGGGTCGACGTCGTCGCGCACCCCGCGGAACACCGGCTGGCGGAGCCGGGCGGCCGCCGTCCAGCCGAGGTGGGCGACCTCCACGACGACCGACGGCGTGCACCAGACCGCGCCGTCGGCGTCGGCGCGGGCGAGCGGCGCGGCGAACGGCGGCCCCTCCTGCCGGAGCGGCCCGAGCCGCTCGACGAGCACCTGCTGCACGGCCGCCCCGGCCAGGCCGGACCCCACCCTGCCGGCGAACTCCAGCCCGTCCGGGCCCGGGACGCCCAGCAGCAGCGCCCCGATCCGGGACGATCCGCCCCGCTCCGGCCGCCACCCGCCCACCAGGCAGCTCTGCGAGTGCCGGTGCGCGACCTTGACCCAGTCCGGGCTGCGCCGGCCCGGCCGGTAGCGCGAGGACTCCTTCTTGGCGACGACGCCCTCCAGGCCGCGCTGGGCGGTGACGGCCAGCAGCGCAGCGCCGTCCGGGTACAGCGGTGAGCTCTCGACGTGCGCGAGCCCGGCCAGGTCCAGCCGTTCCAGGGTGGCGCGGCGCTCGGACAGCGGCCGGTCCAGCAGCGACACCCCGTAGAGGCGCAGCACGTCGAACACCATGAACGTGACCGGGCGGCGCTCGGCGGCGGCCGGGGCGACCACCCCCTGCATGCGGTGCGCGAGCGCGGCGAAGCTGGGGACGCCGCCGTCGAGCAGCACGATCTCGCCGTCGAGCACGACGTCCGGGGCCAGGTCCACCAGATCGGCGAGCTCCGGGAAGTTGGCGGTGACGTCCCGGCCCGAGCGGGTACGCAACCGGAGGGCCGGGCCGTCATCACCGTCGGCGACCTCGGCCAGCACGCGCATGCCGTCCCACTTGACCTCGAACGACCAGCCGGGACCGGTCGGGAGCGGTCCGGGGGTGGCGAGCATGGGCAACACACCGTCATGCTGTCACCGAATGCCCGGCGCGCCACGCGGTGAACGCGCCGAACCGGCGGAGGGGGAACGCCTCATGCGGGCGATCTGGAGCGGGGCCGTATCGTTCGGCCTGGTCAGCGTCCCGATCAAGGTCTACTCGGCGACGTCCAACCACGACGTGCGCTTCCACCAGGTGCACGGCGAGGACGGCGGCCGGATCCGGTACAAGCGGGTCTGCGAGGTGTGCGGCGAGGAGGTGTCCTACGCCGACATCGTCAAGGGGTTCGAGACCCCCGAGGGCGAGCTGATCACGCTGGACGAGAACGACCTCGCGTCGCTGCCGGTCTCGACCGGGCACGAGATCGACGTCATCGAGTTCGTGCCGAACGAGCAGATCGACCCGATGCTGTTCGACAAGAGCTACTACCTCGAGCCGGAGACGAAGGCCGCGAAGCCCTACGCGCTGCTGCGCGAGGCGCTCAACGAGACCGACCGCACGGCCGTGGTGAAGGTGGCGTTGCGGCAGCGCGAGACGCTCGCGCTGCTGCGGGTGCGGGACAAGGCGATCGTCCTGCAGACCCTGATCTGGCCGGACGAGGTGCGCGAGCCGGAGTTCGACGTCCTCGACTCCGACGTCGAGCTGCGCCCGCAGGAGCTGCAGATGGCGTCGTCGCTGGTCGAGAGCATGGGCGCGGACTTCGACCCGGCCGAGTTCCACGACGAGTACCGCGACGCGATGGTCGACCTCATCGAGGCGAAGAAGACCGACGGCGACGCCCGGCCCGCCCCGGCCCCGGAGAAGGCCGACGACTCCGACTCGATGAGCGACCTGCTCTCCGCACTGCAGGCCAGTGTGGACGCGGCGCGGTCGTCCGGCGGCAAGGCGGAGGCCGGCACCGCGAAGCGCTCGTCGTCGAGCCGGTCCTCGTCCGCGCGGGCCGGTGGCTCGTCCGGATCGTCCGGGTCGACCCGGAAGGCCGCGTCGGGGTCGAGCACCCGGTCGCGGTCGAAGAAGGCGACCGAGGAGAAGGAGCCGGCGGCGACCGGCACCGAGGGCGGCCGGACGAAGTCCACCACCACCCGGCGCCGGTCGACCAAGAAGACCGCCTGAGGCGGAGCTACGGCCCGAAGCTGGACTCCGGCGGCGCCTCGTCCTGCTGCAGGGCGCCGAACAGCGCCTGCGAGCGCTGCCTGTCCCAGCGCAGGGTGGACCCGCTACCGGTCCCGGAGATCGGCACGGTCGTCTGGATGCCGTCCCCGCCGGACACGCCCTTCATCCCCCAGGCGAGCCCGGCCAGGTGCCAGAGGTGGTCGGAGTCGTCGACGGTGATCGTGTCGGTGACCGCCGACGCGAGCGGGACCATCCGGAACGGGTTGATCAGCGTCAGCGGGCTGGTCGCCTTCCCGAGCAACGCCGACAGGAACTCACGCTGGCGCTTGACCCGGTCGAAGTCCGAGCCGGGCGTGGCCCGGGTGCGGACGTAGCCGAGCGCGGTCTGGCCGTCGAGCTCCTGGCAGCCCGCCTGGATGTTCAGGCCCGCCAGCGGGTCCTCGATCGCCTGCGGGACGCACATGTCCACCCCGCCGACCGCGTCGACCGCGCCGACGAACCCGCCGAAGCCCACCTCGACGTAGTGGTCCATCCGCAGACCGGTGGCCGCCTCTATGGTCTTCACGAGCAGCTGGGGGCCGCCGATCGCGAACGCAGAGTTGATCTTGCCGGTGCCGTGCCCGGGGATCGGGACCGTGGAGTCGCGCGGCAGCGAGACGAGCACGCTGCCCGAGCTGCCGGTGTGCAGCAGCATGATCGTGTCGGTGCGCTGACCGGCCGCGTCACCGGTGGCGAGCCGTTCCTCGTCCTCGGCGGACAGGCCGTCGCGGCTGTCCGATCCGACGATCAGGTAGTTCGTCCCGGACGACGACGCCTCCGAGTCGGCGGGCAACGCCTCGACCCGGGTCATGTTCTGGTCGAGGTAGACGCCGAACCCGAGGACCGCGACCACCAGCACGATCGCGATCGCCTTCCACCGGCCGCGGCCGGCGCCGCGCAGCCGCCGCCAGTCCGGCAGCGTCGGCCCCTTGGTGATCCTCCCGTCCCGGGGTGCCCGGGTCGCAGGGTGCGCCGGTGGGCCGGCCCCGGCACCCCCGGCCGGACGCGGCAGGGCCTCCTGGCGGGTCCGTGGCGGTCCCTGCGGCGGCGGCCCGGCGGCCCGGCCGGGCGGGGGCTTGCGCAGCGGACCCCCGCGACCCTGCGACGGCGGCCGGTTCGGCTGCTGGGGAGGTGACGGCGGCGGCAGCGGCCGGCCGCCGTGCCCCGGGAGCGGGCCTCGCGGGGGTTGCCTCGCCCAGCCCGGGCTACCGCCGCGCCGCGGCGGGCGCCCACCCTGCGGAGGCCCACCACCACGCGGGGGCGGGCCGCGGAAGTCTCCGGCCATGCCTGCTCCACCGTCCCGACCGGCCCTCGGGTCTGCGGGCCGGACCCCGACGATACTGCCGCCGTTCCCCCGGGTGGAGGACCCGGGGGAAGGCGTACCCCCGGCGGGGTCACGCCGCGTGTCGGCGAACCGGTCGCCACCGGGCATGATCGTCCCGGTGGACCTCCCCGCGCTCCCGCTGTTCGAGGACGACCTGGACGCCGAGGGCGTCATCCGGGCCACGGCACTCGTGCGCCGCCCGGACGACATGCCGGACGCCGCCGTCCTCTGCTGGTTCCCCGAGGTCGTCGACGCGGTCGGCGCCGGCGAGGCCCGCGCGCTGTCCGTGCTGCGCACCGAGCTGGGCCGCACCCCGGTCTGGCAGGCGCGCGGGCCGGCCGGGCGGCCGGTCGCCGTCCTGCATCCCGGTGTCGGGGCGCCGCTCGCGGCGATCTTCCTGGAGATCCTGGTGGCGCTGGGGGTGCGCACGGTCGTCGGCGTCGGCGGGGCCGGGGCGCTGCGGCACGAGCTGACGCTCGGGCACGCGGTGATCCTGGGCAGCGCGCTGCGCGACGAGGGGACGTCGTTCCACTACCAGCCGCCGTCGCGCACGCTCGACGCCGACCCGGGCGGGATCGCTGTCCTCGAACGCGTGCTCGGCGGCGCCGGCATCCCCTGGGTGGTCGGCCGGGCCTGGACCACCGACGCCGTCTACCGCGAGACCCCGCAGCGGGTCGCGCGGCGCCGGGAGGAAGGTTGCGCGGTCGTCGACATGGAGGCCGCCGCGCTGGTGGCGGCCGCGCGACGGCTCGGCGTGCGGTACGGCCAGCTGTTCCTGGCCGCCGACTCGCTGGCCGGCCCGGAGTGGGAGCACCGCGGCTGGATGACGGCGCGGGCGGCCCGCTCGGGCCTGTTCGACCTGGCCCTCGCCGCGGCCGAGCAGTGGGCCGCGGCACCCGCCACGGCAGGATGGGAGGCATGAGCGAACCCGTCTTCGACAAGCGCGACCAGCTGGACAAGGTCGCGGCCGGCCTGCTGGAGGGCGAGCGGATCGTCGCGGTGCTCGACGCTGTCGGGGCCGGGACCGGGTTCCTCGGCCTCACCGACCGGCGGGTGGTGCTGCAGGACAACTCGTTCGCCCGGAAGAAGACGGCGATCACCTCGATCCCGTACTCCCGGATCAGCACCGTCTCGTTCGTCGCGGACCGCAACGTGCTGGGCCGGTTCGCGAGCTCCAGCACGATCTCGGTGACGGTCGGGACGCAGTCCTACGAGGTGCAGTTCCGGGGCGACGACAAGGTCAGGCTGGCCCACGACGTCATCCTCGGGCACCTCACCCGCTGAACGGGCTCAGGCGTCGCGCAGGGCGGCGAGGAAGGCGAGCAGGTCGGCGGGCCCCTCGGAGGCGATCGCGTGGACCCGCCGGAGGTCGAGGTCGCCGTAGGCGTGGACCAGGAGGTTGCGGAACGCGGCCGCCCGGGCGAGCCGGTCGGCGAGGCCCTGATCGAGTACGCCGTGCCGCCCGAGGGTCCGGAACGCGTCACCGTAGGTCGGCGGGGAGCCCAGTCCCAGGGCGACGCAGGACGAGACCGCCATGTCGATGACCACCTGGATCGCCTGCCAGAGATGCAGGACGACGGCATCGGTCACGTCGGTCATCGGCCTGAGCGCCTCCGGGTCCTCCGGCAGCCGGTCGGCGACCCGGGTCAGGTGCCGCCGGACGGTCGCCGCCCGCTCGGCGAGGAGCTCCGGACGGATCGCCCCGCTCACCGGCCGAGCTCCGCGAGGACCTCGTCCTGGGCCCGGCGGATGACGGGGCCGGCGTCGCACCAGAACGTGGTCGCGTCGACGACGAACCGCCGGTGGGACCCGGCGGTCTCGTGGATGCAGACGCCGTCCCGCGCCGCCTCGAACCGGAGCAGGGCCGTGGCCCGGGCGAGGTCGACGAGGTCGACGCGGTTGGTCCCGAGCGCGCTCGCGACCGCGTCGAGAAGACGGGCGGGGTCGACCTCGCCCAGGTAGCCGAGATCCCAGTCCGAACCGGGATGTGCCTCACCGCGGCTGCGGGAGCCGTGCAGCAGCAGGAGGTCCAGTCCCGGGGTCCGTGCGGCGGCAGCACGCAGGGCGTCGGGCACATCCGGGCCGGTCATGGCCCCACCGTAACGGGACCCGCCGTGACCGGGCGCACGCTCGGCGGCGGGGTCGCGCGTCCGGTTGCGACACTGGTCGCATGACCACCGCCTCGCCGCCGAGCACGCCCGCCCCGGAGAGCACGGACGTGCTCGTCGTCGGGGCGGGGCCGGCCGGGTCCGCGGCCGCCGCGTGGGCGGCCCGGCACGGGCTGGACGTCGTGCTCGCCGATGCGGCCACGTTCCCCCGGGACAAGGCGTGCGGGGACGGGCTGACCCCGCGGGCGATCGCCGAGCTCCACCGGCTCGGGCTCGGCGCGTGGGTGGACGGGCACGGCACCAACCACGGGCTGCGCGCGCACGGGTTCGGGCAGGTCCTGGAGCTGCCCTGGCCGGGCGGGTCGCTGCCGGCGCACGGCTCGGCGATCCCCCGCACCCGGCTCGACGCCGGGATCCGGCAGGCCGCACTCGACTCCGGGGTGACGCCGGTCGAGGGGGCCAAGGCCGTCGACGTGACCTACGCCGGGGGCCGCGTCGAGTCGGTGACCTTCGCCGACGGCCGGTCGGTGCGGTGCCGGCGGCTCGTCGTCGCCGACGGGGCCCGCTCCACGCTGGGCCGGGTGCTCGGCCGCGAATGGCACCAGGACACCGCGTACGGCGTCGCCGCCCGCGGCTACGTCGCCTCCGGCCGGCACGACGACCCGTGGATCAGCTCGCACCTGGAGCTGCGCGGCCAGGCCGACGAGGTGCTGGCCGGCTACGGCTGGCTGTTCCCGCTCAACGACGGCCGGGTCAACATCGGCGTCGGCACCCTCGCGACCGACCGGCGCCCGGCCAACATCAAGCTGCGCGGCCTGATCGAGCACTACGCGGCCGCGCGCCGCGACGACTGGGCGCTCGACGGGAAGGTCGAGCTCGTCCGCTCGGCGTTGCTGCCGATGGGCGGCGCCGTCTCCGGGGTCGCCGGGCCGAACTGGGCGCTGATCGGCGACGCGGCCGGCTGCGTGAACCCGCTCAACGGCGAGGGCATCGACTACGGCCTCGAGACCGGACGGCTGGTGGCCGAGCTGCTCACCGCGGGCGCCGACCTCGCCCGCGCCTGGCCGGCCACCCTGCGGTCGCACTACGGCCTGGCGTTCTCGATCGCCCGCCGGCTCGCCGGGCTCATCACCATCCCGCGCCTGCTGCCGCTGGCGGGGCCGGTCGGGATGCGCTCGCGGGCCCTGATGACGGTCGCGCTGCGGGTGATGGGCAACCTCGTGACCGACGAGGACCGCGACCTCACCGCGCGGGCGTGGCGGGCCGCGGGGAAGCTGTCGGTGCGGTTCGACGACCGCCCGCCGTTCCCGGCCGCCGACCTGCTGAACCGGGTCGCGGGCCCGTCCGTCGCGGGGTGATCGACCGTTGTGGAGTGCGGCGTTCGCGAAACGAGCGCCACACTCCACAACGGGTGATCACGCGTCCCGCCCGCGTGCCGTCCGGATCAGCGCGGTGGCGGTGGCGGTACGGTCGGCCGACCTTTCCGCCACCAGGCGGACGGCCGGCTCCCGCTTGCCGCGGACCGGCCGGGACACCGACCACCGGGAGGGCCCGTGCAGCGGGGGGACGATCAGGACCGCACCCGCCGGGGGACGCCCGGTCCGTGGCAGACCGGGAACCACCGGCGGGGATCCGTCCGCGCCGACGAGAACCCGAGGAACCGCCCCGGACAGCCGGGCCCGCCCGGGCCCGCCCCGCACGGTGCCCCGCCGGCACCGGGCTCGCGGCCGGGCCACCCACCGCCCCCGGGCGCGCCGCACGGCCCGCCGCCGCACGGTGCTCCGCGCGGCGGCCCGGCCGCCGGTGCGCAGCACGGCGGCCCGCCGGACGGCACCCGCCGGATGGGTCCGGGCGAGGACGCGACCCGGCACGTCGGTCCGCCGCCGACCGCCGCCTACGGCCCGCCGCGGCAGCACCGCCCGGACGCGACCCGGATGATGCCCGCCCCGGTCACCGAGCCTGAGCTGCTCGGCGGCCGCTACCGCCTGGAGGGCCTGATCGGCCAGGGCGGGATGGCCGACGTCCACCGCGCCACCGACACCCGGCTCAACCGGCCGGTCGCGGTCAAGATCTTCGGCGCGGCCGACGACCCGACCGCCGACCAGCGGTTCGAGCAGGAGGCGCAGGTCATGGCGAACCTGCGCCACCCGGGTCTGGTCGCCGTGCACGACTTCGCCGTCGAACCGCAGCGGGCCTACCTGGTGATGGAGCTGGTCGACGGCCCGTCGCTCAAGGCCGTGATCGCGGCCGAGGACCTGCCGCCCGAGGAGATCCGCCGGATCGGCGCCGAGGTCGCCCGGACCCTCGACTACGTGCACGGCCAGGGCGTCACCCACCGGGACGTGAAGCCGTCGAACATCCTGATCGACGCCGAGGGCCGGGCCCGGCTCGCCGACTTCGGCATCGCCGCGCTGCTCGGCGCCGACGGCCACACGGCGGCCGGCGAGATCCTCGGGACGCCCGCGTACCTGTCCCCCGAGCAGGTGCAGGGCCGGGACGTCGGCCCGCCGACCGACGTGTACGCGCTCGGCCTGGTGCTGCTGGAGGCCTGGACCGGCCGGCAGGAGTACCAGGGCGAGGGGCTGCAGGGCGCCGCCGAGCGCGTGCACCGCGCGCCGGTCGTGCCCTCCGACGTCCCGGAGCCGCTGCGGTCGGCGATCACCGAGGCCACCGCCACCGACCCGCGGCGGCGCCTGGACGCCGGCCGGGTCGCCGAGATGCTCGCCGCCGCCCCGGCACCCGTCGCCCCCGAACCCGAGCCGGAACGCGAGGATCTCGGCTCCTCGGGCGCCGGGAAGTGGATCGCGATCGGCGCGTTCCTGGTGGCGTTGCTGGTGCTGCTGATCGGGTACCTGCTGTTCGGCGGGGACGACTCGCAGACCCAGGCCCCGCCCCCGACCACCGAGTCGAGCGCGCCCGCGACGACCGAGGCGCCGCCGTCCGAGGAGGGGGGCGGTGGTGGCGGGTTCCCGATCCCCTCGCTGCCGTCGAACATCCCGACCGAGCTGCCGTCGCTGCCGTCGAACATCCCGACCCAGCTGCCCTCGCTCCCGTCGAACCTCCCGGACCCGGGCGAGATCGGGCAGGACGCGCAGGGCTGGTGGAGCACGCTGCAGGACTGGTGGTCGACCGTCTCCGGCGGCGGGAGCGGCGGGAACTGACCCCCGCGGTGGTGTCCGCTACCCGGGGCGGCGTGCGTCCCGGGTCATCGGGGACCATCGTGGGGAGAGCGCGGGCCGGCCCGATGTGACCGGCGCGCCCGGTTCGACCTGCGGAGGAGCCACCGGTGAGCGCGAGCACGGAGCCGGCAGCGGCACAGGGACCGCGGCCGGACGACGCCCCGGTCGCGGTGCGACGCGACCGCCGGGCGCTCGCCACGGCGGCGACCGTGCTGCTGGTGGCGGTCTGCGGCGGGGTCGCCGTCGCGGCCGCCCTCGGCGACGACGGCTTCTGGCGGCAGGGCGGCCTGCCCGTCCCCGCCGACGGGGTCCGGATCGCCGGGCTCCTGGCCCGGGTCGCCGCGGTGGCCGGGACGGCGCTGGCCGCGGGCTCGCTGCTGGTGGCCGGGTTCGTCGCCGCGCCGCAGCCGTCCGGGACGGTGGACGTGCACGGCTACCGGGCGGTGCGCCGCGGTGCGCTCGCCGCGCTGCTCGGCGGGGTCGCCGCGATCGCGACCGGCTGGCTGTCGGTCGCCGAGACCACCGGCACCGGGCTCGGTGACCTGGCCGGGGCCGGCCCGTTCGGCTGGCTCGGCGCGGCGGCCACGCTCGAGGAGCCGATGGGCTGGACGGTCGCCGGGGTCCTGCTGCTCGCGGTCTCCGCCGGTGCGGCGGTCGCGCTCGGCTGGCGCACCGCGGCCGCGCTGGGCCTGGTCGCGGCGGCGACCGCCGTCGTCCCCGCGGCGGTGCACCCGGCCGCCACCGGCATGGCGCACGACTGGAGCGGCGACGGCGTGATGCTGCGGTCCGCCGCCGGGGTCGTGTTCCTCGGCGTGGCCTGCGCGCTGGCCGCGTACCGGCTCCACGGCGGGACCCTCGCCGGGGCGCCCGGCCGCCGGGGCCGCGCGCTGCTGGCCGGGTCCGGATCGCTGTACCTGGTCGGGGAGGCCGTGTTCCAGGCCGTCGCGTTCTGGGGCGGGCCGCTCACCGGCTCGGCCTACGTCCGCGCGGTGGCCGGGTCCGCGGTGCTGCTGGTGCTGCTCGTCGCCGGAACCGGGCTGCTCGCGCGGGTCCTGTCCGCCGCCCCGGACGGCCGTGGCGCGACCCGGCTGCTCGCCGCGCTGGCGGTGGGTTGCGGGCTGGTCGCGGCGCTGGGCGTCGCCGGGACCCGGCTGGTCCCGCCCCGGTTCGTCGCCCGCTCCGACTCCGCGCTGGAGACGCTGATCGGCTGGGACGTCACGCGGCCGTTCTCCGCGCTGACCCTGCTCACCGAGTGGCGCTGGAACATCCTGTTCGGCACCGGCGCGCTGCTGCTGGCCGGGCTCTACGCGGCCGGGGTACGGCGGCTCGCCGCCCGCGACGTCCGCTGGCCGACCGGGCGGACCTGGGCCTGGATGCTGGGCTGCGCGGCCCTGCTGCTCTCGACGTCGTCCGGGCTGGGCTTCTACTCCCCGGCCATGTTCAGCGTCCACATGATCAGCCACATGACGCTGAACATGCTCACCCCGATCCTGCTCGCGCTGGGCGGCCCGGTGACGCTGGCGTTGCGGGTGCTGCGCCCGGCCGGCCGCGGCAACCCGCCGGGGCCCCGGGAGTGGCTGCTCGCCGCCGTGCACTCGCCGGTGGCCCGGGTGCTCACCCACCCGGCGTGCGCCGCGGTCCTGTTCGTGGGCTCGTTCTACGTCCTGTACTTCACGCCGCTGTTCGACGTCGCGTTGCGGTTCCACTGGACGCACCAGCTGATGAACGTGCACTTCGTGCTCGTCGGCTACCTGTTCTTCTGGCCGCTGATCGGCGTCGACGCGAGCCCGCACCGGCTGCCGCACCTGGGCCGGCTCGCGTTGCTGCTGGCGACGATGCCGTTCCACGCGTTCTTCGGGATCGCGGTGATGAGCTCGTCGGCCGTGCTGGGGCGCGACTTCTACGGCCAGGTCGGCCTGCCGTGGCTGGACCTGCTCGACGACCAGAAGGTCGGCGGCGGGATCGCCTGGGCCACCGGCGAGATCCCGATGCTGCTGGTGATGGTGGCGCTCGTGGTCCAGTGGTCCCGGGACGACTCCCGCGAGGCCGCCCGCAAGGACCGGCAGGCCGAGCGGGACGACGACGCCGAGCTGCGGGCGTACAACGCGATGCTGGACCGGCTGCGCCGCGGCGGCGGCTGACCCGCGGATCAGCCCGTGGCGGCCACGGCCCCGGCGAGCCAGGCCGACCAGGCCTCCCGCTCCCGGTCCCGCACCTCGGGACCGTGCTCGCCGTAGAGGTGCCAGCCGACGACCGCCCAGGCCCCGCCGTAGCGGATCGTGGCGACCTCGGCGATGCCGGGGCAGGGCTGCACGGTCCGGACGACCACGGAGTCGTCGTCACGGTGCTCGACGACCCCGGACAACGCGGGCGCGGGTGGCGCGGTGGTGATCTCGTCGCCGGGCCGGGCGGACCGCAGGCCGGCCGCGGCGAGCACGTCGCCGGCGTCGTCGGGCAGCTGGTGCGTCACCCACAGGGTCGTCACCGGGAGCCCGGCGAAGTGGGCCTGGTAGAGGTACAGGTTGCGCAGCGCACCGGTCCAGCCCCGGCGGGTCCCGTCGATGACGTCGTGCCACGCGTCGCCGCCGGCGAGGAACCCCGACGAGAGCCGGACCACGCAGGTGTCCCCGGAGACGGCCTCCACCAGGATCTCGGTGTTCCAGGTGGGGACCGGGGTGTCCGGGCCCTGCCAGCCGGCCTCGTCGTAGGCGATCCGGTGCGGCGGCTCCCAGGCCGTGACCACGCCCTCGGAGTCGCCGAAGTCGCCGTGGTGGGTGACGATGCGGCCGCCCTCGCGGGGCTCGACCTCGGCGGGCACGAACCAGGCCTCCACGCCCGGACCGGTCGCGATGAGCTCCCAGATCCGGTCGGGCGTCCCGGGGACCTCGACCTCGACGACCGCGCGGTAGCGGCCGTCCTCGTCGTCGGTGAAGGCGCGGATCTCAGGCATCGGGCTGCTCCTCACGGTCGTGCACGAGTAGTGGGTAGGCCCCGACGACGAGGCGGTGCCGGCGGCCGCCGGGGGTCCGCTCGTCGTGGTGGCGGGCGACGACACCGGTGACGGCGTCGGCGAGGTCGCGGGCGAACGCGGCCCGCGCGTCGGGCGTGGCGAAGGTGATCTCGACGTCGAGGGTGAACGTCTCTGCGCGGGCCCCGGTGGCGCGCGACCGGCGCAGCAGCGCGCCGACCTCGCGCAGCGCCCGCCCGGCGACGGCCGCCAGGTACGCCGCGGACAGCCGGTCCGGGCGGCGGTCCGGCCCGCCCGAGCCGGCCGGCCCGAGCGCCTCCGGCGAGACCAGGTAGGCCCGCGCGGTCGCGACGAGCAGCCGCTCGGTGAGGCCGCCCCAGCGGCGCTCACCGGCGCCCTCGACGAGCCCGTGCTCCTCGAGGCGGCGGACGTGGTAGTTCACCCGCTGCCGCGGAAGGTCCAGTGCCCGGGCGAGCTCGCTGGCCGAGCGCGGCTCGGCCAGCTCGGCGAGCAGCCGGGAGCGGGTCGGGTCGAGGGCCGCGATCGCCGCCCCGGAAGTGGCGATGACGTCGACGGCATCGGTGGGCACGCGCCCAGGACAGCATTGACAGGATTTTTTGTCAATGCGGGTTCGGCACGCTGCGAGCGGGGGAACCGGAGGATCAGGCGCGGGCCTCGACGTAGCGCGTCTCGTCGTCGGACACCGGGGCGCGGACGGCGCCGAGGGCCCCGTCCGCCCAGCTCGCCGCCTTGCGCAGCCGCAGGCTGTTCGTCACGACGAGGAACGACGACACCGCCATCGCCGCGCCGGCGAGCAGCGGGTTCAGCAGGCCGGCCATCGCGACCGGGATCGCCGCGGTGTTGTAGCCGAACGCCCACCACAGGTTGCCGCGGATCGTGCTCATCGTGGACCGGGCGAGCTCCACGGTCGCCGGGAGCACCCGCAGATCGTCGCGCACCAGGACGACGTCGGCCGCCTCCAGCGCGACGTCGGTGCCCGACCCGACCGCGATGCCCAGGTCCGCGGCGGCGAGCGCGGCGGCGTCGTTCACGCCGTCGCCGACCATCGCGACCGTCCGGCCCCGGGCCTGCAGCGCCCGGACGTGCTCGACCTTCTCGTCGGGCAGCGCCCCGGCGACGACGTCGGTGATTCCGCAGGCCCGGCCGACGGCGTGCGCGGCGGCCGGCCGGTCACCGGTGAGCAGCACCGGGCGCAGGCCCATCGCGACCAGCTCGGCGACCGCGACCGGCGCGGACTCCTTGACCGGGTCGGACAGCGCGATCGCCCCGGCGAGGACGTCACCGGCGTGCACGGCGACGACGGTGTGCCCGAGCTCCTCCCAGGCCGCGATCCGCCCGGCGAGCGCGCCCGCGTCCTCCGGAGGGCGGCCGACGGTCACCACGGTCCCGTCGACCCGGCCGCGGGCGCCGAGACCGGGCAGGGCCACGAAGTCCTCGACCGGCGGGACCGCCGCACCGGCCTCGCGAGCGTGGTCACGGATCGCGGCGGCGATGGCGTGCTCCGAGCCGGCCTCGACGGCGGCGGCCCGGCCCAGCAGGACGGCCGGGTCGGCCCCGCCGGTCACCGCGACGTCCGCGACGCTCATCCGGCCGGCGGTCAGGGTCCCGGTCTTGTCGAGGACGACGGTGTCGGCGGCCCGGGTGGTCTCCAGCGCCCGGTAGCCCTTGACGAAGATGCCCAGCTCGGCGCCGCGGCCGGTGGCCACCATCAGCGCGGTCGGCGTCGCCAGCCCCAGCGCGCACGGGCAGGCGATGATCACCACGGCGATCGCCGGCCCGATCGCCCCGGTCCACCCGGCCCCGGCGAGCAGCAGCCAGCCGAGCAGCGTGGCCGTGGCGAGCCCCAGCACGACCGGCACGAACACCGACGACACCCGGTCGACGAGCCGCTGGGTCGCGGACTTCTCGGTCTGGGCCCGCTCGACGGCGGCGATCATCCGGGCCAGCCGGGTGTCCGCACCGACCTGCTCGGCGACGACGACCAGGCTCCCGCCGGACGGGATGGTCCCCCCGATGACCCGGTCCCCCGGCCCGGCCTCGACCGGGACCGGCTCGCCGGTCATCGCGCTGGTGTCGACCCCTGCGCGCCCGGTCTCGACGACCCCGTCGGCGGCGATCCGCTCGCCGGGCCGGACCAGGAAGCGGTCACCGGCCCGCAGGCGTCCCACCGGGACCCGCTTCTCGGCCCCGTCGACGACCACGGTGACCTCGTCGGACTCCAGCGCGGCCAGCGAACGCATCACCCGGCCCGCGGTGCGCCGGGCGCGGGCCTCGAAGTAGCGCCCGGCCAGCACGAACGTCGTGACGCCTGCGGCCACCTCCAGGTAGAGCGGCCCGGAGGGGTGGAGCACCGCGTCCCAGCCGGTGAGCGTCGTGCGGGTGTCGAGGAACGCCATCTCCCCGAGCGACCACGCGGACGCCGCGATCACCCCGAGCGACACGAGGGTGTCCATCGAGGTGGTGCCGTGACGCAGGTTCACGAACGCGGTCCGGTGGAACGGCCACGCCGCCCACCCCACGACCGGCAGGGCGAGCGCGACGACCACCCACTGCCAGAACGGGAAGCGCAGCGTCGGGACCAGCGACATCGCCAGCGACAGGTCGGCGAGCGGGATGAACAGCAGTAGCGCGACGGCCATCCGCAGCCGCAGCCTGCGCAGCGCGGTGTCGTCCTCGGTGGCCTCGTCGCCGGTGTCGGCCGGACCTGCCACCTCGGTGGCGCCGTAGCCGGCCTTCCGGACGGTCTCGACGAGCGTGGCGACCGACGTGCCGCCCGGGTACTCGACGAGCGCGCGCTCGGTCGCCAGGTTGACGGTCGCCCGGACCCCGTCGAGCTTGCCGAGCTTGCGCTCGACCCGGTTGACGCAGGCGGCGCAGGTCATACCGTCGATACGCAGCTCGACCGTGCGGACGGCCCCGCTGTGGTCGACGCGGTGTTCGACGTGCCCGGCGATGCTCACGCCTCCATGGTTCTACACGACGTCACACGACGCCGCCCCTACCCCGGGGCGCGGCCGGACGCAAGAGGCCAGTACAACAGAGACGTGACGACCACCCCCGAGGAGGACCGATGATGGCCGGTAAGAGGAAGGCACCGCCGACCAAGAACCCGCTCACCACCAAGCAGGGCCCCTCCCAGGCGACGGTGATCGGCATCATCGTCGTGGTCGCCTTCGCCGCGCTCGTCGGCTTCGGGGTGTACTGGAACAGCCAGCCGGGCGAGTTCGTGGTGCCGAGGAACGCGACCGCGCAGGGCGTCCCGACCGGGAACGAGGCCGCCCCCAACAAGATCGACATCTACCTCGACTTCCAGTGCCCCGCGTGCAAGCAGTTCGAGGAGATCTCCGGGACGGCGCTCGACGAGCTGCGCGACACCGGCCAGGCCCAGATCATCTACCACCCGATCGCGATCCTCGACCGGGTGTCGCCGGACCAGTACTCGTCCCGCTCGGCCGCCGCGTCCGGCTGCGCCGCCGACGCCGGCGTGTTCCGCCAGTTCGAGAAGCTGCTCTACGCGAACCAGCCCACGGAGGGCGACCCGGGCCTGACCACCGAGCAGCTCACGCAGTTCGCCCAGCAGGCGGGCGCGGGCCCGGACATCGGCCAGTGCATCTCCGACGAGCGCTACGAGCCGTGGGCGCAGGGCATCACCCAGCAGGCCTTCCAGGCCCAGGTGCAGAGCACCCCGACCGTCCTGGTCAACGGCCAGAAGGTCGACAACCCGACCCCGGACGGCCTGCGGCAGGCACTCGCGCGCTGAGCTCGCGCCCTCGGGCGATGATCACCGGTTGTGGAGTGCAGCGCTCGCCACGCGAACGCTGCACTCCACAACCGTCGATCTCGACTCCTCCGTCGCGGGCCGGGGCACGTTCCGCGGAACGGGGACCGGGTCGCGGCGCAGGCGGGGTGCCGGCGTGTCACCGGCGGAACGGACAGTCCGCGCAGAGCCCGCCGCCCTCGAGCGGCCGCCCCTCCTCCCGCAGCGCGCGGCGCTCGCGGGCCACCCGCCGCCACTCGCGGCGCTGAGCCTCGGTGTCCATCGAGATCCCGATGAGCACGGCGAACCAGACGAGAAGGAGCATCCCGCCGCCGACGACGAGGGAGGCGGTCATCTCTCCCCGCCTCCCCGGCCTGCGGCACCGGCTGTGGTGCCGTCATGGTCGTGCATGGCGCACCCCCTTCAGCGGCGGTGACCGCTGCTCAGGTGTCGGGAACAGAGTATGGGTGGCGACGTCACCAGATGCAATCTCGCATCGATGCAAACCCACTCGAACGCAATTGCATCGCCCCGGTGCGTGAGTACTCTGATCGTCGAGGTGGCGCCGAGGAGGAGACATGACCGTCACACACGGTCCCGTGGTGATCCGGCGCCGGCTCGGTCACGTCCTCAAACAGCTCCGGACCGCCAAGAGCCTCCAGCTGGGGGAGGTGGCCAGGGACCTGGAGATCTCCCCCTCGAAGCTGAGCCGGATCGAGACCGGTCAGGTCGAACCGAAGTTCCGCGACGTGCGCGATCTCCTCGACCGGTACGAGGCTGCCGACGACGTCCGGTCCCAGGTCCTCGACTGGGCGAGCGAGGCCAAGTCACCGGGCTGGTGGCAGCCGCTGAGCGCGACCGTCGCCGGCGCGGACCTCAACCTGCTGATCTCGCTGGAGGCCGAGGCATGCAGGAAGCGGACCTTCTGCATGCCCGTCACCGGACTGCTGCAGACCGAGGCGTACGCACGCTCGCTGTTCGCCGTCGGGGACGTCGGACTGTCCGCCGTCGAGATCGAGAACCTCGTCGAGATCCGCCGGCGGCGGCAGGAGGTCATCTCGCCCGGGCGGTCGGACGCGCCGCCCCTCGAGCTGCACGTCGTCCTGGACGAGGCAGCGCTCCATCGCATCAACGACCCCGGCGTCATGCGCGACCAGATCCGCCTCCTGCTCGAACGGTCCGAGCAGCCCAACATCACGCTGCAGATCCTGCCGTTCTCGGCCGGCTGGACCAGCGCGATCAGCACGTTCTCGATCTTCACGCCGCGCCACCCGGAGACCGACTGGCCGGTCGTCAACCTGGAGAGCACGGAAAGCGACAGCTACTACGACAGCGAGTCCGCCGTCGCCGGCTACGAGGCCGTCTGGAGGAACGTGCTCGCCCACGCGCTGGACGTCGACGCGACCGGGCGAGTGCTCCGCCGACAGTACCGCGCCTGAGCTCAGGCGTTCAACGCGGCAAGATCGAACTCGCCGTTGCGGACTCCGGCCAGGAATGCGGTCCACTCGGACTCCGAGAACGCCACCTCGGCGCCGCTGACCGTGGAGCGGACGACGACACCGCCCCCGGATGGCGCGACGGCGACACAGTCACCACCGAAGCAGAACGAACTGGTGACGAAGCGGGGTTCGGACACGGATGGCCTCGTTCTCTGGATCCGGAGGGAGCGGCACGCGATCGGGGAGCGCGCGTGGCGGCACGATAGTGCACCTGCCCCCGGCCCGGCGAGGAAGCCACCCGGTCGAGGACTCCGCACTCCCGGTCACACCGGCGGCCTCGTTCCCTCACGCCTCGGCGGCGGCCTCGGCCGGCGTCGCCACCGCCCGGTTCTCCGCGCGGCGGATCAGCACGATGCCACCGAGGATCAGCCCGCCGCCGAGCGCCTGCATGAGCGTGGGCCACTGGGACACCAGCAGCCAGGCGGCGATCACCCCGAACAGGACCTCGGACAGCCCGACGAACGACGCGACCCGGGTGTCCAGCAGCCGGATCCCAATGACACCCGTGACGTAGGGCAGCGCGGTCGCGAGCACGACGAGCATGCCCAGCAGCAGGGGCCAGTCGAGATCGGCACCGGCGAGCGTGCCGCTGCCGGCGCCGGCCGTGGCGGGCGTGAGACCCGACAGCGTCGTCGCCCCCAGCACGGCCGCGCCGACGACCATCCCGCCGGAGATCATGAGCAGCGGCGGGAGCCTGCCCTCGCCGCCGCCACCGGGCATGGCGAAGTACACGCACACGCACACCGCCGAGGCCAGGCCCCACAGCACCCCGACCAGGTCGACCCGCTGCGGGCCGAACGGGTCGACGACGCACACCAGCCCGGCCAGCGCGACGACGCAGCCGGCCAGCGTGATCGCCGACGGTGTCCGCCGCGTGGTCAGCCAGGTCCACAGCACCAGCAGCACCGGTGCGAGGAACTCCAGCAGCAGGGCCACCCCGACCGACAGGTGCTGCAGCGCGCTGAAGAAGCAGAACTGCACGCCGGCAACAGCGAACAGCCCGAAGAGAACGATCGTGCGGAGCCCGCCCCGGTCGAGCCCGTGCCGGTACCCCAGCACGATCGCCACCGGCAGGAGCAGCAGTGCCGCCCCGGCGATGCGCAACAGCGTGGTGAGGCCCGAGGACCACCCCGCCTCCAGGAACGCGGCGCCCAGCGGCCCGGAGAAACCGAACCCGGCCGAGGAGACCGTCAGCCACGCGAGCCCGCGCAGGGTGTGGCCCCGTGTCACGACCGAAGTACTCATAGACTCCTGACACTAGGAACCGACGATGTCAGGGGTCAACATGGAATTCGCCCATGACACGCAGATCACGCTGTCCGCGGCCGCCTCGCTGGTGAACACCGCGCTCTCCGGGCCCGACGCGCTGGCCGACGCCGAGGGGTTCGAGGCGTGGATGGACGCCCAGCCCTACACCGGCCGGCGCGCGCACACCGACGACGAGCGTGCCGCCGTCCGGGCGCTGCGCGAGCGGCTCGTCGCCCTGTGGCCGCCCGCCGACCGGCCCGACCGGGTGCCCGACCGGGACCGGACCGTCGAGCTGGTGAACGCGCTCCTCGCCGAGACCGACGCCCGCCCGCACCTGGCCCGGCACGACGGCTGGGACTGGCACCTGCACGTCACGCCGCGGGACGCCCCGCTGGCCGACCGGATGGGTGCGGAGATCGCGATGGCGGTGGCCGACCTGGTCCGCGGCGACGACCTGTCCCGGCTTCGCCGGTGCGCGGGCGAGGACTGCGACGCCGTGCTCGTCGACCTGTCCCGGAACCGCTCGAAGCGGTTCTGCGACACCGGCAACTGCGCGAACCGGGCGCACGTCGCCGCCTACCGGGCCCGGCGCGCCCGGGAGGCGGGGTGACCGGCAGGCTCAGCGCCGGGCGTCGAGGTGCTCGGCGAGCAGCGCGTTCACCTCGTCCGGGCGCTCGTAGTTGAGCAGGTGCGCCGACGCGGGGACCTCGGCGTAGCGGGCGCCGGGGATGCCGTCGGCGATCTCGCGCACCACCGGCGGCGGGGTCGCCGGGTCGTCGGCGCCGGCCACCACCAGCGCCGGTACCGACACCGACGCCAGGTCGGCGCGGATGTCGAACGCGCCGATCGCCGAGCAGCAGGCCGCGTACGCCTCCGGCTTCGTGGCGCGCAGCATGTCCAGCAGCCGCTTCTCCCCCGCCGGGTCGCGGCGCGCCCAGTCCTCGACGTACCAGGTGCCGGGCCGGGAGGCGACCATCGCCTCGGTGCCCTGCTCCCGCACGGTGGCCGCGCGCTGCGGCCACGAGTCCGGGTTCGGGAACCGCGCCGCCGTCGCCAGCACCGCGATGCTGCGCACCCGGTCGCCGCCGTGCGCCCCCAGCCACTGCCCGATCGCCCCGCCGATCGAGACGCCGACGTAGTGGAAGCCGGTGACCCCGGCGGCGTCCGCGGCGGCCAGCGCGCCCCGGGCCAGGTCCTCGATCGTCAGGTCGCCGGTCACGTCCGGTGAACCACCGTGGCCCGGCAGGTCGAACCGCACGCAGCGGAACCGGTCCGCGAGCGCGGCCACCTGCGGGTCGAACAGGTGCAGGTCGGTCCCCAGCGAGGGACCGAAGAGCACGGCGGGGGCATCGGCGGGGCCGTCGACGACGTGATGCAGGTCCAGAACCATGCCCCCATCCTGGCCTACGCTGGCGCCATGCCGGCGCAGCCGCCACGGGCCAGGGTCGAGGACGTGCACGAGCTGGCGGCCGGGATGCCGCACGTCACCGTGGAGTACGGGCCCGCCGGCAACCCCGTCTACCAGGTCGGGCGGAAGTCGTTCGTGTTCTTCCGCACCCCGCGCCCGGACGCCCGGGACCCGGAGACCGGCGAGCGCTACCCGGACGTGATCGTGTTCTGGGTGGGGTCGGAGGACGAGAAGCTCGCGCTCGTGCAGGACGCGGGCACGCCGTTCTTCACCACGCCGCACTTCGACGGGCATCCCTCGGTGCTCCTGCGCGCGAGCCGGATCGGCGAGCTGGACCGCGAGGAGCTGGCCGAGATCGTGCAGGACGCGTGGCTGTCGCGGGCCTCGGCCCGCCGCCGCACGGCCTGGCTCGCCGAGCACGGCATCGACGGGTAGGCCGGCGGGTCAGCCGACCTCCTCCCAGCCGAGCCGTTCGACCCAGCTCTCGCCCCGCCCGGTCCGGCGCGGCGGCGGGACGGCGACGGCGTCCTGGTCGGGCTCCGCTTCGGTGGTCTCGGTGTTCGTGGTCACGGGGGTACCTCCGGGGGGCGATGGTGTCCCCGCCGTGCCCGGGTCTGGGGTCCCGGGCACGGCGGGCCTCGGCGGTACCGCAGCTGCGGCGGACGACGGCGCCGCGCGGGCCGCGTCCGGCGTCGGGGAGCATCGCCGGACGGTGCGGGCGCCGTCGTCCGCGGACCGTGGGTCGGGGGAAGCGGGCCGCGGTACCGACGCTGAGCGACGGTACGAGTCCCGCGGCGGAGGAGCCACCCCCTGAGACGCCGTTCCGGTGGACGGGATCGGACGCACGGTGAGCGGGGCGATGTTGGGCAATTCGGAGTAGTCGGGACCGCCGAACACGCGACCCGGCTTCTCAGTTCTCACCCGAGCACCACGCGGTCGGCGAAGAACCACAGGGCCGAGGTCAGCCAGACTCCGGCGAGGACCGCGAGCAGCACCCCACCGGCCAGGGCGAGCACCCAGCCGGGCACTCCCGGGCGGCGCAGCAGCAGCATCTTCGTCACGAACGCGCCGTAGAACACGCAGCCCAGCGCCGAGTGCAGCAGCGCCGACGGCGTCGCCCCGGACCAGCCGAACGCGTACAGGCACTGCACGGCGACCGGGACGGTCACCAGGACGGCGGCGCGCCCGGACCAGCGGTGCACGGCGGCCGTCGCCGGGGACGCGGTGCCGCGGTGCAGCCGGTGACCGGTGACGCCCTGGACGACCGCGAGCAGCAGGGCCAGCGAGCCGAGCCCGGCCTTCACGGCGCCGCCGGAGAACCCGGCGAGGCCCACGACGACGCCGGTGCCCTCGTGCTGGCGGGCCCAGACGCCCAGCGCCACGGCGACCAGCGAGCCGGCCACGACCGGGACCAGCACGGCCCGGATCGACGGTCCGCCACCACGACGGCGGCCGGCCGGAGCGTCCGGCCCGGCCGGGCGGCGGCCGGCCCGGTGCGCCGGCTCGTGCACCCCGGCCCAGGAGCGCGCGTCGGCCCGGACCGGGGCGGTGCCCCACGGGTCGGTCCGCAGGTCGGGCGCCGCCCACCCGCCCGTGGCCGCGAGCAGGTCCTCCGGCCCGCCACGCCTGCGGGGCACCGAGTCCGGCCAGCGCTCGGCGACCTCGGGAGCCGGGGCGTCCCAGTCGTCCGCGGCGGAGCGTTCCGCCCACCCGCCGCTGCCGTCGGGGCGGCGCGGGTGCGGGACGGCCGATGCCGGCACCGGCGGGAAGCCGACCGGGTCGGTGGTGTCCCGGTCGGCGTGCCGCGCGCGGGAGCTCATCGGTGACCGTCCGCGACGGCGGCCGGGGTCGGCACCGGTCCGGTGGTCCTCATGTCACCCGACCTCGATCCGGACGGAGTCGAACGCCGGGGTCTGGTTGGCCCGCTGCATCATCGGGGTGCGGTGCGAGCCGTCCCCCGCCCAGGACGAGCACTGCAGCTCGCCCGCCTGCTCGATCCCGGGACCTCGATCGTGACCTCGTCCGGGGTGCTGCCCCCGCCGCCGTCCTCGGTGGCCTCGAAGAACGCCGGGTCGGGCGCGGAGTCCGGGGCCTCGTCCGGGTTCGGCAGCGTCCGGCACGCGGTGTGGAAGTGGCCGCGCTGCAGTCCCTCCCCGTTGAGCAGGGACGCCTCGACGTAGTAGCCGCCCTGCGCGGCGGCCAGGAACCGGTCGCGGACCAGGTTCCGGGTGCTGACCTTCAAGGTGAACGGCTGGCCCGGCGCGACCCGGTCCGGGGCGTCGGTGATCAGCAGGGACGGGCTCTGGTCGGCGGCCGCGACCTCGCCGAACGCCGTCGACACGCAGCGCGGGGCCTTCTGGAAGCCGTCGTGCGGGGCGAGCCGGCTGCCCGAGCAGTCGGAGGCGAGCACGTCGAGCCCACCGGGGGCGGCGGCCTGGTCCGGGCCGTCGCCGCGGCCGGGCTCGTCGTCCTGGCCGTTGCCGTCGTCCTGGGCCTCGCCGCCGTCCTGGGCCGTGGTGTCGTCCGGGGCACCGCCGTCCTGGGCCGGGGCGGCGCCCGGGTCGACGGCCTCCTGACCGCCGGAGGCGTCCGGGGCGGTCGCCTCCGCCGAGGCAGGTGCGCTCCCGGAACCCTCGGCGGTGCCGGTGTCCGGTCCGGCCGACGCCGAGTGGTCGTGCCCGCCCGCGCTGCCGGTGATCCCGGCACCCGGTTCGGCGGGGCTCTCGGTGCTCACGTTGCCGGTGTCCTCCTGGTCCGCGGTCGCCGCTCCCGCGGCGTAGGCGGCCGGGCCGGCGACGATCAGGCAGGTGGCGAAGGCGGCGGCCGCGACCATCCGGCGGCGGCGGGCTGGGGTGGGGTTCATCGGTGACGGCTCCTCCGTGTGGTCCGCGCTCGGCGCGGGCCGGTGGGTCGGGTGTGGGGGGTGTGCGCGGTGTCGTGGCGGGCCGGACGAGTGTCCGGACCGGGGTCGGGGACCGCGGTCCCGAACGGGTCCGGGGCCGCGGGGCCGTCGCGTTCGCGGTGGCCGGTCCCGTCCGGCGCCGGGTGGACCGGCGGGACGTGCGCGAGCTCGTCCCAGGGGTCGGGCGGGCCGACCGGCAGCGCGGTCCGGGACGGGACGCGCGCGGCGTCGTCGCGGGCCCGGCGCGGCCGCGGGATCAGCCCGCCGGCCGGCAGCAGCGGCCCACCGCGGTCCGGGCGGCCACGCCGGTAGAGGGTCATCAGCAGGCCGCCCGCGGCGAGCAGCGCCACCCCGACGACGAGGGCCGGGACGACCAGGTCGGTCATGGGGCGCGGGGCCGGGTCGGGCGGGGCCGGCAGCGCGGCGTAGTCGACCAGCCCGGTGGACTCCAGGTAGCCGATGTGCCGGGTGACGTAGGCGTCGGCCTCGGTCGCGAACCGGCGCACCAGCTCGTTCCGGGTGCCCACCCGCACGTCGGTGATCACCGGGAGGACGGAGCCGTGCGCGCCGCGCAGCAGCTGCACGAACTGCCGGTCGTAGTCGGTGCCGGTCCGCGCGGTGAGGTCGTTCATCCAGCCGATCTGCTGGTCGCTGGGCCGGCTGGGCAGCGGCACGCCCAGCTGCGCGGCGGTGGCGCGGACGCTCTCGTCGAGGGCGTGGTGCTCGACACCGAGCTTGCGGGCGACCTCGCGCACGGCCGGCGAGCTGGCCTGCTGCTCGCCCTGCTGCCCGGTGGGGGCCTCCCAGAGACCGGCGAGGCGGACCTTCTCCAGCAGGTCGCGGTCGGCGGGGCCGAGCGGCCCCCATCGGGTCTGGGTCCACCCCTGGGCGGCCGCGACGGGCACGGAGACCCAGGACTGGGCCAGCGCGGCGACCGCGACCGCGGCGAGCGCGGCGAGGATCGACCAGCGCAGCGGGCCGGGTATCCGGCGGGGCATGCGGTAACTCCTTGCGGGGTACGGGGGTCAGACCTGGGCGAACCGTTCGGTGTGCACCCGGTCCTCGGGGACACCGAGCGCGCCGAGGGTGTCGAGGACGTCGGCGACCAGCTGCGGGCGACCGCAGACGAAGTAGTCGTGCCGGCACTCCGCGGTGCCGATCCCGCCCAGGTCGGTCAGGACGGCCGACAGCAGGGCCGTGTCGATCGGCCCGGTGGCGCCGTCCCAGTCCTCGGTGGGGCGGCGCAGCACCTCGGTGACCTGCAGGTCCAGCCGGGTGCGCAGGTGCGCGAGCTCGGCGCGGAACAGCAGGTCGGCGGGGTCGCGGGCGTGCACCACGAGCCGGTACGGCCGCGGGTCGCCCCGGTCGGCCGCGGTGCGGAGCATGCTCATCATCGGGGTGATCCCGACCCCGCCCGCGATCAGGACGAGCCCGGTGGACGGCACCGCGTCCGGGGTGAACGCGCCGTACGGGCCGTCCACCCAGACCGGGTCGCCGCGGCGCAGCTCGCGCAGCCGGGCGGCGAAGTCGCCGGTGTGCCGGACGGTGAACTCGACCCGCCCGCCGTCGGCCGCGGACGAGGCGATGGTGAACGGGTGCTCCTCCACCGACATGCGTTCCAGCCGCAGCCACGCGAACTGGCCGGGCCGGAACCACGGGCCGGCGTGCCGGCCGCGGCGCACCAGCACCAGCGTCGAGACCGTCGGGCTCTCCGGCCGCACCACGCGCACCCGGAACTCCCCGGCCGCGGCGCGGGCGCCCCAGCGCAGGACGAGCACCGCCACCAGCACCATCCCGAGACCGGCCAGCACGGGCCCCATGACGGCGTCGGTGACCAGGTTGTCCAGCCAGAACACGTGCAGCGCGGACGCCCCGACGACGAGCGCGGCCAGGCTCAGGTGCACCCAGCGCCAGACCTCGTGGGAGCCGGAGCGCACCCCGCGCACCGCCAGCACGAGCAGCAGCCCGATCGCGGCGGTGGCGATCGTGGCCGCCTGCCCGCGGGCGGGTGCGGCCATCGGGACCAGCAGCCCCACCCGTTCGGGCCGGTCGGCGACCACGCAGGCCAGGTGCAGGGCCACCAGGGCGCCGGCCAGCATCCCGAGCCTGCGGTGCAGACCGAGCAGGGTCTCCAGGCCGAGCGCGCCGGACAGGCCGCGCACCCGGGACGGGAGCACCGCGACGATCACCATCGCGGACAGCGCCAGCAACCCGGTCAGCACCGACATCTGGTGCAGCGGCGGCTGCGGGCCGGAGCGGAGCATCCAGATCACCGACGGGCCCACCAGGACGGCGACCAGCACGGACCCCCAGAGCAGGCGGGCACGGCGGTGCGCCAGCCAGGCGTCGGGGGGACGGTCGTCCCGGCGGACGGGTGCGGTGACCGGATGCGGCGCCGGGCGGCTCACCGCACGCCGGGCGGGCGCCCGGCGGTGGTCGCGGCCCGGAGCGGGCCGGGGTGCCCGGTCCGGGACCGGAGCGGGCGGAACGGGACGGTGCGGGTGCGCACCGGGCGGGGGTGCGCGGTGCGCACCCCGCTCGCCCGGACGCCGGGGGCGCGTCCGGGCAGCACGAGGCCTCGACGGGTCATCGGGTCACTTCCGGTTCGGGGAGCCGGCCGGGCGGGGAGTTCCCGGCCGCCGCGCCGCGGCTCGAGGGGAGCGGGCCGTGACGCGGTACCGACGACGATAGGAACCCGGGCGGAACCGGAGTTGCGATCCTGAGAGGCGGCACCGCCGTCCGGCAGCGTCCCGGGGCCGAGCGGCACCCGATCGGTCCACTCGGAGTACAGACGTCCGTCCATCCGGATCGCCCGTTCTCAGGCGCTGCCGCTCACCGCTGCGCGGCTGCGACGAGCGCGCCCCGCCGGCGCCCCGGCGATCAGGCGCCGGCCGGGGCCGCCGAACGCACGCCCTCGGACAGCTCCTCGGCGAGTGCCCGCACCGCGGACGGCCCGCCGGTCTCCAGCGCCTGCACGAACGCCGTCCCGACGATGACGCCGTCGGCGTAGGAGGCGGCGGCCGCCGCCTGCTCCGCGGTCCGGACGCCCAGCCCGACGCACACCGGGATGCTCGCGACCTCCCGGGTCCGGGCCACCAGGTCGCGGGCCTCCGCACCGATCGAGCGCACCCCGGTGACCCCCATCAGCGAGGCCGCGTAGAGGAACCCGCGGCTGGCCTCGGCGGTGAGCCGCAGCCGCTCCGGCGTGCTCGTCTGGGCGACCAGGAAGATCCGGTCCAGGTCGTGCTTGTCGGACGCGGCCAGCCACTCCTCGGCGTCGTCGGGCAGCAGGTCGGGCGTGATGAGCCCGGACCCACCCGCCTCGACCAGGTCGGCGGCGAACCGCTCGACGCCGTAGCGGTCGACGAGGTTCCAGTAGGTCATCACGACCGCGGGCGCGCCGGCCTCGACGACCCCGCGGACCGCGGTGAACGCGTCCCGGGTGCGGGCACCGTTGTCCAGGGCCTGCTGGGTGGCGCGCTGGATGACCGGGCCGTCCATCAGCGGGTCCGAGTACGGCAGCCCGACCTCCACGAGGTCGACGCCGCCGGCGACCATGGCCCGCATCGCCTCGACCGACCCGGCGACGTCCGGGAACCCGACCGGCAGGTAGCCGACCAGTGCCGCCCGGCCCTCCGCCCGGATCGCCTGCAGCCGCTCCGCCACGCCGGTCATCGGACCTCCCCGTCGGTCACCGCGTTGCCCTCGTCGTCGACGAGCCCGAAGTACTTCGCCGCGGTGTCGACGTCCTTGTCGCCGCGCCCCGACAGGTTGACGAGCACGACCTTGCCGGCGCCGAGGCGTCGCCCCTCGCGGAGCGCACCGGCCAGCGCGTGCGCGCTCTCGATCGCCGGGATGATGCCCTCGGTCCGGCAGAGCAGGCGGAACGCGTCCATCGCCTCGGCGTCGGTGACCGACTCGTAGCGGGCCCGGTGCATGTCGTGCAGCCACGAGTGCTCGGGCCCGACCCCGGGGTAGTCGAGCCCGGCGGAGATGGAGTGCGAGTCGCGGGTCTGGCCGTCCTCGTCCTGCAGGATGTAGCTGCGGGAGCCGTGCAGCACGCCGACGTCTCCCCCGCCGATCGACGACGCGTGCCGCGGGGTGTCGACCCCGTCGCCGCCGGCCTCGAAGCCGACGAGCTCGACGCCGACGTCGTCCAGGAAGGCGTGGAAGATCCCCATCGCGTTCGAGCCGCCGCCGACGCAGGCGCACACCAGGTCCGGCAGCGCGCCGGTGAGGTCCTGGACCTGCTGCCGGGCCTCGACGCCGATGATCCGCTGGAAGTCGCGCACCATCGCCGGGAACGGGTGCGGTCCGGCGACCGAGCCGATCAGGTAGTGCGTGTCGGCCACGTTGGTGACCCAGTCGCGCATGGCCTCGTTCATCGCGTCCTTGAGCGTCCGCGTGCCGGAGGCGACCGGGTGGACCTCGGCGCCGAGCATCCGCATCCGGGCCACGTTGAGCGCCTGCCGCCGGGTGTCGACCTCACCCATGTAGACGGCGCACTCCAGGCCGAGCAGCGCGGCCGCGGTCGCCGACGCGACGCCGTGCTGGCCGGCCCCGGTCTCGGCGATCACCCGGGTCTTGCCCATCCGCTTGGTGAGCAGCGCCTGGCCCAGCACGTTGTTGATCTTGTGCGAGCCGGTGTGGTTGAGGTCCTCGCGCTTGAGCAGGATCCGCGCGCCGCCGGCGTGCTCGGCGAACCGGGGCGCCTCGGTGAGCAGGCTCGGGCGGCCGGAGTAGGTGCGGTGCAGCTCGGCCAGCTCGGCCTGGAAGGCCTCGTCGGTCATCGCGGCGTGGTAGGCCTGCTCGAGCTCGTCCAGGGCGGCGACCAGCGCCTCCGGGACGTAGCGGCCGCCGAAGCGGCCGAAGTACGGGCCGGTCTGGTCCACCAGCCGCGCCGAGCCCCCGGACGGGGGAAGGGCGGTGTCGGTCACGAGAACTCCTGACGGATGTGCAGGCTGCCGGATGTGCAGGACCCGCGATCGGGGATGCGGGTGCGTCGGCCACGGCCGCCCGCCGATCGGGTGTCCCATGACGGTACACCGCCGCCACCACCGGGTTTGCGGCGCACGGACGCCACGGCGCGGCGGTTCAGACGAAGCGCGGGCGCCCCGCCACCCAGCCGAGGACCATCTCGACGGCGATCACCGCACCCAGCAGGACCAGCGACGCCGTCCAGGTGCCGGTGAACCCGTGCAGCATCCCGAACAGGAACGGCCCGCAGGCGCCGACCAGGTAGCCGAAGCCCTGCGCCATCGCGGACAGGTCGGTCGTCTCGGACGCCTCCCGGGTCCGCAGCGCGATCACGCCCAGCCCGAGCGGGAACACCCCCATGCCGGTGCCGAGCAGCACCGTCCACAGCCAGGGGGCCGCGGCCGGGGCCACGGCCAGCCCGACCACCGCGGCCAGCGAGCAGGCGGCGAGGCCGACGATCCAGCCGGACTGCGAGCGCCGGTTCAGCGCGATCGGCGGGATGACGAAGCTCAGCGGGATCCCGATCAGGTTGATCACCGCGAGCATCAGGCCGGCGTCGGTGCGGGAGATCCCCTCGGAGACGAACAGCTCGGACAGCCAGCCCATCGCGACGTAGGCGACGCAGGCCTGCAGCCCGAAGAACGCGGTGACCGCCCAGGCCAGCGGCCGGCGCAGCATCGAGCGGCGCTCGTCGGACGCCGCGGAGGGCGCGTCCGCCGCGGAGCCGTGCCGCGCCCCGCACGCCCAGACGACCAGGGCCGCCGCGGACAGCAGCGCCCAGGCGCCGACGGCGCCGCGCCAGCCGCCCAGCAGCGCCTCCACCGGCGGGGTGAGCGCCGCGCCGATGCCGCCGCCCGCGGCCAGCGCCGCGGTGTAGATGCCGGTGACCCGGCCGACGGCGCCCGGGAACGACTCCTTGACCACCACCGGGATGAGCACGTTGCCGACCGCGATGCCGGCGGCGGCGACGAAGGTCCCGCCGAGCACCACCCACGGCCCGTCGACGATCCGGAGCAGCAGGCCCGCGGTGAGCACGGCGAGCGCGAGGCCGACGGCGCGGGCCATGCCCAGGCGCCGGCCCAGCCACGGCGCGGCGATCGCGGCGAGCCCGAAGCAGATCGTCGGGACGGCGGTGAGCACGCTGGTCCAGGCGGTGGAGGCACCGAGGTCGTCGCGGACCTCCCCGAGCACCGACGCCATGCTGGTGACGGCGGGGCGCAGGTTCGTCGCGGCCAGGGCGACACCCACGACGAGCAGGGGCGTGCCGATCAGGGCGGCGCGGCGCGAGCGGTCCACCCGCTCCGCGGTCGTCGTGGCGATGGTCCCCTCCGTGCGCGTCTCATGTTCAGCAATGCTCACGAGATACTATTCTTACAGACGTAGGATGTTCGGATGGAAGGATGATTCGGTGCCCCTCATCACGGCGCGCCGCGGCGGCCTGGTCGACCAGGTCATCGACCAGCTCCGGACGGCCATCTCCACCGGGGAGTGGCCGGTGGGGCGGCGCATCCCGCCGGAGTCCGAGCTGGCCGCGACGCTCGAGGTGGGCCGGAACACGGTCCGGGAGGCCGTCCGGGCGCTCGCCCACGGCGGGCTGCTCGAGGTCCGCCAGGGCGACGGCACCTACGTCCGCGCGACGACCGAGCTGTCCGGTGCGCTCCGCACCCTGTGCGGCACCGAGCTGCGCGAGGTCCTGGAGGTCCGCCGGACCCTCGAGGTCCAGGCCGCCCGGCTGGCCGCGGCCCGCCGGACCGACGACGACCTGGTCGAGCTCCGCGCGGCGCTCGCCGAACGCGACGCCGCCGTGGCCGCGGTCGTGGCGATCACCCGCCGCGGCGGCGAACCGGCCCCGGCCGACACCGAACGCGCCGCCCGCGCCGACGCCGACTTCCACCGCACCGTCGTGCGCTGCTCGGGCAACGGCCTGCTCACCGAGCTCTACCGGGGTGTGGTCGAGGCGGTCGCGGGCAGTGTCGCGGCGACGATGCCCGCGACCGTCGGGACCGACGACGACGTCTCGCACACCGGGCTCGTCGAGGCCATCGCCGACGGCGACGTCGAGCGGGCGGCCCGGGAGGCCGGCGACTTCCTGGACCGGCTGATCGCGCAGCACCGGCCCGGCCGCACCGCCCGGCACCGCGGATCACGGCCGGGTTAGCCTGCCGGGCCGGACACGATCCAGCCCCGAACCCCCGACCCGAGGAGTGCTCCGGCGTGCTGAAGGGCTTCAAGGACTTCCTGCTGCGCGGGAACGTCATCGACCTGGCCGTGGCCGTCGTGATCGGCACCGCGTTCACCGCGGTGGTCACGGCGTTCACGAAGTCGTTCCTCGAGCCGCTGCTGCGGCTGTTCTCGGGCGGCGAGAACGCGGTCCCGCCGGGAACCATCCCGCTCACCGACGACGTCCAGCTCGACTACGCGGCGTTCCTGAACTCGATCGTCCAGTTCCTGATCACGGCCGCCGTCATCTACTTCCTCGTCGTGTACCCGATGAAGTGGCTGCAGGAGCGCCGCAAGCGGGGCAAGGAGGAGGAGACCCCGGAGACCGACAGCGAGCTGCTGACACAGATCCGGGATCTCCTCCGGGAGCAGGCCGAGCGCGAGCGCGAGCGGAGCTGACTCAGTCCGGGTGGTTGCCGGTCCCGATCCGGAACGGCGTGTCCACCCCCCGGTACATGAGGTGGGCGATCAGCCCGTTTTTCGCGTGCTCCAGGTTGTGGCAGTGGTCGGCCCACAGACCCGGGTTGTCGGCCACGAACGCGACGTCGAACTCCACGCCGGGTGCGACGTCCAGGCTGTCCGTCCACCAGGGGCTCCCGGTGGCGGGCGCCCCGTCCCGGGCGAGGACGACGACGTGGTGCCCGTGCAGGTGCATCGGATGCACCTCCGAGGAATCGTTGCGGACCCGCATCCGGACCACGTCGCCCTCGTCGACGACGTACATCGGCACGTCCGGCCACATCCGCCCGTTGACCGTCCACCACACACCCGGGACGCCGTCGACGAAACCGGGCCGCCGGCCGATCACGTAGTCGAAGCGCCGCTGCGCGGCGTCCGGGTCGAACCCGATCGGCGCGGGCGCGCCGTAGGTCAGCAGGTCGAGATCGTCGCGTGGCCGGGGCGAGGGCGGTGGGCCCGCCGAACCCGGTGGTGCGAGCACCAGCGCCGCTCCCCCGCCGACCTCGATCCGGGCACCGCCCGCGGGGACCTCGACCTCCAGGTCGGCGCGGCCGCCCGCGGGCACGGACACGGCGAGCCCGGCGACGGGTGCGGGCCCGCGGACCTCGGCCCCGTCCACGGCGCGCAGCCGGAAGCCGGCGCCGGTCACCCAGGCGGGCACGGCACCCTCGTCGGAGTTGATCACCCGTACCCGGACACGCTCACCCGCCGCGGCGGGCACGATGACACCGTCCTCCTGGCCGTTCACCGTCCGTGCCCCGGCGAAGGTGTGCGAGACGGCGGTGACGTCCCCTTCCGGCGCTCCCGCCGGGGGCTCCACCACGAGCGCGCCGAACAGGCCCTGCCGGACCTGGACGTGCGAGACCTGGTGGGAGTGGTACCAGTAGGTGCCGCTGTCCGGTGCCCGGAACCGGTAGACGAACTCGCCGCCGGGCCGGACGGCGTCCTGGGTGATCCCGGCGACGCCGTCGTCACCGTTCGGGACGTCGACGCCGTGCCAGTGCAGGGTCACCCCGTCCGGGACGGACTCGTTCCGCAGCCGGATCTCGACCAGCTCACCCTGCCGGGTCCGGATCTCCGGGCCGGGACTGGTGCCGTTCAGCGTGTAACCGTCGACCGTGCGGCCGCTCGGCAGCCGGAACACCTCGCGCCGCGCGGTGAGCGTCACGGTCACCGCGGCCGGCCCGGTCGTGGCATCCCGCAGCTCGGGCACCCCGACCGCCGGGTGCCCGGCGTGCCCGCCGTGGGCGTCCTCGGTGCCGGGGCCGCCACCGAGGTCGACCGTGCCCATGTCCATCGCCGAGTACCCGGCCGGCATCCGGCTGTCCCACCACAACCATCCGACCGGGACGAGCACGGCGAGGGTGGCCAGCACGGCGAGGGCCGTGCGCCACCGGGCCCGCCGCACCGGGGTGGCGGGCCCGGCGGCGCCGGCCGTGGGTTCAGCCGACGTCAGCACGTGAGGCCGGCGGCTGCTGCCCGGACAGGCCCGGGGACGGCTCGCGCGGCGGCGCGGACATCGCGCTGGTCGACGCCGCGATCGCGCTGGCCCGCCGCGCCGCACCGGCGGCGGCGAGGGCCAGGCCGAACACCAGCAGCGCGTTGGCGCCGTGGAGCAGCCCGGCGATCGCGATCCCGTGGCCGAGCAGGCCGAGCGTGACCTGCAGCGCGACGGCCACGGTGAGCCCGCCGGCAAGCATGATCCCGCGCGGGACCTTCGCGAAGAACGAGACGATCAGCAGGATCAGGGTGACCGCGGGGATGACCATCATCCCGTTCATGCCGTGCACCATGAAGCCGGTGACCTCGGCGAACGGGGCCGCCTCGCCCTCGATGGCGGCGGCGTCCAGCACGCCCCCGTTCATGATCCAGATGAACAGCCCGGCGTCGCCCCATGCCAGGGCGGCGGCCTGGACGACGACTCCGAGTGCGACGAGCAGGGCGAGTACCTGGTAGGCGATACGCACGACGACCTCCCACGGTCCGAACGGAACGACAGGAGTGTTCCGAGTCACACGACCGTGGTCATCGACAAGCGTGATGAACCACGCCGCGTGCCGGTACCGACACGCGCGCCGCCCGGCTCGACAGCGCGCCGCGTGCCGAGCAGGCTGTCCGGGTCGCGGCGGGGGGTCCGCCGCAGGAGGGGGACGTTCTCGGATGGCGGAGGCCACCACGTCGGCCGGGGAGCACGAGCCGGCGCTCAAGCGGGTCCTGGGCCCGAAGCTGCTGTTGCTGTTCATCGTCGGCGACATCCTGGGCACCGGCATCTACGCGCTCGTCGGCCAGGTCGCCGAGGAGGTCGGCGGGGCGGCGTGGCTGCCGTTCCTGGTCGCCTTCGCGGTCGCGATGATCACCGCGTTCTCCTACCTGGAGCTCGTCACCAAGTACCCCGCGGCGGCCGGGGCCGCGCTGTACACGCACAAGGCCTTCGGCGTCCACTTCCTCACGTTCATGGTCACGTTCGTGGTGATGAGCTCGGGGATCACCTCGGCGTCCACGGCGTCGCGGGCGTTCGCGTCGAACCTCAACGAGGGTTTCGGCCTCGACCTGGGCAACGGCGGGATCGTGCTGATCGCGCTGGGCTTCATGCTGCTGGTCGCGGCGGTCAACTTCCGGGGCGTCGGCGAGAGCGTCAAGCTCAACGTGGTGCTCACGCTCGTCGAGCTCTCCGGCCTGCTGCTGGTGATCCTGATCGGGGTGTTCGCGATCGCGGGCGGGAACGCCGACTGGTCCCGGGTGGTCGCGTTCGACACCCCCGAGGACAAGGGCGTGTTCCTGGCGGTGACCTCGGCGACGTCGCTGGCGTTCTTCGCGATGGTCGGCTTCGAGGACTCGGTGAACATGGCCGAGGAGTGCCACGAGCCGCGCCGGATCTTCCCCAAGATCATGATCACCGGCCTGACGCTCACCGGGATCATCTACGTGCTGGTCGCGATCTGCGCCGTCGCGCTGGTCCCGGTCGGCGCGCTGGCGGAGAGCGAGACACCGCTGGTCGAGGTCGTCCGGGCCGGCGCCCCGGGGATCCCGGCGGACGCGGTGCTGCCGTTCATCTCGATGTTCGCCGTCGCCAACTCGGCGCTGATCAACATGCTGATGGCGTCCCGGCTGCTCTACGGCATGGCCAACCAGGCGGTGCTGCCCAAGCCGCTGGCCCGGGTGCACCCGTTCCGCCGCACCCCGTGGGTGTCCATCCTGGTCACGACGCTGGTCGCGTTCATGCTGATCATCTACGTGTCGCTGGACTCGGACTCCGACGTCGTCTCCGCGCTCGGCGGGACGACCTCGCTGCTGCTGCTCGCGGTGTTCACGATCGTCAACATCGCGGTGCTGGTGCTGCGCCGCGACCGCATCGACGCCGACCACTTCCGGGCCCCGGCCGGGCTGCCGGTCGTCGGTGCGGTGGCCAGCGCCTACCTGGTCCTGCCGTTCTCCGGCCGGGACGCGATCCAGTACGAGCTGGCCGGGCTGCTGCTCCTGCTCGGGCTCGTCCTCTACGGGATCACGATCCTGCTCAACCGCAGGCTCGGCGTGAAGCAGACGGTCCTGGATCCGACCAAGCTGGACGGCTGACGCCTCGTGAGTGCGTAGGAGGGCCGGAGCCCTCCTACGCACTCACGAGCCGATCGGCCAGCTCCTTCTCGAAGAACGTGAAGAACCCGTCCGGGTCCGGGCCGGCGTTGATCAGCGCGAGGCGGTCGTAGCCGGCGTCGGCGAACTGCCGGGCGACGGCGACGTGCGCCTCCACGTCCGGGCCGGCACCGAACAGCGCCGCCATGTCCTCGACCCGCACGAACTGCGTGGCGGCCTCGAAGTTGCGGACGTTCGGCAACTCGGACTGGATCTTCCATCCGGTCGGGCCGAACCGGAACTTCTCGTGCGCCGCGGCGAGCGCCTCCTCCTCGGTGGGCGCCCAGGCCAGCGGCACCTCGGCGTAGCGGGCCCCGGTGCCGCCCGCCGCGGTGTAGGCCTCGACCAGGTCGGAGCGCGGCTCGGTGGTGAACAGGGCGTCGCCGAGCTCGGCGGCGATCCGCGCGGCCTTCGGGCCCCCGGCGGCCACCGCGATCTCCGGCGGTGTCTCCGGGAGGTCGAACACCTGGGCGTCCTCGATCGTGAGGTGCCGGCCGCGGTAGGTGCGGTAGCCCCCGGACCACAGCAGGCGGATGATCTCCAGCGCCTCGCGGAGCATCTCGTGCCGCACACCGACGACCGGCCACTCGGCGCCGGTGACGTGCTCGGAGAGCCGCTCCCCCGAGCCGATGCCGAGGGTGAACCGGCCGTCGGACAGCAACGCGGTGGTGGCCGCGGCCTGGGCGACGATGGCCGGGTGGTAGCGGATCATCGGGCAGGTCACGCCGGTGGCGAGCCCGATCCGCTCGGTCCGCGCGGCGATCGCCGCGAGGATCGACCAGGCGAACCCCGAGTGGCCGTGGCTCTGCAACCACGGGTGGTAGTGGTCGGAGATCTCGACGAAGTCGAAACCGGCCTCCTCGGCGCGGACGGCCTGGCGGACCATCTCCTGCGGCGAGAACGCCTCGGCGAAGAGCTTGTATCCGATGTGCACGGCCGCCGGGTACCCGCGCACCGCAGTCGTCATGCCCCCCGCAGTGCCTCGACGGCGGCCGCGACCTCCAGCAGGAACCGGTCGGCGCCGTGCCGGGCGACGAGCTGGATGCCGACCGGGAGCCCGTCCGGGGTCCGGCCGAACGGCACCGAGATCGCCGGGCAGCCGGTGACGGTGATCAGGTACGCCGAGCGCATCCAGTCCAGGTAGGACTCCATCGGGCGGCCGGCGACGGTGGCCGGGAACTCCTGGCCGGCCGGGAACGGCGGCACCTGCGACACCGGCAGCACCAGCACGTCGTGGTCGGCGAGGAACTCGCGCATCCGCTGCGCGAGCGCGGTGCGCCGCTGGTAGGCGAGCGCGACGTCGGCGCCGGTCAGCGGCGCGCCGGCGCGGATGTTGGCGGCCAGCGAGGGCTTGAACTCGTCCGGGTGCGCGGCGAGCAGCTCGCCGAGCTTCGCCTGGAACAGCCAGGCGCGCAGGGTGCGGAAGCACTCGTCGGCGCCGTCCAGGTCGGGCACGTCCGCGGTGACCCGCGCGCCGGCACCGGCGAGCGCGATACCGGCGGCCTCCACCACCGCCGCGACGGGCTCCTCCACGGCGAACGCACCGCCCAGGTCGGTCGAGACCGCGACCCGGAGCCCGGCGAGCGGCGCGGGCTCGACCGGTGGCGCGAACGCGGACCCGGGATCGCCGAGGGCGTGCGGCGCCCGCGGGTCCGGCCCGGCGATCACCGACAGCAGCAGGGCCAGGTCGCCGACCGTGCGGGCGATCGGGCCGGCCGTGCAGAGGGCCTCCCACATGTTCGGCGACGGCCACTCCGGCACCCGGCCCCAGGACGGCCGCAGCCCGACCACCCCGCAGAACGACGCCGGGTTGCGCAGCGAACCGCCCATGTCGGAGCCGTCGGCCAGCGGCACCATCCCGGCCGCGACCGCGCACGCCGCCCCGCCGGACGAGCCACCGGCCGAGCGCGACGGGTCGTGCGGGTTGACCGTGGTCCCGAAGACCCGGTTGAACGTGTGCGATCCGGCGGCGAACTCCGGCACGTTGGTCTTGCCGATCGGCACCGCGCCCGCGGCGCGGATCCGCTCGACGACCAGCTCGTCGGTGTCCGGCACGTGCTCGGCCAGCAGCGGCGAGCCGTAGGTGGTGCGCCAGCCGGCCACGTCGTGGGTGTCCTTGAACGCGAACGGCAGCCCGTGCAGCGGGCCCGGTTCGGTGCCGGCGGCGAGTGCCTCGTCGGCTGCGGCCGCGCCGGCCCGGGCCCGGTCGGTGTCGAGCGAGACGATCGCGTTGAGCTGGGGGTTCCGCTCCGCGATCCGGTCGAGGTGCAGGTCGAGGAGCTCGCGCGCCGAGATCTCCTTGGCCCGCAGGGCGGCGGCCTGGGCGCGGGCGGTCGAGTCGACCGAGACCCCGGCGGTCACCGGCGCCCTCCGGGCACCGCACCGGCCGTCCCCGGCCCGCCGGCCGCCGTCACCGTCGTCTCCATCGACCCGTCACTCCCTCGCTCGGACCCCGCGTATCGACCGACGACATGATCCCCGGTCGGCCCCCCGGCGGGGAACACCGCGACCGACCGCGCCCGCCCCCCTGTTCGGGCAATGGACTTCGGCCCCGGCACCGGTACGGTGAACCGGTCACGGGCCCCGCCGCACCGGACCGGTCCGCCGGGGTCCTTGCGTCGTCCCGGTCGGCGGGAGGTGGGTTCCGTGAGTGCCGTCGATCCTGCCCGCACGCCCCGGCCGGTGCCCGGCCGTCCGCCGCCGTCGAAGGCCCGGCTCCGCGAGCACACGCCGCGGCCGGGGGTGACCGTCCTCGAGGTCATCGGCGAGATCGACCTGGTGGAGGCGGACGCGATCCGGATCCGGATGACCGAGCTGCTGCACCGGACGCACCCGGAACGGGCCGTGCTGGACCTGTCCGGCGTCGCGTTCCTGGGCTCGCACGGGCTGACCGCCGTCGTGCGGGCCTCGCGCGCGGCCGGCGCCGCCGGCGTCCCGCTCGCGGGAGTGACCGGGCCGGACAACCGGGCGGTGATCCGGCCGGTCCGGATGACCGGGCTGGACCGGGTCATCACCTGGTTCCCGGACCTGTCCAGCGCCCTGGACCCGGGCCCGCGGGTGTGACGGTGCATGCTGCGCGCTTGCACCGGGCCGCACAGCAACCGCACATTGGCCGGATGAGCGGTACCGTCACGCCCGGCCCGGCCCCGCTCCACCGCGCGCCCGGCCGGCTGCTCTGGCAGCAGCTGCTCGCCGACCTCCGGCGCCGGCTCGACGCCGACGAGTTCACCCACGGCTTCCCCGGCGAGCTCGCCCTGGTCGAGGAGTACGGCGTCAGCCGGCACACCGTGCGCCAGGCCGTGAAGGTGCTCCGCGAGGAGGGCCTGGTCGTCGGCAGCCGGGGCCGGCCGTCGAGGCAGGCCGCGCCGGCCGAGATCGTCCAGCGGCTCGGCGCCCTCTACAGCCTGAACGAGTCGGTCCGCGCCATGGGCCTGGAGCAGCGCAGCGTGGTGCGGGCGCTGGACGTCCGCGCGGACGGCGTCGTCGCCGCCCACCTCGGGCTGGAGGAATCCACCCCGCTGGTCCACCTGGAACGGCTGCGGCTCGCCGGCCGCGATCCGCTCGCGCTGGACCGGGTGTGGCTGCCGTACGAGCTGGCCGCCCCGCTGCTGCAGGCCGACTTCTCCACCGGCGCGCTCTACGAGCGCTACGCCGAGCTGTGCGGGGTCGTCCTCACCGGCGGCGAGGAGACGATCCAGCCGATCCTGCCGACCCCGGCCGAGCACCGCCTGCTCGGGGGCAGCCCGTCCACCGCCGCGTTCGCGATCCGCCGGCTCGGCACGGCGAAGGGCCGCCCGGTGGAGTGGCGCCGGACGCTGGTGCGCGGCGACCGCTTCGTGCTCCGCGCCGACTTCGCCGGGCGCGACGGCTACCAGCTCGACCTGCTGGGGTCCCCGGACCGGCGGGATCCGCGGCGGTGAGGGCCGCCCCGGTCGTGCCGACCTAGAACGGCACGCGGGCGGCGTGCGCGGCCCGGACGGCCGCTGCGACCCGGGCGAGCAGCCCGCGACCGCCCTCGCCGGCGGGCTCGGGTTCCGCGGGCGGGGCCGGTTCGGCAGGTGCGGGCGTGGACGGCGCAGGGCGCGGCGACAGGGCGGGGTTCACGGCGGATCGGCTCCGGGCGTCGGGCGGCAGGGGCGACGGGAGCGGGCCGGGTCGCCGACCCGCTCAGGAACCCGGGCGACAGTGCCGGTCGTCGATCGACAGCTGGTCGGTGGCGATCAGGCACACGACGAACGTGCGATCGACCGGCGAGCTGGCGGGAGACACGCGTCCACTGCACCATGCCGGGCCGCCGCACCGCAACGGCCGGAGGATCGCCGGATCGTCACTGCAGCGCGAGGGTGCCGATCGCCAGCCGGGCCGCGTCACCGCCCTCCTCGAGCGCGGTCGCCAGCGCGGTGGGCACGTCCAGGTCGGTGAGGAGCGCGTCGCGCACCGCGTCGACGGCCGCGGACGAGCCGGGCTTGCGGCCGGCGGCGACGTAGAGCTCCTCCAGCCGCCCGCCCGCGGTGGCGACGTCCTCCGGCCGGTACTCCCACGGCTGCGACCACGGCCGGTCCAGCAGCAGCAGGCGCACCGCGGCGCCGGGTGCCGAGCCGAGCAGGTCCTGCACCAGGACGAGGTTGCCGGTCGACTTGGCCATCTTCGCCCCGTCGACCGAGACCACACCGGCCCGGAAGCCGCGCCGGGCGAACAGGCCGGCACCGGTGGCCGCCGCGGCCATGGCCGACTGGTAGGCGTGGTGCGGGAACTCCAGGTCGGCGCCGCCGGCGAGCACGTCGACGACCCCGCCGAGCGAGGCCAGCGCCATCGCCGCGCACTCGGCGTGCCATCCGGGCCGGCCCCGGCCCCACGGGCTGGGCCAGGCCGGCTGGCCGCCGTCGGACGGCTTCCACAGCGGGACGTCGAACGGGTCGTCGCGGCGCGGGTCGTCCGGCTCGTCGCCGTACTCGGCGGACCGGGCCAGCGCGGTGTCCCGGTCGAGCCCGGCCGCCGCGGGCACCCGGGCGCCCCGGAAGTAGACGGTGCCGTCGCGCTCGTAGGCGTCGCCGGTGACGAGCAGCGCGCCGGCCAGGGCGATCACGTGCCGGACGTGGTGGCGGGCGTGCGGCGTGTGGTCCGGGGCGCGCACCTGCAGGTCGGCCATCGTGCGGTCGAACCAGAACTCCTGGCGCAGGCCGAACTCGTCGTAGGCGACGTCGCGCTCGACGGCGGTGCGGGTCAGGACGTCGTCGACGTCGGTGACGTTCCGGGTCACCTCGGTCGCGGTGCCCGCCATCCGGATCACCCGGGTCAGCACGTCGGCCCAGACGAAGGTGGCCGCGTGCCCGAGGTGGGTCACGTCGTACGGGGTGATGCCGCAGACGTAGACCCGGGCCGGGGAGGTCAGCGGCAGCGGGCGGCCGGCGAGCACCAGCCCGGCCCCGGCGTCGAACGAGTCCATACCCGGATCGTGCCAGTCCCCGGGCGGACGGTTCAGCGGGTCGTCCAGGTGCAGCCGCCGGTGAACGTCACGGTCTCGCGGTCGACCAGCCGGGCAGCGGCCGGGCCGCGCACCGCGGCCCGGGAGACCTCCGCGCCGTCCGGGCCGGTGCGCAGGTACCCGCAGGTCCCGCCCGGCGGCGGGCCCTCGGTGGCCCAGACGCCGGGCAGCAGGCCGGGCCCGACCCGGTGCCGGCCGTCGCTGGCGTGGGACGCCGCGGTCGCGACGGCGGCGGACTGCAGGACGGCGGTCGCGTCGGCGGGTTCCCCGGACACGACGAAGGCACGCACCACGAGCAGCGGCACGACGGCCGCGAGGAACAGCCACGGCCACCACACGGTTCGCTTGCCCTCCGCGGCGCGCTCCGCGTAGTACCGCTCGTAGGGTCCGCTGACGCTCATCCACCCGCCCGTCCCGCTCGACTCGCTTGTCCATCGAGGCAATGGGACGCGCGTTACACCACGTGTCCGCCATGTGAGCGACCGCCGTTCGGCCGGACCGGGGCACCGCCGGGCGCGCCGCCGGTTACCCGCGAGTAGCGAATCGCCTAGGCTGGCGCCCGACAGGTTCGACCGCCACCGCCGTCCGCACCGGGAGCCCGGGAGATGAAGACCTTCACCGACCGCACCGCCGCGATCACCGGCGCCGGATCCGGCATCGGCCGGGCGCTCGCGCTGCGCCTGGCCGGCGAGGGGTGCCACCTCGCACTCGCCGACCGCGACGCCGCCGGACTCGCCGAGACCGCGGCGCTGGCCGGGCCGCAGATCCGGGTGACGACCAGCGAGCTCGACGTCGCCGACGAGAAGGCCGTGTTCGGCTGGGCCGACGAGGTCGTCGCCGACCACGGCGGGGTGCACCTCGTCGTCAACAACGCCGGCGTCGCCCTGTCCGGCACCGCGGGATCGCTGTCGCTGGACGACTACCGCTGGATCATGGACATCAACTTCTGGGGCGTGGTGTACGGGACCAAGGCGTTCCTGCCGCACCTCGAGGCCGCGGGCGAGGGCCACGTCGTCAACCTGTCCAGCATCTTCGGTGTCGCCGCCCAGCCGCTGATGAGCGGCTACAACGCGAGCAAGTACGCGGTCCGCGGCTTCACCGAGTCGCTGCGCCAGGACCTCGAGCTGACCGGGTCGGCCGTGTCGGCGACCTGCGTGCACCCGGGCGGCATCCGCACCAACATCGCGAAGTCGGCCCGGGTGCACGCCAGCGTCACCGCGGCCACCGGCAAGGCCACCGACGCCGCCACCGCCGAGTTCGAACGCATGCTGAACACGACGCCGGACCGGGCCGCCCGCACGATCCTCGACGGGGTGCGGCGCAACCAGCGCCGGGTCCTCATCGGACCGGACGCGTGGGTGATCGACTCGATGGTGCGGCTGCTCCCGGCGACCTACCAGCGGATCGTCACCGGGGTGGTCCGGTCGCGCCGGGGCTGAGCCGCCCGATGGACGCCGAGCGCCCGGTCACCGCGTTCGGACCGGACTTCCCGTTCCCGTTCGACGAGTGGGTCGCCCACCCGGCCGGGCTCGGCCGGGTCCCGGACGACCGGCTCGGGACCGAGGTCGCGATCGTCGGTGCGGGCGTGGCGGGGCTCGTCGCGGCCTACGAGCTGATGCGGCTGGGCCTGCGGCCGGTGGTCTACGAGTCGTCGCAGTTCGGCGGGCGGCTGCGCTCGCAGCCGTTCGAGGGCGCCGACGGGATCGTCGCCGAGCTGGGCGGCATGCGGTTCCCGCGCTCGTCCACGACGTTCCACCACTACGTGGACCTGCTCGGGCTGCGCACCGAGCCGTTCCCCAACCCGCTCACGCCGGCCGCCGGCAGCACGGTGATCGACCTGCACGGCGAGACGTACTACGGCCGCACCCTGGCCGACCTGCCGCAGTTCTTCACCGAGGTCGCCGACGCGTGGACCTCCGCGCTGGCCGAGCGCGCCTCGTTCGGACCGCTGCAACGGGCGATCCGGGAGCGGGACGCGGCCACCGTCAAGCGGCTGTGGGACGCGCTGGTGCCGCGCTGGGACGACCGGACGTTCTACGACTTCGTGTCGACGTCGACGGCGTTCTCCGACCTGTCGTTCCGGCACCGGGAGGCGTTCGGGCAGGTCGGGTTCGGCACCGGAGGGTGGGACTCGGACTTCCCGAACTCGATGCTGGAGATCCTGCGGGTCGTGCTGACCGGGTGCGACGAGGACCAGCTGCTCGTCGTCGGCGGGGTGGAGCAGCTCCCGCAGGGGCTGTGGCGGCGCAGCCCGGACGGCCTCGCGCACTGGCCGGCCGGGACGAGCCTGTCGTCGCTGCATGGGGGCGCGACCCGCCCGGGTGTGGCCCGGATCCAGCGGGTGGCCCCGGGGACGATCCGGGTCACCGACGTGTACGGCGTCGCCCGCGACTACGGCTGCGTGCTCACCACCTGCCAGAGCTGGCTGCTGTCCACCCAGATCGACACCGACGAGTCGCTGTTCAGCCAGGAGCTGTGGATGGCACTCGACCGGACCCGCTACATGCAGTCGACGAAGACGTTCGTGATGGTCGACCGGCCGTTCTGGCGCGACGTCGACCCGGCGACCGGCCGGGACGTCATGAGCATGACCCTCACCGACCGGCTCACCCGCAGCACCTACCTGTTCGACAACGGCGACGACCGGCCGGGCGTGATCTGCCTGTCGTACTCGTGGATGAGCGACTCGCTGAAGATGCTGCCCTACCCGGTGACCCATCGCGTCGAGCTGGCGCTGCGTGCCCTGCGGCAGATCTACCCGCAGGTCGACATCGCCTCGCACGTCATCGGTGACCCGATCACCGTCACCTGGGAGTCCGACCCGCACAGCCTCGGCGCGTTCAAGGGGGCCCTGCCCGGCCACTACCGCTACAACCGGCGGATGTACTGCCACTTCATGCAGGACGGCCTCCCGCCGGCAGAGCGCGGGATCTTCATGGCGGGCGACGACGTGTCGTGGACGCCGGCCTGGGCCGAGGGCGCGGTGCAGACCGCCCTCAACGCGGTCTGGGGGATCCTGCACCACCTCGGCGGGGCCTGCGCCCCGGACAACCCCGGACCGGGTGACCGGTTCGGCGAGCTCGCGCCGCTGGCGCTGCCGGACTGACCGCCGGTCAGCCGGCGAGGCCGACGACGACGCCCAGCCCTGCGAGCGCGCACCCGGCGAGGGTGACGGCGATCGACGCCCGGAGCCACAGGTCGGCCGGGGCGCTCGCGGTGGAGCCCGCGTCCACCGCGCCGTGCACCTGGGCGACGGCCTGGCGGCGCCGCAGCGCCCGCGCCGCGGCCAGGTAGCCGGCGGCGTCGCGGGTGGCGAGCCCGGCCCTGCGCCGCACGTCGACGTGCGCGTTCAGCTCCGCCGCGTCACCGGTCATGGCCGCTCCTCCCGCGTCCGGTCGGTGGCTCCAGGGTAGCCGAGGCAGCGGCCCCCGGACGACCTGATCACGCGACCCCCGGATCCGGTACGGTCCGCCGGTCGGACGAGTCGAGGGGGGTCGGTGGCAGGACGGCGACGGTGGCTCCCACCGGCTGCCTGGTGGAACCTGCCGCTGCCGGCGGTCGCGTCGTCGGCGGCGTGGATCACGCAGGTCTACTTCAGCGAGAACCTCTCCGGGGTCACCCAGGCGTCGCTGGTCACGATCGGCGTGCTCGCGTCGGCGCTGACCGTGCTGCTGCCCGCGCTGGAGATCCGGCGCGAGCGCGGCCGGATCGCCACCGCCGAGCGGATGGCCGCGGAGAAGCTCGCCGAGTACAAGGTGACCACCAACGACATGCTGATCCCGCTGTCGCTGGCCGTGACCGACGTGCTCACCGCGCCGACCGCGATCGCGCGCCGGGAGGCCCGCCAGTCGCTGCGCCAGATGACCGTCGGCTTCGCCGCCGAGTACGTCGGCCCGGAACGCAGCCGGTCGTGCTTCTACGGGCTGGAGGACGACCCGGAGACCGGCGGCCGGACGCTGCGGCTGCGTGCCTGGCACGGCCGCAACAAGCCGCCGCGGGCCCGCTTCGATCCGGCCGACCCGGCGGAGGCGCAGGTGTTCGCGCTGGTCGACAGCCTGGACTCGATGATCGTCACCGACGTCCAGGCGATCCACCTGCTGGGCTGGACCGACATCGCCGAGTACCGGACGTTCATCGCGGTCACCGTCGCCGCCGGGGAGCGTCCCCTCGGGCTGCTGACCCTGGACTCGCTGCACCCCGGCGACCTGAGCGACGAGGACCTGGACCTCGTGCGGCTGTTCGCGCAGCTGCTGGCGGCGGGCCTGTCGGTCCGCTGAGCTCCGCCGGCCGCCGCTCCGTGTCCGAAATCCGGACACCCCGCGGCCTTGACCCGGGGCGCACGATGTGACCGACGACACGAGGAGGTGCCTTCGCCGGTGACGGACATCGCGGACCGCCGGTTCCAGCTCGCCGCGGCGCGCGCGGACTTCCTCGAGGGAGGGCTCGACCCGGGGCGCGGTGCCGTCCCCGGCCACGTGGTCGCGTCCTGGCGGCGCAGCCTCTCGTGCGGCGTGCAGCCCTCGGCCGTGGAGAGCCCCTACTTCACCGGGCTGGACTTCGGGTCCCGGCTCGTCCGGTGCGCCGAGCCGGTGATGGACCAGCTCGTCGAGCAGCTGGGCGCCCTCCCGATGTGCGTGGCCCTGACCGACGGCGACGCGCGCATCCTGGTGCGCAAGGACGGCGCCCCGTCGTTCGCCCGCGTGGCCGACCGGCACTCGTTCGCGCAAGGATTCGGCTACGCCGAGCGGTCCGTGGGCACCAACGGCGTCGGCACGGTCCTGGAGTCGGGCCGGTCGGTCGAGATCTTCAGCGCCGAGCACTTCGTCGAGTCCCTGCAGCCGTTCGCGTGCACCGGGGCCCCGGTGCGGGACCCGTTCACCGGACGCATCGAGGGCGTGCTCGACATCAGCTGCTACGCCGAGCACTCGACGCCGATCCTGCACTCGCTGGTGCGGAGCGCCGCGGCACGGATCGAGCAGGACCTGGTCGCCGACCGGAACCAGGGCCAGCAGGCGCTGTTCGACCTGTACTCGCGGGTCGAGGCACGCGGCCGGGGCGCGGTCCTCGCCGTCGGCCCCCGGATCGTCATGGCGAACACCCGGGCCCAGACCGCGATCGACCAGTCCGACCAGGCCGCACTGCACGACCACGTGCGGTTCCTGATGGTCCACCACGCCCGGGTCGACGACCGGATCGACCTGCCCTCGGGCACCCGGGTCCGGCTCCGGGGCTCGACCGTCACCGCGGGCGACGAGGTCGCCGGGATGGTGTGCCTGCTGACGGTGCTCGACGAGCCCGGCACCACGACGGCGGAGGCCCCGCCGCGGGTGGTCGACAGCGGTACCCCGGCCTGGTCCGCCGCCGCGGCCGCGGCCGGGGCCGCGGTGGACCGCGGCGAGCCGGTCCTGGTGCTCGGCGAGCCCGGCAGCGGCCGGTCGGCGCTGCTGCGGGAACGGTTCCGGGCACGGCACCCGCGCGGCACGGTCGTCGCCGTCCCGGCACGGGAGGTCGCCGACGACCCGCACGGCGTCGCCGCCCGGCTGGCCACGCCCCCGGCGACACCGACCCTGCACGTCCTGCAGGAGATCGAGCGGGTGCCCGGCGCGGCGATGGGCGAGCTCGTCGGCGCCCTGCAGCCGGACGGCACCCGGATCGGGACGCTCGGGGCGACCGCGTCCGGGACGGCGGAGTTCGGCCCGTTCCACCAGGCACTGCTGGGCCTGTTCACGACGTCGGTCGTCGTGCCACCGCTGCGCCATCGCGGCACCGACCTCCCGGCGCTCACGGCCGCGCTGCTGGCGGAGCTGGCGCCGCACCGGGAGGTGCACCTGTCCCGGGAGGCGCAGCGGGTCGTCGCCGGCTACCGCTGGCCCGGCAACATCCGTGAGCTGCGGGACGCGCTGGCCGCGGCGCTCCGGGCCCGGCCGGTCGGGCCGATCGAGGCGGCCGACCTGCCGGCGTACTGCCAGAGCGTGCCGCGCAGCGCGCTGCGTCCCGTGGACCAGGTCGAGCGGGACGCGATCGTGGCCGCGCTCCGGGAGGCGAACGGCAACCGGAAGGCCGCCGCCGCGGCGCTCGGCCTGGCCCGCTCGACCCTGTACCGGAAGATCCGCCAGTACGGCATCAGCGGCTGAGCCGGGCGGTCAGGACGCCGTCGCCCTCGAGGCACCGGCGAGCTCGACCGCCGCGTCGAACTCGCGGTCGATCTCGGCGTCCGCGGACCAGGTCCACCGGCTCACCACGACGGCGACCAGCACGTTGACCAGGAAGGCGGGCACGATCTCGTACAGCTCGACCCCGCCGATCAGCGGCCCGTAGGCGTCCCAGACGAACACGGTGACCGCGCCGGCGACCATGCCGGCCAGCGCGCCCCAGTTCGTGAGCCGGCGCCAGAACAGGCACAGCAGGATCGCCGGCCCGAACGAGGCCCCGAACCCGGCCCAGGCGAACCCGACCAGGTCGAGGATGGTGTCGCTCGGGTTGATCGCGAGCAGGCCCGCGATCACGGCCACGGCCAGCACGCACACCCGGCCGAGCGTCATCAGGGCGCGCGGCGAGGTGTCCCGGCCGACGACCTTGTAGAGGTCCTCGACGAACGCCGACGAGCAGACGATCAGCTGGCTGGACACGGTGCTCATGACCGCCGCCAGCACCGCGGCGAACACGAAGCCGGCGACCAGCGGGTGCAGCAGGATCTCCGACATCGCCAGCACCACCAGCTCCGGGTTGTCCAGCGGGTGCCCGGTGCGGTGGAAGAACGCGATGCCGACGGCGCCGCACGTGACCGCGCCGACCAGCGACACGATCATCCAGCTCATCCCGATGCGGCGCGCGGCGACGGCCGACGCGGCGTCGCGCATGGCCATGAACCGCACGATGACGTGCGGCTGGCCGAAGTAGCCCAGCCCCCACGCCGCGGCGGAGACGATGCCGAGGACGCTCGCCGCGGACAGGCCCGCACCGCCCAGCACCGACAGGCGCTGCGGGTCGACCTCCCGGATCCCGGCCGTGGTCTCGGCCGGGCCGCCGACCACGGCGATCGCGATGACCGGCACGACCACCAGCGCGATCATCATCATCACGCCCTGGGCGACGTCGGTCAGCGACGCGCCGAGGAACCCGCCCATCGTCGTGTAGAGCAGGGTCACGGCGGCGACCAGCACCATCCCGGTCAGGTACGACCCGCCGAAGGTGAGCTGGAAGAACTCGCCGCCCGCGACCATCATCGACGACACGTAGAACGTGAAGAACACCAGGATGATCAGGCCGGAGACCACGCGCAGCGCCCGCGAGGTGTCGCGCAGGCGGTTCTCGAAGAAGCTCGGGATCGTGATCGAGTTCTGCGCGACCTCGGTGTAGGACCGCAGCCGGGGGGCCACGTACCGCCAGTTCAGGTACGCACCGGCGGTCAGGCCGATCGCGATCCACACCTCGACCAGGCCCGTCGCATAGATCGCCCCGGGCAGGCCCATCATCAGCCAGCCCGACATGTCCGACGCGCCCGCGCTGAGCGCGGCCGCCCAGGCCGGGAGCCGGCGCCCGCCCAGCAGGTAGTCCTCGTGGTCGGTGGTCCGCCGGTAGGCGTACCAGCCGATGCCGACCATCGCCGCGAAGTAGGCGACCAGCGCGGCGATCTGGAAGGTCTGGTCCGACATGACGGAGCTCCTTTGCTCGTGGCGGGAGGACGGTCTACGAGGCGGCCGGCACGACGGCCGGGACATCGTAGGGATGCGGTGTCCCGAACCGGTGCGCGGTCACGGAGACGGCCTGCTCGCGCAGGAAGGTCAGCAGCTCGACCCGCCCCGCGGAGACGACCGGGCCGTCGTAGACCGCCAGCGCAGGCGATCCGCCGGTCGCCGTGACGACCTCGTCGGCTCCGGCCCCGACGAGCCGGAGCCGCCCGCCCCGGACGCCGAGCTCGCGGGCGTGGGCCCGCCAGGCACCGGTGTCCTCGTGCCGCACCGACGCGCCGAGCGCGACGAGCCGGTCGTGCAGCGGCGCGGGCAGCGGCGCGGCCGTGCTCACGGTGACCGGCGCCGTGGCCCGGGCACCGGCGGCGACGATCCGCAGCAGCTCCACCGGGCGGTCACCGGCGTAGCGGACGGTGACCGGTGTTGGGTGGTAGCGCAGCACGTTGTGCTCGCAGGTCAGGCCGGTGGCGTCGCGGGCGACGCCGAACTCGTCCCGCCAGGCCGCGGCGTCGGTGGCCAGCGCGCCGGCCAGCCAGGCCAGGTCGTCGTCGCCGATCCCGGCCGCCCGGGCGCCGTGCAGCACCTGCCGGGCGAGCGGGTCGTCGTCACCGGTGGAGCGGACCGGGGCGTCGGTCCAGCTCCCGAGGCCGACCAGGTAGTTCGGCCCACCCGCCTTGGTGCCGGCGCCGACGCATGACTTCTTCCACCCGCCGAACGGCTGGCGCTGCACGATCGCGCCGGTGATGCCCCGGTTGACGTAGAGGTTGCCCGCCTCGACCGTGCGCAGCCAGGTGTCGATCTCGTCCGGGTCGAGCGAGTGCAGGCCCGAGGTGAGCCCGTACTCGATCCGGTTGACCAGGGCGATCGCCTCGTCGAGGGTCTCCGCGGTCATGATCCCGAGCACCGGTCCGAAGTACTCGGTGAGGTGGTACTCCGACTCGGGGCGCACGCCCTCCCGGACCCCGGGCCGCCACAGCGTCCCGGCCTCGTCGAGGCGCTCCGGGGTGATCACCCAGCGCTCCCCGGGGCCGAGCGTGGTCAGCGCCGATGCCAGCTTGCCCCCTGCCGGGCCGATCAGCGGCCCGACCTGGGCGCCCTCCTCCCACGGTCGCCCGACCCGCAGCGAGGACACCGCGTCCAGGAGCTGGCGGCGGAACCGCTTCGAGGTGGCGACCGATCCGACGAGCACGACCAGCGACGCGGCCGAGCACTTCTGCCCCGCGTGCCCGAAGGCCGAGCGGGCCACGTCCCGGGCGGCCAGGTCGAGGTCGGCGCTGGGCGTCACGATGATCGCGTTCTTGCCGCTGGTCTCGGCGAGCAGCGGCAGGTCCGGCCGCAGCGAGCGGAACAGCTCGGCGGTCTCGTAGGCACCGGTGAGGATCACCCGGTCGACGTGCGGGTGCGCGATGAGCTCGGGCCCGAGGTCGCCCTCGTCGAGCTGGACGTAGCGCAGCACGTCGCGCGGGACCCCCGCCGCCCAGAGCGCCTCGGCCACCACCGCGCCGCAGCGCCGGGCCGGCTCCGCCGGCTTGAACACCACCGGCGAGCCCGCGGCGAGCGCCGCCATCGTCGACCCGGCCGGGATCGCCACGGGGAAGTTCCACGGCGGGGTCACCACGGTCAGCTGCGACGGCGTGAACCGCGCACCCTCGACGGTCTCGAGCCGGCGGCCCGCCTCGGCGTAGTAGTGCGCGAAGTCGATCGCCTCGCCGACCTCCGGGTCGCCCTGCTCGAGCACCTTGCCGCACTCCGAGCCCATGACCTCCAGCAGGTCCGCGCGCCGGGCCGCGAGCTCCTCGCCGGCCCGGTGCAGGATCTCGGCCCGCTTGTCGGCGCCGAGCGCGCGCCACTGCTCGCCGGCCGACCGGGCACCGGTCACGACCTGCTCCAGCTCGTCCCGGGAGGTGATCGTGCCCTCCGCCGCGGTCCGCTCGCCGAGCACCGAGTCCCGCATCCGGGCCCGGATCGCCGCCCCCCACCCCCGGTTCACCGCGACCGCGGTGTCGGTGTCGGGGGTGTTGGCGAACCCGTGCAGCGGCGCCGGCGGCTCCGGCCGGGTGCGGTCCTGCACCCGGTTCGGGGCGGGCGGCTCGGCCGGCATCGCGGCGACCGAGCCGAGGAACCGCTGCTTCTCCCGCTCGAACAGGCCCGGGTCGGAGTCGAGGTCGAAGGCCGCCGACATGAAGTTCTCGTGCGAGGCCCCCTCCTCGAGCCGCCGGATCAGGTAGGCGATCGCGACGTCGAACTCGTCCGGGTGCACGACCGGGGTGTAGAGCAGCAGCGAGCCGACGTCGGCGCGGACCGCCTCGGCCTGCGCGGTCGCCATGCCGAGCAGCATCTCGACCTCGATGCCGTCGGTGCAGCCCCGGCGGGAGGCGAGCAGCCAGGCCAGCGCGATGTCGAACAGGTTGTGGCCGGCGACGCCGATGCGCACGGCGGCGGTGTGCTCGGGGCGCAGCGCGTGGTCGAGGACGGCCTTGTAGGAGGCGTCGGACTCCTGCTTGCTGCCGCACGTCGCCAGCGGCCAGCCGTGGAGCTCGGCGTCGACCTGCTCCATCGGCAGGTTGGCCCCCTTCACCACCCGGACCTTGATCGGCGCGCCGCCGCGGGCGACCCGGGCGGCCGCCCACTCCTGCAGCCGCACCATCACCGACAGGGCGTCGGGCAGGTAGGCCTGCAGGACGATCCCGGCCTCCAGGTCGTGGAACTCCGGCCGGTCGAGCAGCGCCGTGAAGACCGCGAGGGTGAGGTCGAGGTCCTTGTACTCCTCCATGTCGAGGTTGAGGAACTTCGGCCCGCCGCGCGCCGTCCGGGCCAGCCGGTACAGCGGCACGAGCGCCTCGACGGCGTCGGTGACCGCCCGGTCGAACGACCACGGGTCGTGCGGGGCCACGGTCGACGACACCTTGATCGACACGTAGTCGACGTCGTCGCGGGCGAGCAGCGCGCGGGTGCCCTCCACCCGCCGGGCCGCCTCGTCCTCGCCGAGGATCGCCTCGCCGAGCAGGTTGATGTTGAGCCGGGCGTCCTGGCGGGTGCGGCGGATCTGCCGGAGTGCCGGCCCGAGCCGGCGCTCGGACGCGTCGACGACCAGGTGGCGGACCATCCGGCGCAGGGAGGCCCGGGCGACCGGGACGACGACGCCCGGCAGCACCTTCCCGACGAGCGCGCCGGTGCGGACGGCGGCCCGCAGCGGCAACGGCAGGAAGCGCGGGATGATCGGCACCAGCGACGCCAGGTGCCGGGCCGCGGCCCGCGGGTCCTCCGGGCGGATCACGCCGTCGACGAACCCGACCGTGAACGCCAGCCCGTTCGGGTCGCGCAGCACGCCGGCGAGCCGGCGGGCCGAGGCGTCCTCCGGCTCGTTGCGGCTGGCCTCCAGCCAGCGCCGGGCGAGGGCGACGGCGTCGTCCGCCAGCGCCTCGTCGATGACCGTGGCGGTCGGCTGCTCGGTGCCCATGCCGTGCTCCCCTCGTCGAGCGTGCCTGTCGTTCCGAGAACGGTCGCAGCCCGCACGTTTCGAGAAAAGCGGCAATAATCGAAGACCGTCGTTCGGATCTGCCGAAAGGTGTGCCATGTGGGACCTGCACCGGCTCCGGCTGCTGCACGAGCTGCGGCTCCGGGAGACCGTCACGGCGGTGGCACGCACGCTGAACTACAGCCCGTCGAGCGTGTCCGCGCAGCTGGCGAAGCTGGAGGACGAGGTCGGTGTCCCGCTGTTCGAGCCCGACGGCCGGCGCATCCGGCTGACCGCCCACGGCCGGCGCATCGCCCGGCACGCCGCCCAGGTCCTCGACCTGGAGGAGGGCGTGCGCAGCGAGCTGGAGTCCACCCGGCCGATCGAGGAGACCGTGCGCGTCGCGACCCTGGAGACGGCCGGGCGCGCCCTGCTCCCCCGGGCCCTGACCCGGCTGCGCGGCACGGCCCCGCACCTGCGGGTGGAGGCCGCCGTCGTGCCGCCGGAGACCGGGCTGACCGAGCTGGAGGCCCGCGGGTTCGACCTGGCCGTCGCCGAGCAGTACCCGGGGCACACCCGGGCCCACCGCGACCGGCTCGACCGGGAGGCCCTCGGCACCGACCCGGTGCGGCTGACCGTGCCGGAGGGTTCGGGCATCCGCCACCTCTCCGAGACCGCGGGCCTGCCGTGGATCATGGAGCCGGAGGGCACCGCGGCCCGTTACTGGACGGTGCAGCAGTGCCGGGCCGCCGGGTTCGAGCCCGACATCCGGTTCGACTCGGCCGACCTGGAGATCCACGTCCATCTCGTGCGGGCCGGGCACGCGGTCAGCCTGCTGCCGGACCTGGTGTGGACCGGCAACACCGACGGGATCCGGCTGATCGGGCTGCCCGGGCCATCGCACCGGGAGCTGTTCACCTCGGCCCGCCGGGCGGCCGCGTCACGGCCGGCGATCCGGACCGTGCGGACCGCGCTGCGGGAGGCGTTCGCCGACGTCAACACCCCGGCATGACACCCCCGCACCACCCGCCCCGGCCACACCCGGGGGCCCGCTCACGAAACGCTCACCGAACCCGGGGACGCTCACCCGATCGCGCGAGCGCGGCCGAGTTCCGTGAGCGTTTCGGGAGGGTGCGCAGCGCGGCGCCGGTCCCGGCCCGCCGGCCGTGCAGGATGCCGTTCGCCAGGTGGATGCCCCGGGGGACGTCCGTGATGAGCGCGGCGACGTCGCCGAGCGGGCTGTCGTCGGCGTCCGCCCGCCGGTGGACGCGGCCGCCCGCGGTCGAGACCATCCGGGTCAGGCACCAGGCGGCGGCGGTCGCGGCGAGCAGCAGGCCGGCGAGCGCACCGGTCGCGACGCCGAGCGGCACGACCGTGGCGAGGACCCCGACGGCGATCGTCGGGATGCCCGCGCCGAGGTAGTAGACGACGTAGGCGGTGGCGGTGAGGCCGGCCGCGCGGTCGCCGACCGCGATCGTCTCGACGACGCCGTGGGCACCGCCGTAGGCCAGGCCGTGGCCGAGCCCGGCCACGACCGCGGTGGCGAGCACCAGCGGGAGCGGACCCACCGCACCCGAGGTCACGAGCACGACGAGGCCGCCGCCGAGCAGGGCCAGCCCGGCCAGCTGTGCCCGGCCGGCCCCGAGCCGGGCCAGCAGGGCCTGCGCCGGCAGGGACGCGAGGACCACGAGTGCCGCCACGGCCCCCAGCACGGTCGTCCCGACGTCACCGGAGGCGCGGGTCAGCACGCTCGGGACCAGACCGAGGAACAGGCCGACCACCGCCCAGGAGACGAACCCGTTCGCCATCGCGGCGAGGAACGGCCCGCGGTCGCGGGTCGGCAGCTGCGGGACGGCCGTCGGCCGGCCCCGGAGGACCACACCGGGCGCCGGCCCCGGCACCGGCCCGAGCCAGGCGTACACGGCGGCGACGAGCCCGGCGTGCACGAGGTGCGGGGTCGCGTACGGGGCCGGGACGAGGTCGGCCAGCAGCCCGGTCAGGCCCGGCCCGGCGGCCGTCCCGACGAGGAAGGCCAGTGCCCCCGCCGCGGCCACCCGGCGCCGGCGGGTGCGGGACGGCGTACCGGCCAGCACCGCCATGCCCGCCCCGGTCGCCGCGCCCAGCGCGACGCCCTGCAGTACCCGGCCGACGACGAGCCACGCCGTGGCGTCCCCGATCGCGAAGCACACCGATCCGAGCGCCGCGACGGCGAGGCCGGCGCGGACCATGCGGACCCGGCCGATCCGGTCCCCCAGCGGGCCGAGCACGAGCAGCGCCGGGACGCTCACCGCGGCGTAGACCGCGTAGATCAGCGTCAGGGTGAGGTCGTCGAAGCCGAGGCGCTCCTGGTAGCCGGGGTAGAGCGGGCTGGCCATGTTCGCACCGAACGCGAGCAGCGCCAGCGCCGCCGCCATCGCGAGCGGGCGGGGCTCGGCGGGCCGGCGGCCGCGCGCGAGCGTCGCACGGAGGGAACCGGGGGCGGCGATCGACTGCATGACCCCAGGCTCGGCGACCGGATCGACTCACAACATCGAAAGATCGAACGAAGAACCGTGTACGTTCCGAACACGGACCATCATTGCAGCTCACCCACCGACCCCCCACCGCACCCTCGCCGCCCCCGTGACGCACCCCACCGGGGCACTCATGGAGCTTTGGTCCTGTGGCACAGGACCAAAGCTCCATGAGTCGGGCAGGGAGGGCAGGGAGGGCAGGCGGGAGTGCCGGGGTCAGCCGGCGACGCCCAGCCCGGACCGCAGCTCCGCCACCCGGGCACGGAACCGCTCGACGTTGGCCAGCTTGATGTCCTCGTACCCCCGGACGAGGTCCGCCGCCTCCGCCAGCTCGACGACGGTGCCGGCGTCGACGCCGGGAGTGCCGAGCCGGTCGCAGGCCGCGCGCACGGCGGCCTGGTACTCGGCGACGAGCGCGCGCTCCACCTTGCGGACGCCCGCGTAGCCGAACACGTCCAGCGGGGTGCCGCGCAGCGTGCGGGCCGCGCGCAGGGCGCGGAAGGCGGCACCGGCCGCCCGGGACCCGAGCTTGATCTTGCGGTTCAACCCCAGCGCGCGCAGCGCCGGCGGGTGCAGCATGACCGACACGGTCGCGTCCGGCCCGTACTCTGCCTCGCGGCGCTGCACCTCGACCGGGTCCAGGTGCAGCCGCGCCACCTCGTACTCGTCCTTGTAGGCCATGAGCTTGTGCAGGCCGCGGGCGTAGGCGGCGCCGATCCGGTGGCCCGCCTCGGCCCCGGCCAGGTCGGTCGCGATCCGCGTGACCCGCCGGACCTCCTCGGCGTACCGGTTGGCGTAGCCGCGGTCCTGGTAGCCCGCCAGGTCGGCGATGCGGGTCGCCAGCACGTCGACCAGCTCGGTGTCCGTGCCGGCGGCGATGCGCGCGGCGGTCTCGGACATGGTGTCGACCTCGACGACCTCCGGTTCCTCGGTGGTCAGCGCGGCGAGCACGGCGGCGTGGTCGACCGCGGCGGCCCGGCCCCAGCGGAACGCAGCCACTGTGGCCGGTACGGCGGAGCCGTTGAGCCGGATCGCCTCCTCGATGGCCTCACCCGAGACGGGCAGGACGCCGTGCTGGTAGGCGGCACCGAGCAGCAGCATGTTCGTCGGCAGGTGGTCGCCGAACAGCGCCTCGGAGATCCACTGGGCGTCCACGTGGAGCGCGGCGTCGGCCCGGGTGGCCGCCGCGATCCGCTCCAGGGCGTCGTCGGTGGACCCGGGCAGCACGACCTTCCCGGTCACCATGGCCGCGGTCGGGACCAGCGAGGTGTTGATGACCGCGACCGTGTGGCCCGGCCGGGCGACGGCGAGGTTCGCGCTCGTGGCCGTGCCGACGAGGTCCATCCCGACCAGGACGTCGGCGGTCGCGGTCGTGGCGCGCAGGATGCCGTCGATCGGCTGCTTGGAGATCCGGATGTCGGACACGACCGGGCCGCCCTTCTGGGCGAGCCCGACCTGCTCCAGCCCGCTGGCGTAGCGCCCGTCGAGGTGCGCGGCCATCTGCAGGATCTGCGACGCGGTGACCACGCCGGTGCCGCCGATCCCGGGCATCCGGATCAGCAGGGCGTCGTCGTCGAACCTCGGCTGCGGGTCGGGCAGCGCGACGGGCAGCTCCGGGATCTCGCGGCGCGGCACGGTGCCGGGCTCGACGAGCAGGAACGACGGGCAGTCGCCCTTCAGGCAGGTGAGATCCGAGTTGCACGAGGCCTGGTGGATCCGGGTCTTGCGGCCGAACTCGGTGTCCACCGGCAGGACCGACAGGCAGGTCGAGACGTCGCCGCAGTCCCCGCAGCCCTCGCACACGCGCTCGTTGACCACGACCCGCTCGGTCGGTGCCGGCAGCACGCCCCGCTTGCGGAGCCGGCGCTCCTCGGCGGCGCAGCGGTCGTCGTGGATGAGGACGGTGACGCCCTCGACCTCCTTCAGCTCGCGCTCGGCCTCGGCGAACCGGTCGCGGTGCCGGACCGAGGCGATCGGGTCGAGCTCCACCCCGCGGTAGGACGCCGGGTCGTCGGTGGTGATGACGATCCGCCGGACACCCTCGACCGCGAGCTCGCGGACGATCGACGGGACGTCGAGCCTGCCCTCGGCGCGCTGCCCGCCGGTCATGGCGACGGCGTCGTTGTAGAGCAGCTTGTAGGTCATCGACACCCCCGCGGCCACGGCGGCGCGGACGGCGAGCGAGCCCGAGTGGTGGAACGTCCCGTCGCCGAGGTTCTGCACCATGTGCCGGTCGTCGGTGAAGGGCGCGAGCCCGATCCACTGTGCACCCTCCCCGCCCATCTGGGTGATGCCGATCTGGCGCCCGCGGTGGTGGCCGTCGAGCGCGACCATGGCGTGGCAGCCGATGCCCACGCCGACGAGCGTGTCGTCGTCGGTGCGGGTGGAGGTGTTGTGCGGGCAGCCGGAGCAGAAGTACGGGGTCCGGCTGCCGAGCTCGCTCGTCGAGGACCCCGTCACGGTCGGCAACGGGATCCGCGACGGCCGGGGCGGCCGGATCGCGTCGAGGTGCCGGACGGCGCGCTCGGGCAGGCGGTCCGGGCCGGCCGTGGCACCGATCCGGGCGGCGATCGCCCGTGCGACGTCCTCCCCCGTGAGCTGGCCGCGCGCGGTCAGCAGCGGCCGGCCGTCCGGGTCGCGGCGGCCGACCACGACCGGCGCGCGGTCCCGCCCGTACAGCGCCTGCTTGAGGTGGCCTTCCAGGAAGGGGACCTTGTCCTCCACGACGAGCACCTCGTCGAGCCCGTCGGTCATCGTGGCGAGCACGGCGTGGTCGACCGGGTAGGGCATGGCGAGCCGGATCAGGCGGACGCCGAGCGCGTCGAGCTCGGCCGCGCCGAGCCCGAGGTCGTCGAGCGCACGCTGGACGGTCGCGTAGCCGGTGCCCGAGGCGAGGATGCCGAGCCGGGCCCGCTGCGCGTCGAAGACGACCCGGTTCAGCCCGGTCTCCCGGGCGTACTGCACGGCGAGGTCGAGCCGGCGGGTCAGCATGTCGAACTCGGCGTCGAGCGCGGCCGGGCCGAGGAGCGCCGGCTGGGCGGGGCGCTCCTGCCGCGGCGGGTGCGGGATGCCGAGGACGTCGGGGTCCAGCGCGCCGAGGTCGATCGTCGCCGAGGCGTCGGCGACATCGGCGATGATCTTCAATCCGGTCCAGAGCCCGGTCGCGCGGGACAGCGCGACGGCGTGCAGGCCGTGCTCGACGACCTCGGCGACCGAGCCGGGCGCGAGCAACGGCATCGACAGGCCCTGCGCCATCGGCTCGCAGGAGCTGGGCACCGTCGACGACTTGCAGGACGGGTCGTCGCCGATGATCGCGACCGCGCCGCCGAGCCGGGAGGTGCCGGCCAGGATGCCGTGCCGGATCGCGTCGGCCGCCCGGTCCAGGCCGGGGTTCTTGCCGTACCAGAAGCCGGTGACGCCATCGTGCCGCCGGCCCGGGACCGCGTCGAGCAGCTGCGTCCCCGCGACGGCCGTCGCGGCCAGCTCCTCGTTCAGCCCGGCCCGGAAGACGACGCCCGCCTCCTCCAGGTGCCGGCCGGCGCGACCCAGCTCGCTGTCCAGCCCGCCCAGCGGGGAGCCCTGGTAGCCGGAGACGAACGCCCGGGTGTCCAGACCGCGCCGGGCGTCGAGCCGCCGCTGCTCGAGCACGAGCCGCACGAGCGCCTGGATCCCGGTGACCAGGGCACGGCCCCGGGTCGCGACGTACTTGTCGTCCAGGGACACGGTTCCGGTGATGGATCCCGGCATGGTGGTGGCTCCTCTTCGAGTCGTCCGGACGCCTCCGCCATATGACAGCCAGCACACCGGTCCCGCGCAATCAACTACTGCGATATCGGGGCAAAGTCGGCAATATCCGGAGCACATCCGTCTGATACCGAGAATTTCTTGTGAGCGTGACATGGCTGACATCGACCGGATCGACGAGCAGCTGCTGCGCATGCTCGTCGAAGACGGGCGCCGGACCTTCTCCGACATGGCCCAGGAGGTGGGGCTGTCGGTCGGCGCGGTCAAGCGGCGGGTGGACCGGCTCCGGGAGACCGGCGTGATCACGGGGTTCAGCGCCCAGGTCGACCACGCGAAGCTGGGGTGGCCGGTGGAAGCGTTCACCGAGGTGCGCTACACCGGCAGCACCCAGGTGTCGGAGATCGTCGCCACCGCCGCCGGCCTGCCCGAGGTGCAGGCGCTCTACACCATCGCGGGTGATCCGGACGCGCTCGTGCAGATCCGGGTCCGGGACGTCACCCACCTGCAGGACGTCATCGACCGGCTGCGGAAGACCGGCCAGGTCACCGGCACGAAAACCCTCATGGTCGTGGGGCGCTGGGTGCGGAACTGACCGAGGCCCGCCGGGGCGAGCGCGCCGCTCGGGGTGAGTCGCACGCTCTCTCCCCGGTAGGGGCGGATACGCGCACGTCGACCGGCTCTCCCCTGGCGATGAGCACGTTCCCGCCCCGTCGACGGCGAAAACGTGCGCATCGACCGACCGCACCGGCGTGACCAGCACGTTCTCGCCCCAGGCAGGGCGGATACGTGCGCATCGATCGACCGCCCCCTGGCGATCAGCACGCTGTCGCCCCGATCGGGACGGAAAGGTGTGCCTCGGCCGGACGGCGGCTCGGCGGCTGAGGAGCTGAGCGGCACGTTCCCGCCCCAGCTGCGGCGGGATCGTGCGAGTCGGCGCGCCACGCGCTCGACCGGGGTGGCTCGCTGCCCCGCGAACTACCGGGTCCCGCCGCCGACGCCCGCCCCGACCGGGCTGCGGGCCCGGCCTACGCTGGGTTCGTGACGACCGACACGCTCGCAGGCGCCGCGCCCGCCCCGGACCGTACGTCCGGGGGGACGGTCGCCTCGGCCTGCCCGTCGTCGTCCCCGGGCCTCGGCGTCGGCGAGCGGCCGCACGTGCCCCGCGGCGATGTCGGCGATGTCGTCGGTGTCGTCGATGTCATCCCGTGCACCCTCGGGCGGCCCTGAACCCATGTCCGAGAGCAACCTGTTCGGGCTGGCGCACGACCTCGCCGAGCTGCTCGGCTGCCCGATCACCATCGAGGACCCGGACACCGTGGTCGTCGCACACGCGGGCGACCACGCCACCGCGGACCGGGCCCGGGTCGAGACGATCCTCAACCGCCAGGTTCCGCTGGAGGTCCGCCGGGCCCTGGGCCGCAAGGGCGTGTTCGACCGCCTCCGCTGCGCGGACGACGTCATCGTCGTCGAGCTGTCCGAGCTGGAGATGCGCCCGCGGGCCGTGGTCGCGGTGCGCAGCGACGGTGAGCTGCTCGGATCCATCTGGGCGGTCACCGGGGGCCCGCCGACCCCGGAGCAGGAGGCGGCGCTGCGGGCCGCCGGCCCGGCCGTCGCGCACCACCTCCGGGTGGCCCGGCGGGAGTCGGACGCCGCCCACCGGACGCGCGGCGACCGGCTCGAACGGTTGCTGTCCGGGGGCGAGACGGCGGTCGAGGCCGCCACCGATGCGGCGCTGCCCGGACAGCTGGCCGCCGTCGCGGTCCGCGGCGGCGACCCCGGCCGGCTCGAGCGGGTGGGCAGCGCGCTGACGCTGCACCTCAACGCCGTGGCGCCGCGCTCGGTGTGCGCGGTCCGCGACGACACCCTGTACTGCGTGCTGGCCGCGTCGTCGGCGCGCCGGATCCTGACCGACTTCATGGACCGGGTGGCGGGGCGGGCGGACGTCGTCGCGGGGATCGGCGACACGGTGCCGGCCCACGACCTCCCCCGCTCGGCCGCCACCGCCGGCGACGTGGTCGCGGTCCTGCTCCGGCGGGAGGCCGGCTCCCGGGTCGCCGACCTGCGCGACGTGTTCGCCGACGTGCTGGTGGACCGGGTGCGCGGGTTCCTCACCACGCACGACGATGCGAGCCCGCTGGTCGCGCTGGAACGGCACGACGCCGAGCACCGGACCGAGCTCGCCGGGACGGTGGACGCGTACCTCGCCGCCGCCGGCAGCGTCGCCCGGGCGTCCCAGCTGTTGCGGGTCCACCCGAACACGGTGCGGAACCGGCTGCGCCGGGTCCGGGTGTCGTGCGGGCTGGATCCGGACGACCCGGCCACCCGGTTGGCGCTGATGGTGCACCTGGCGGCCCGGCGGTCCCCGTAGGGGGTTGTGAGATCGCACAACCCCACCGGCGGGGACGTGGCCGAAACACCACATCGAAAACCGCAGGTCAGGGCCACACTCGGGGCATGCGGAACCAGAAGATCGTCGTGGTGGGTGGCGGCATCGTCGGGCTCGCCACCGCGTGGCACCTGCAGCGCGGCGGGGCCGAGGTCTCGGTCGTGGAGCGCCACGGGGTGGCGGCGGGCGCGTCGTGGGGCAACGCGGGCTGGCTCGCGCCCGCCCTCACGCTCCCCCTGCCCGAGCCCGCGATCCTGGCGACCGGGATCCGGGCGCTGCTGAGCCCGAAGTCCCCGGTCTACGTGCCGCCGCGGCTCGATCCGCGGCTGCTCGGGTTCCTCGCCGGGTTCGCCCGGCACTGCACGGACCGGCGGTGGCGCGCCGCGCTGCAGGTCTTCATCGAGGCGAACGCCTCCGCGCTGGACGCCTACGACGAGCTCGCCACGGCGACCGGCGCCGGGGTCGAGGAGCCGATCCGGTCGGCGACCCCGATGCTGGCGGCCTTCGCCTCCGAGACCGACCGCGAGGTGCTGCTCGACGAGTTCCGGCGGGTCAACAGCGACGGCGGGCGGACCGACTACGCCCTGCTCGACGACGCGGCGGTGCACGAGCTCGAACCGGCGCTCGGCCCCGGCGTGCGCTGCGGGCTGCGGATCGACGGCCAGCGGTTCATCAACCCGGGCCGGTTCGTGCACTCCCTCGCCGACGCGGTGAAGGAGGCCGGCGCCGAGATCGTCACCGGCCGCGAGGTGAGCGACGTCGCCGGCGACGGCGGGCGGCCCCGCGTGCGGTTCACCGACGGCGACGCCCTCGAGGCGGACGACGTCGTGCTCGCGAACGGCGCCTGGCTCGGCCGGCTCGCCCGGCAGCACGGCGTCCGGCGCCTGGTGCAGGCCGGCCGCGGCTACAGCTTCACCGTGCGGCCCGACGCGCCGCCCCGGAACCCGATCTACTTCCCCACCCAGCGGGTAGCCTGCACGCCGCTCGGCGGGCCGGAGGACGGCCTGCGGGTCGCCGGGATGATGGAGTTCCGCGACCCGGACGCGCCGCTCGACCCGCGCCGGGTGGACGCCATCGTGGAGGCGGCCGGGCCGATGTTCACCGGGATCGACTTCGCGGCCCGCCGCGACGAGTGGGTCGGGTCGCGGCCCTGCACGACCGACGGGCTGCCGCTGGTCGGCCGCACCCGCACCCCGGGCGTCCACGTGGCGGGCGGGCACGGCATGTGGGGGGTCGCGCTGGGCCCGCTCACCGGCCGGCTGCTCGCGGGCCAGATCCTGCGCGGCGAGACCGGATCGGTGCTGCGCCACTTCGACCCGCTGAGGTGACCGGGGCCGGGGCCGCCCGGTGATCGGGCGGCCCGGGGCTCAGCGCCCCTGGTACTTGTCGGCGAGCCCGCGCAGCCCGGCCGGCACGTCGAGCGGGTGTATCCGGACGTGCAGCACCGCGCACCGTTCCGGGGTCCGGACGGCCTCGGCGAGGGCGGCGTCCAGCTCGGCCGGGGTGCCGGGCTCGGCGGTGAGCAGGTCGACCCCGGGGGCGAACGCGCGGGCGAGCGCGCACCAGTCCCAGGGGGCGACGTCGTTGTACACGGCCTGCGGGCTCTGCAGCGCGCGCTCGATGGTGTAGCCGGCGTTGTCGACGACGATCACGATCGGCGGGTGCGGCAGGCGGGCCAGCGCGCCGAGCTCCTGGACGGTCATCTGGGCGGCGCCGTCGCCGATCACCAGGACCGGGCGGCGGGACGGGTCGGCCACCGCGCAACCCAGGGTCGCGGGCAGCGCGTACCCGATCGACGACCACACCGGCTGGGCGACGACGTCGGTGCCGGCGGGCAGGGTGATCCCGGCCGCGCCCCAGAACGTGGTGCCGATGTCGGTGACCAGGCGGTGCCCGCGGGGCAGCAGGCGCTGCAGGTGCGCCCACAGGGCCGCCTGGTCGAGGGTCTCCCCCGGCTCCGGCCCGCGGGCCGGGACGTCGGGCAGCTCCCGGCGCAGTACCCGGCCGTCGACCAGCCCGGTCAGCACCTCCAGCGCGGTCGCGAACGGCACGCCCTCGAACACCCGCCCGGCCACGGTCGCGGCGTGCACGCCGAGGTGGATCGTGTGGGCCGGGTCGTCGCGGTGGGAGAACATGCCGGTCACGGCGTCGGCCATCAGCGTCCCGGCCTCGATCACGACATCGGCCGTGTCCACGGCGAGGACGGCGCGCTTGGCCCCGAGATCACCGCAGTAGACACCCGCGTACTGCGGTGCGCCGGGGTCGATGGCGCCGCGGGCGGAGGTGAGCGTGACGACCGGGGATGCGGCCGCGGCGGTGAGCCGGGCGAACGCGTCGACCGAGCCGGTGCGCTCGACGAGGTGCCCGGCGACCAGGACGGCGCTGCGGGCGCCGGCGAGCAGGCCGGCGGCGGCGTCGCGGAACCGGTCGACCGCCCGCGGGTCCGCCGCGCCGACCGGCAGCGGGGCCGCCGGGGGCTGCACCGGCGCGGTGGCGACGTCGACCGGCACCGCCAGGTAGACCGGCCGCATCTCCCGCACGGCGGTCGCGAGCACCTCGTCGATCCGGGTGGCCGCGCCGGCGGCGGTGAGCACGGCGCCGTCGGCGGTGACCTCGGCGTAGGCGCGGGCGAAGTGCCCGAAGTCGCCGTCGCCGAGGGTGTGGTGCACCAGCGCGCCGCGCCCGGCCACGGCGGTCGGCGGGGCGCCGGTGATCTGGACGAGCGGCACGTTCTCGGCGTAGGCGCCGGCGACGGCGTCGATCGCGCTGAGCTCGCCGACCCCGAACGTGGTGACCAGGGCGGCCATGCCGCGCGTGCGGGCGTAGCCGTCGGCGGCGTAACCGGCGTTCAACTCGTTCGGCGATCCGACCCACTGCTGGCGTCCGTCGGCGAGCATGTGGTCGAGCAGGGTCAGGCTGAAGTCGCCCGGGACGCCGAAGAGGTGCTCGACGCCCAGCTCACCCAGCCGCCGGGCCAGGTACTGCGCAACGGTCACGGTCTGCATGGACCCCAGAGGACGCCGATGCGGCGAAACGCGCAATACTTTCCTCTACCATTGAGCAGACTGCGCAGTCAGCTGTCGAACCGCAGGCGGGGAGTGGTCATCATGCGTCCCCTCGACCGGACCGACGCGCGGATCCTGCTGGCCCTCGACGACGACCCGGCGGCGACGGTGGTCGCGCTCGCGGAACGGCTCGGGCTGGCCCGCAACACCGTCCACGCCCGGCTGCGCCGGCTCGAGGCCGACGGTGCGCTCGCACCCCCGAGCGTCCGGGTCCGGCCCGGGCACGCCGGGCTCCCGGTACTCGCGTTCCTCACGCTCGCGATCAGTCAGGGCGACGCCGACGCCACGATCGCCGAGATCTCCGCCGTCCCCGAGGTGTGCGAGATGCACGCGATCACCGGCGACGGCGACCTGCACGTCCGGGTCGTCGCCGCGGACAACGCCGACCTGCACCGGGTCACCGGCGTGCTGCTCGGCTGCACCGGCGTGGTCCGCTCCAGCACGGTCATCTCGATGGTCGAGGTCGTGCCGCTGCGCACCGCGCCCGTGCTGGCCGCCCTGACCCGCTGAGCACCTCCCTCACCGGTGCGGGCCGCCCGGGTGCCGCCGCGGCCGATGGCCCGGGTGACGCCGGCGCCACGGCGGCGGAACGATCAGCACCAGCACGAGGCAGGTGATGACCAGCGAGACGAACAGGATCACCGCCGCCACGAACTGCAGGATCTCGAGCATCAGGATTCACCTCCCCGTGCGGATCTCGCAGGAGCGGTCCGGGTCGCCCACAGGCTGGCCACCGTCACGACCCCGAGGATCACGACGACGGCGACGAGGGACGCCGCGGTGGGGATCTCCGGTACGCCCGGCCAGACCGTGTGGGCCCAGTGCAGCACCAGCTTCACCCCGATCAACGCGAGGATCAGCGCCAGCCCGTGGTTGAGGTACACGAGCGCGCTCAGCCCGGACTTCAGCACGAAGTACAGCGCGCGCAGGCCGAGCAGCGCGAACGCGTTGGTGGCGAACACGAGGTACGGGTCCGCGGTGACGCCGTAGACCGCGGGAATCGAGTCGACCGCGAACACGACGTCGGTGGCCAGCACCGCGACGACGACCACGATCAGCGGGGTGAGCGAGAGCCGCCCGCCGTCGCGCACGCACAGCCGCACGCCGTGGTAGCGGTCGGTGACCGGCATCAGCATGCGCAGCAACCGCACCGACCGCATCCGCGACACGTCCGGTTCGCGGATCTCGTCCGTGCCGGTGACCAGCCCGTACAGGAGCTTGGCCGCCGTGACGAACAGGATCCCGCCGAACACCAGGAAGGCCCACGTGCCGGCCTGCACCATCGCGGCCCCGAGTGCGATCAGGACACCGCGCAGCACCAGGGCACCGGCGATCCCGAACAGCAGCACGCGCTGCGCGAGCTCCGGGGGGACGGCGAACGCGGCCAGCAACAGGATGAACACGAACAGGTTGTCCACCGACAGCGACTTCTCCATCAGGAAGCCGGTGACGAACTGCAGTGCCGGCAGGCCGCCGTAGGTCGCCCACAGGAACGCGGCGAACAGGAACGGCAGCGCGAGGTAGAAGGCCGACCAGGCGAGCGCCTCGCGCATCTGCACCGCGTGCGGCCGGCGGGTCAGGAGGAAGTCGGCGGCCAGCAGCGCGACGAGCACGGCGATGCTCGTCGACCACAGGACCGGGGAGCCGACGGACGGTGCCACCGCGGCGCCCGGGACGGAGCCGGGCACGAGACCTCCTCGAACGTACGTACGTTCGAGGTCTCCTTCGCCCTGCGGGAGGACGGCGACCCGGGGACGCCACCAGGCGTCCGTCCTGACCGAGCCGGCCCGACGGAAGTACTCCCCTCGACGAGGTCAAACAGTGTGATCCCCGGACCGGCCCGGGTCAAGACGGGCTCGCGCCACCGGGCACCCGGTCCCGGCTTGCGAGGCCCGGCCATGATGGCGCCAGTCAACGTCGACCACATCGCGGAGGCGCACCGGTGAGGACACGAGCGCGGGGCCGCGGATGACGCTGGCCGAGCTCTACGTCGCCCTGCTGGCGGGGGCGGCGGTCGTGCTGGCCAGCATCGGCGCGGCCCGCGCCGCCGCCCGTCTCGGCCTGCCCAGCCTGCTGCTGTTCCTCGCCCTCGGCGTCGCGATCGGCGAGGACGGGCTGGGGCTGGAGTTCGACGACGCGCAGCTCGCCCAGAACCTCGGCACCGCCGCGCTGGCGGTGATCCTGGTCGAGGGTGGCCTGACCACCAAGTGGGCCAGCACGCGGGCGGTGCTCGCCCCGGCGTCGGTGCTCGCGATCGGTGGCGTCGGCGTCAGCGTGCTGGTCACCGCGGCCGGCGCCCACCTGCTGCTGGGCATGGACTGGCAGCCGGCGCTGCTGCTCGGGGCGATCGTGTCCTCCACCGACGCGGCCGCGGTGTTCTCGATCCTGCGCACCGTGCCGGTGTCGCGTCGCACGGCCGGGCTGCTCGAAGCCGAGTCGGGGTTCAACGACGCCCCCACCGTCATCCTGGTCCTGCTGTTCGCCACCACGTCGCTGCACGAGACGAGCGTCGTGACCGTCGGGATCAACCTGCTCTTCCAGCTCGCCGCCGGCGCGGCGGTCGGGCTGGCGGTCGGGTACGCCGGCACGGCGGCCCTGCGCCGGATCGCCCTGCCCGCGTCGGGGCTGTATCCGCTGGCCACGTTCGGGTTCGGCCTCGTCGCGTTCGCCGCCGCCGGCACCGCCCAGGCCAGCGGGTTCCTCGCCGCCTACCTGGCCGGCATCGTGATGGGCAACGCGGGCCTGCCCCACCGCGGCGCCACCGCGTCGTTCGCCGAAGGGCTGGGCTGGCTCGCCCAGATCGGCCTGTTCGTGCTCCTCGGGCTGCTGATCACCCCGAGCGGGCTGCCCGGGCACGTCGTACCCGCACTGCTGATCGGTGGGGTGCTGCTCCTGCTCGCCCGCCCGCTGTCGGTGCTGCTGTGCCTGATCCCGTTCCGGGTGCCGTGGCGCCACCAGGTGTTCGTGTCCTGGGCCGGGCTCCGCGGCGCGGTGCCGATCGTGCTCGCCACGTTCCCCATCGTCGCCGGCGTCCCCGGCAGCGAGCAGATCCTCGACATCGTGTTCGTCGTCGTCGCCCTCTTCACCCTGGTCCAGGGTCCACCGCTGCCCGCGGTCGCCCGGTGGGCGGGCCTGCTGCCCCCCGGCACCGCGCGGGAGCTGCAGGTCGAGGCGGCACCTCTCGACCGGCTCGACGCCGAGCTGCTCACCCTCGTCGTCCCGGCCGGCTCGCGCCTGCACGGCGTCCGCGTGTTCGAGCTGCGCCTGCCGACCCCGACCGTGATCAGCCTGATCGTCCGGAAGGGACGGACGATCGTCCCGCGCAGCGACACCGAGCTCCGGGCCGGCGACGAGCTGCTCGTCGTCACCACCAGCCAGGGCCGGGAGGCCACCGAACGCCGGCTGCGCGCGGTCAGCCGCCGGGGGCGGCTCGCCCACTGGTTCGACGAGTACGGCGATCCCGAGCCCTCCTCCTGACCCGTCCCGGATGATGGAGCAGCCCGCCCTCCCGCATCCCCGAGGAGTCCCGTGCCCGACGACGAGCGCCACCGGCTGTCCATGACCGTCCTGATGACCCCGGACCTGTCGAACTTCTCCGGCCACGTCCACGGGGGGCAGGTCCTCAAGCTGCTCGACCAGGTCGCCTACACCTGCGCCGCCCGGTACGCGCAGGGCTACGTCGTGACGCTCTCGGTCGACCGGGTCGTCTTCCGCGAGCCGATCCACATCGGCGAGCTCGTCACCTTCGAGGCCGCGGTCAACTACACCGGACGGTCCTCGCTCGAGGTCGGCATCCGCGTGACCACCGAGGACATCCGGCGCCAGCACGTCCGGCACACCAACAGCTGCTACTTCACCATGGTCGCGGTCGACGACCAGGGCACACCGATCCCGGTGCGGACGCACGTGCCCCGCACCGACGAGGAACGACGGCGCTGGCGCGAAGCCGAGCAGCGCCGGGCCGTCCGCCGGGCCGAGGACGCACCGTGACGGCGGCCGGCGCGCCGGCTCCCCGTGGCCGCGGGTGCGGGGCGGCTACCGGGGTGCACCCGAGCCGGTAGCACGCCCGTGCGGAGGATGGAGGATCGGCAGCTCCACCCGGAACCGGGCGCCGCCCCCGGGACGGTTCGTCAGCTCCAACCTGCCGTTCAGGTCCGACACGCTGTCGCGCAGCAGGGCCAGCCCGAGATGCCCCTCCGCACGCCGGTCGGGGTGTTCCGTGCTCGGCCCGACACCGTCGTCGTCGAGCTGCAGCGCCACGGCACCGTCGTCCTGTTCCACGGTCAGCCAGGCGTTGGCCGCCCCGGCATGCTTCATGACGTTCTGCATGGCTTCGCGGGCGGACCGGTAGAGCAACGTGGCGTGCTCCTCGTCCATGTCGTCGACGGCGCAGGTCACGGCGACGTCGACGCCGGTGGCTTGGACCCGGCCGGCCAGTTCCGCGAGCGCGTCGGGCAGCCCGCCGCGGCCGACGCTCGGCGGGTAGATGTCGACCATGAGATTGCGCAGGGTGGCGATCGAGTCACGGACCAGCGACGACGCCGTGGTGATGCCCTGGCGTGCGCGAGCCGCATCGCCCTCGTCCGGCGGGTCCGGCCACGAGCGTTCGAGGGAGGAGAGCAGGTAGCCGACGCCCGTCAGCTGCTGGACGACACCGTCGTGCAGTTCGGCGGCGATCGCGCGACGTTCGCGGTCCGAGGCGAGCATCGCCCGGCGCTGCAGCCGTTCGCGCTCCGCGCCGTGCTCGCCCATGCGCCGGATCATCGACACCGCGATCGGCATGTTGGCCAGCTGCAGGACGGCCAGGATGACCACCGAAGCGGGCACCAGCACGCTGGTCAGGAAGATCGTGGCCTGCTGGACGCGCGCGTCGCTGGAGTAGATCTCGACGGCGAACCGGCGCCCGTCCGGGGCGGTCAGCGGCGCGTAGGTCTCGACGATGCCCGGCCCGGTCGAGCCGCCCTGGTCGCTGTCGAGGGTGCTCAGCTCGGCCGAGGCCCGATCGCCGTCGATCGCGGCGCGGACCTCGTCGGGCAGCGGCAGCGTGACTCCGTCCAGCACCGGCTCGGTCGACCAGACGATCCTGCCGTCGGCGCCCCAGAGGTTGGCCCGGATCACCGCGCCGTCGTGGGACCGGTCGTACATGCTGCGCGCGAGCGCCTCCCGTGCGGCACGGTCCCCGGCGACCACTCTCCCGACGGCGGGCTCGAACACACCGCTCGCCAGTGCACGGGCGCTGCGCTCCGCCTCGCCCAACGCGTCGACACGGGCGAAGACGAACGCCAGGAGGGTGGACACCCCGGCGGTCAGGATCAGCGAGACGACGGCGACGAGGACCATCCGGCGCGCCGCGCGCCGCCCGAACGCGTCCTGGGCCGGCACGCGGCGCTCGGCCTCATGGGTCTCGCGAAGCTCCGACTCCGATGTCACCACGGGTATCGATCACAACCAGTGCACGTATGAGGGCGCCACTCGGCTCGACGGACCACTTACCGTAGGCCATGTGGCAAACGACCGCAGGCCACTCGCCGGGGGGCGGTACGTCCGTTCAGGCGATGGGCTACCGACCGTCGTCGTCCGGGTACGTCGGCGGAGAGGTGTCGTCGATGATGCCCAGACGCTGGGCCTTGACCACGGCCTCGAGCTGGGAGCGGACCCCGAGCTTCGCGTGCAGCGACTTCACGTAGCCCCGCACGGTGTGCACGCTCAGGTGCAGGACCTTGGCGATCGCGGTGGGGTTCATGCCCAGCCCCAGGTGGGCGAGGATCTCGCGCTCGCGCTCGGTCAGCTGCGGGATCTTCTCCCCTCCGGCCGGCATCGACACCGGTCCGGCGGTGAACACCGACGGTGCCACGAGCATCGCGCCCGCCCGGGCGTCGCGCAGCACGCCGAGCAGCTCCGGCAACGAGCCGTCCTTGGGCGCGAAGGCGCTGGCCCCGACCTGCGCCGCCTTGGTGACCCAGGTCGGGTCACGATGGGCGGACACGACCACCACGACCGAGTCGGGGCTGACCTGGTGCACCCGGCGGGTGGTCTCCAGCCCGTTCTCCGCGGCCAGCTGGATGTCCATCACGACCCGGTCGGGCCGGTGCTCGGCCGCCAGGCTGACCGCCGTGCGGGTGTTCGAGGCGGTGCCGACACAGGTGAAGTCGGGCTGGGCATCGAGCGCCATCGCCAGCAGGCCGGAGAACACCTGGTGGTCGTCCACGATCAGAACCGTGGCCGGCTCGGTGTTCGGCGGCTGTTCCATCGACACCTCGACACTCCTGTGGTGAATGTTCCGACACACCCGGATATCGGGGGTGCACACCGCCCCCAACGGGGTACCGCTGCGGCGGCGCCGCCGCGACACTGTGCCGCATGATCCGGGTTCTGGTTGTCGACGACAACCGCCTCATCCGCGAGACGGTCGGCGAGCTGCTCGACGCCGAACCCGATGTGCAGGTCGTCGGCAGGTGCGCGGACGGTGACGAGGTGCTCGACGCCGTACGGGCCGCGCAGCCCGACGTGGTGCTGATGGACCTGTCGATGCCACGCATGGGCGGCGTCGAGGCCACCGAGCTGCTCAGGGCACACGCACCGCAGGTCCGGGTCGTCGTGCTCACCGCGTCCGTGGACCGGAAGCAGCTCGCTGCGGCGCGCCGCGCCGGCGCGGTCGCCGAGGTGTCGAAGAACGCCGATCCCGTCGCGGTGATCGACGCGGTGCGGACCGCCGGTGGCCCGGACGTGCCGGACCGGACGCCCGCCTGACCGCACCACGGAGTGCCACCGACCCCTCAAACAGGGTGCGCCACGGGCCTCAGCTGGGGCTGAGGTCGACCACCCTGTCACCCGCACAGTCACACCCAGTCGTCGCGTGTCGTACGCGGTAACCGGCGTGGGGGAAATGTCATGGGCGATGCGGCCGGGTTCGGGAAGGGACTGTCGCGGCGGGACCTGCTCAAGGTGTCGCTGCTGGGGGCGGCGGCGTTGACGTTGCCGTTCGAGCGGACCGTCAGCGCCAAGACCGTCTCGGAGATCGCCCCGAGCAAGCTGCCCAGGCCGTTCACGGTGCCGTTCGCGACGCCTCCGGTGCTGGCACCGGTGCGCAGCACGGGCACCACCGACTACTACGAGATCGTGCAGAAGCCGGGGGTCGCCGAGATCCTGCCCGGCGTCCGGAGCCCGATCTTCGGCTACAACGGCATCGCCCCCGGCCCGACGATCAAGGTCGCGCAGGGCCGCGAGACCGTGGTTCGCCAGATCAACGCGCTGCCCGGACGGCACCCGAAGCTGCGGTACGAGCCGTGGACCTCGACGCACCTGCACGGGTCGGCGTCGTTGCCCGAGTTCGACGGTTACGCCAGCGACATCACGCGCCCGGGCCAGTACAAGGACTACCGCTACCCGAACACCCAGCCGGCGCGCACGCTCTGGTACCACGACCACGGCCTCCACCACACCGGCGAGAACGTGTACATGGGACTGGCCGGGCTCTACCTGTTGACCGACCCCGTCGAGCAGGCGCTGCCGTTGCCGACCGGTCGCTACGACGTGCCGCTGGTGCTGCAGGACAAGATCTTCGCCCGGGACGGGTCGTTCCTCTGGGACGACAACGGCCACTCCGGACTGTGGGGGGACGTCATCCTCGTCAACGGGCGGCCGTGGCCGGTGATGAAGGTGGAGCGGCGCAAGTACCGGTTCCGGGTGCTCAACGGATCGGTGGCGCGCGGGTTCCGCTACCGGCTGAGTACCGGCGACCCGATCACGGTGATCGGCTGCGACGGCGGCCTGATGACCGCCCCGCAGCAGGTCTCGGAGCTGCGGCACGGCATGGCCGAACGCTACGAGATCGTCATCGACTTCGCGAAGTACCGGGTCGGGCAGCGGGTGGTCCTGCAGAACCTCGGTGTGCCGAACTCGCGCGACTACGACACCACCCGCAACATCATGGCGTTCGACGTCGCCTCCGAGGCCACCGACACCTCGAACAACACCGTCCCCCCGGTCCTGAACCCCGGGGCGGTCGCGATGGACCTCACCCCCGCCATGTCGAAGCGGACCCGGCGCCTCGTGGTGTCCCGCACCGGCGGCGAGTGGGTGATCAACGACATGACCTGGGAGAGCGTCGTGAGGTCACGGTACGAGGCGGTGGTCGCCGACCCCGGCCCGGGCGACGTGGAGATCTGGGAGATCGTCAATGCGTCCGGGGGCTGGTTCCACCCCGTGCACGTGCACCTCGTCGACTTCAAGATCCTCGACCGGAACGGGAGGCCGCCCCGGCCGGAGGAACGCGGGCCGAAGGACACCGTCTACGTCGGTGAGAACGAGACCGTGCGGATCATCATGCGGTTCGAGCACCAGGTCGGCCGCTACATGGTCCACTGCCACAACCTCCCGCACGAGGACCACGACATGATGACCCAGTTCCGGGTCGGTCCCCCCGGCGCCGGGCACGACCCGATCACGACCGCTCCGGCACTGCCCTACACCAGCTCGACGGCAGCGCTGTGAACGTCCCGGTGACCGGTGCCGCCGCACCGGGGGCGGTGATCCGGACCGCACGGGCCGGCGCTGCCGCCACGGTCCTGGCCGGGGCACTGCATCTCGTGGCCGGTGCCCTCCACGCGCACCACGGTCCGCTGGTCGGGGTGTTCTTCCTCGCCGTCGGCGGGGTGCAGATCTGGTTCGGCCTGGCGGCCCGCCGCGGCGTCGGTGAGCGCGTCGCCACGGCCGGGATCGCGGCCACCGTGGGCCTGGTGGTCCTGTACCTGGTCAGTCGCACGGTGACGCTGCCGATCGGGGCGCACGCCGACCGCCCCGAGGACGGTGACCTGCTCGGGTTCACCGTGGTCGTCGCCGAGCTCGCCATGATCGTCACCCTGGCGGCGCCGCTGGGGCCGCGGTGGCGGGCCCGGGCGCTGAACGGGGTACTCGCGGCCGGGGCGGGGGTGTGGACGCTGTGGGCGACCGGGCTGCTCGGCTGAGGGCGGCCGCCGGGACCGCGGCCCGGTTGCGTGTCCGCGCCCCGGGGGTCGTCACGGTCGTGGTGATCCTGGGCGTGCTCGGCGTCCACCTCCTGCCGTTCGAGGTGGTGCGGGTGCCCACGGCGAGCATGGCCCCGACCCTCCGGCCAGGCGATCACGTGCTGCTCGACCGGCGCTCCGTGCCGGTCGAGCGCGGTCAGCTCGTTGTGCTGCCCGACGTCGAGGACCTCGACAGCCTCATGGTCAAACGCGTCGTCGCGATCGGTGGCGACACCGTCGAGTTCGACGACGGGTTCCTGGTGGTCAACGGCATCCGGCCGGCCGAGCCCTACGCCGAGGGAGGGCGGGTCCCCGGGGTGTACTTCGCCCCGGTGACGGTGCCCGCCGGAGCCGTGTACCTGCTGGGTGACGACCGGGGCGACTCGGTCGACTCCCGCACGTTCGGACCGCTGCCGGCCGACCGGGTCGTCGGCCGTGTCACGTTCCGGGTCTTCCCGCGGCCCGGTGCGCCGTGACCGCGCGCCCGTGCACCGCGATCGCCCCGCACCGCGGACGGACGTGGCACGGTGTCGGCCTGGTCGCCGCCGTCCTCGCCGGGGCCGGGGTGGTCGGCGCGGTGGCCGCCACCGCCGGCACCGCGGACCCCCCGGTACCCGGGATCGCCCCGGTCGCGTCCGTGGTCACGTTCGGTCTCCCGGTCCTGCGGGCGCTGGCCGGCGTCGCCGCGGTGATCACCGTCGGCCTGTCGCTGCTGCCCGTGCTGGTCCGGGAATCCGGCAGCACGACCGTACCGGAGGGTGCGGCGATCGCGCGACGGACCCGGACGGGTGCGCTGGTCGCCGCGGTGGCGTGGTCGGTGTCGGCTGTCGCTTCGACGGGGTTGCAGGCCGCCGAGCTCGACCCCACCGTGCCGCTCACCGCCGGCGCGGTGGCCGATCTCGTCCAGCGGTCCGGCACCGGGCAAGGGCTGCTGGTCACCGCGGGTGCGGCGCTGGGCTGCGCGTCGCTCGCCGCGTACGGACTCCGCCGTGGCCGTGCCCTTCCGCCGGAACCGCAGCTCGGGCTGGCGCTCGTCGGGGTGCTTCCGGGCCCGGCGTTCGGCCACGCGTCGTCCACGGTGTCGTCAAGTGCCCACGCGGTGATGCTCCTGGCCACCGAGATCCACGTGCTGGCCGCGACGGCGTGGGTCGGCGGCCTCGCCGCTCTGGTCGCGTTCGCCGCGCGGCGACACGGGCTGCTGGCCGTGGCGTTGCCCCGGTTCTCCCGGTTGGCCGGGCTCTGCCTGGCCGGAGTCGCGGTCAGCGGCGTCGTCGCCGGCGCCCTGGGACTCGGCACCGCATCACCGTCCGCACTGCTGTCCACGACCTACGGCGGGCTGATCCTGGCCAAGATCGGGGTGACGGCCGCCGTCGCCGTGATCGGGGCCCACATGCGCAGGCGGCTGGTGCGCCGGGCACTCCAGGGCCGTCCCGAGCGGTTCGCCGCCTGGGCCACGGCCGAACTCGCCCTCATGGGGGTCGCGTTCGGGATCGCCGTCGTCCTCGGTCACTCCGGCGGGTGACCGTCCGCCCCTTGCCGTCTGCCGCGTCCCGAGAGGACCTCCGATGTCCACATCCCTTCGCTCACGTCCATGCCTGCGAGCGCTGGCCGTCACGACCGCGCTCGTCGCGGCCCTGCTGGCCGGCCTGCTCGGCGCCGGTCCCGCGCAGGCCCACGAGGATCTCGTCGCCAGCGATCCGCCCGACGGTTCGTCGGTGACCGCCGCGCCCACGGAGATCCGCCTGACGTTCTCCGGGGCCGTGCGCCCGGGTACGAGCACGGTCGCGGTCACCGGGCCCGGCGGGCGCCGCTGGGAGGCCGGGGCCGCGAGCACGGCGGGCGACACCGTGACCGTCCCGCTCCGGCGACTCGCGGAGGCCGGGACCTACACGGTCGGATATCGCGTGGTGTCCGGGGACGGCCACCCGGTCACCGGCAGTACCACGTTCATCCTGGACGTCGCCCCGCAGGAAGCGCCCTCGACGACGCCGTTCCCGCTGCCCGCACCGGATTCCGCAGCAGCGACGGTCCCGCCGAGCCCCACGACCGCGCATGAGCCCACCGCGACACCGGCCACCGGGCCGGCCCGGACGGCCGCCGCCGACGCCGCCGCCGTGCCGGCATGGATGTTCTTCGCACTCGCGGCGGTCGTCACGCTGGCGGCCACGACGACGCTCGCCCGGCGCCGCCGCTGACCCCCGGTTTTCGGGGGTGGGTTCCGACCCATGTCGGTCTGCTGGCCGGCGGTACGAACGGGCAGGCTCGGGCCGACGCCCGGACGACCGTCCGGTGGCGACCATCCGGACCGGCCACGAACCCGCGCCCGGGGACACGACGGGGACGACGGCATGCAGCACGACGCGGACCGGACCGGTGGGGGCTGCCCCTTCAACGCGGCCGGCACGCCGGCCGTGTCACGGCGACGGGTGCTGGCCGGCGCCGGGCTGGCCGCGCTGGCGGCGCTCACCGGGTTGGGCGGGACCGCGGCGGGCGCGACACCGGGTACCCGGCGCGCACCGCTTCCCGGCCGTCCGCGGCGGGCGCGCCGGGGAGTCCGCGGCGGTCACGCCCAGGGCGACCCGCGGGGCAGTGACATCGCCGTCCGGGTGGGGCGGGACAAGGAGGCCCGCTTCGGGCTGATGTTCAAGCAGCTCCCGGCCTTCCTGCCCCCGGACGCGCTGCTGCTCGGCCTGGCCCGGCAGATGGTCGACCCGACCCCACCGGTCAGCGACGTGAAGGACAGCCAGGACGGGTTCAACAACCTGGCGATGCCCGCCGGCTACATCTACCTGGGGCAGTTCATCGACCACGACATGACCCGCGATACGACACCGATCGAGGTGGCGCGCTCCGATCCCCGCGCCCTGGTCAACTACGACACCCCGCGGTTCGACCTCGGCAGCATGTACGGGAACGGACCGATCGCGAACCCCGAGCTGTACGACCCGGCCGCTCCGGGGAAGCTCCTGCTCGTCCAGCGGGACGGCGTGGTCGACCTGCCCCGCGACGAGGTCGGCGCGGCCTTCCTCGGCGACCCGCGCAACGACGAGAACCTGATCATCGCCCAGCTGCACACCGCGTTCATGCGGCTGCACAACCGTTTCGTCGACGACGGCCGGTCGTTCGCGCAGGCCCAGGAGCTCACCCGCTGGCACTATCAGTGGGTGATCGTCAACGACTTCCTGCCCAGGATGGTCGGGCGCGATCTCGTCGACCGGCTGCTCAGCCGGCCCGCGCGCGGCCCGGCCCGGTTCCTCGGACGCCACTACCGCCCGCGGAACCCCAAGCGGCCGTACATGCCCGTCGAGTACTCGGGGGCGGCCTACCGGTTCGGCCACAGCATGATCCGCGCCGAGTACGAGGTCCACGACGCGCGCACGGTGCCGATCTTCGCCCCGGACGGCCACGAGGACCTGCGCGGTTCCCGCCCGATCCCGCCGTCGCTGGCCGTCGACTGGAACTACTTCTTCGACATCCCCGGCCTCTCACGGCCCGACGACCGCAACATGGCGCGGCTGATCGACACGAAACTCTCCCTGCCGCTGTCCACGCTCCCGTCCACCGTGGTGACCCCCGCCGTCGGGGCGATCACGGCACTGGCCGAGCGGAACCTGCTGCGGGGCAAGCGGCTCGGCCTGCCCGCCGGCCAGGACGTCGCACGAGCCATGGGTGTCGCGCCGCTGACGAACGCCCGGCTCGGTCTCACCGATCCGGGCTGGGGCGGTAAGGCGCCGCTGTGGTTCTACATCCTCAAGGAGGCCGAACTGGGTGGTGGCCACACGCTCGGACCGGTCGGCGGGGGGATCGTCGCCGAGGTGATCCTGGGCCTGCTCGCGGCCGACCGCACGTCATACCTGAACGGCTCGGGTTTCACCCCGGTGATCCCGCACTTCGGGATGGGTGAGCTCCTCACCCTCGCCGGGGCCGTCGACCCGAGGTTCCGGCCCGCGGAGCCCGAGCCGGCCGAGCCCGCCCACCCCGAGGCACTCCCGGAGCCGGCCGGCCCGACCGTGTGATCCCGCGGTCTCGGAGCGCCGGGGGCCCGCGCCGCACCAGAGGTGCGGATCACAGCAGGCGCCCGACCCGGCCGGCGAGGGGCGTCGGGTCGCCCGTGGCTGCCTCGAGCGCCACCACCACCGAGCCGTGGACCTCGACGAGGCCCGGCAGGTCCGCCGCGACGCGGCGTGCCTCCGCGGGGCTCGCGTGGGAGGAAACCGTCACGGTCAGGACGACCACGCCGTCGGTGTCGGCGACCGTGCACGTCGTGCGGGTTCTCGTCGACGAGGCGGTGGTGCGCAGCTTCGCGCCCGGCTCCAGCACCGCGGCGACCGCGTCCGGCGGGAATCCCTTCGTGCACAGGTCGCGGGGCAGGGCCGGGGCAGGCGACACCGGCGCGGGACCGGTCGGGCCCGGCGCTGTGGGCGTCGGCTCCGGATCAGCCGGCTTCGAGGTGGTCGATTCGGGGACGTTCGGCTCGGGGGTGGTCGGGGTCGGGTCGGTCGGAATCGGGTGGGCCGGGGTCGGGCCAGCCGGAATCGGACCAGCAGGATCCGGGCCGGCCGGATCCGGGCCGGCCGCACCCGGCGCGGCCGGCCCCGGGGTCGGCTCGGGGATCGTCGACACCGGGGCGGTGGGCCGGACCGGAGCGGGAGGCGGAGCCGGTGTGGTGGGCGGGGCCGATGCGGGCGTCGTCGTGATCGGGGATCGGGGCTTCTGCCTCGTGGGCCCAGGAGCCTGCGGGCGGGCGGGGGCCGGTGCCTCCGGTCCCGGCGCCGTCGCCGCCGATGACGACCTGCCGGGCGTCGCCGGAGACGTCATCGGGCCGGCGGGCAGTGCGGGTGCCGCCGGCCCGAGCGGGCGGTCCGCGGCGCCGGTCGGGGTGGCTGCGGCGAGCGCGGCGAGCGGTGAGGTGAGGATCGTGCGCCGCGACGGAGCGCCGGACCGGTCGGGCAGCACGCTCGTTCCGGCGGCGTAGGCCCGGGCCCAGCCGAGTACGGCCTCCACATAGGTCTCGGAGTGGTTGTACCGGAACACGGCGTCGTGCAGCTGGGCGGGATCGACCATGTCCAGCCCGCCCGCACACATGTAGAGGCCGGTGGCCGCGGCGGCGTCGAAGACGTTGTGCGGGTCCGAGCGGCCGTCGTCGTTGCCGTCGGCGCGGTAGATCTCCCAGGTCGACGGGATGAACTGGGTCGGCCCGATCGCGCGATCCCACACCGGGTCGCCGTCGAGCGTGCCTCCGTCGGTGTCGACGATCGACGCCGTGCCGCCGGAGCCCGTCAGCTGCGGTCCCAGGATCGGTGACAGCGTGTTGCCGGCCGCGTCGACGTCGCCGCCACGTGCGTGCTCGGACTCGACCTTCCCGATGCCGGCCGCCAGGTACCAGGGGAACCGGCACCCCGGCGAGACGGCCGCCATCTGCGATTCGGCCCCGCGGTAGGCAGCGAGGACCGTGGCCGGGATACCGGTCGCATCGGCGCCCGGGTTACCGGGTGCGAGCGGGACGGGACCGGGCGCGGCCGGGTCGTCGGTGGGCAGCTCGCCGGTCGCGCCGTACGGGTTGGTGTCCGGCGGTGGCTGGACGGTCCCCGGAGCGGACTGCAGCGTCGGTGCCGGTACCACCGTCGTCGCGAGCCAGGCGGCCACGAACAGCGTGAGTGCGCGGCTGCACCAGCGCGCGGAGGGCCACGCGTCTCCGGGCGATGCCGTGCCGGCCGACAACCATCGGTCGTCGACCGGCATCCGGTGGAGTGGAGCCGGTCTGGGGCGCAGGACGTGCGGGACGCGCCGCCACCGCCCTCGGCGTCGGGAGACGGGCACTGCGGATCACCTTCCGGATCGACGTCGTTGCGGGTGCGGGTCCGAGCGGCGCGACAGCAGACACGGGTGTGGGGCACCGCCACAGCACGCCGTGACCGGCGGCGCCCCGCCCGTCCACGGCCGGCGCGCGCTCGCCCGGGTGGCGTCGGCACGCTCCCGGGGCGCGGCACGCGTTCGCGCCGGCCCGTGCGGGGCCGGGGCTGCCGGCGTGTCCCGTCCCGGGGCATCGGTGTGGCCTCACGGGCAGGGCCGCGGGGCGGTCGCGGGCACGGGGACCGGTTCAGTGCGGTGCCCGGGAGGGAGGCACGTCGGCGTGGCCGTCCCGGCGACCGCCGATCCCGGCGCCGGTTCGGCCGTCGGCTGCACGTCGACCGCCGGCGCCGGTCCCGTCGCCGTCGGCGGAACGGTCGGGGCCGCTCCGGTCGTCCTCGGTGACGCGGCCGGCGTAGGTGGCGCGGTCGGCGTCGGCGGCGCGGTCGCTCTCGCCGGCGTGGTCTCCCTCGGCGACGCGCTGGTTGGCGGCTGCGCAGTTGTCGTCGGCGGCACCGTTGCCGGGGACGGCGCGACGCGACTGCCACCCCCCGACGGCGCCGAGGTCGGCGGAGGTGTCGGCCGGGGCTTCGTGGCGGGCCCGCCGGCCGGAGGCCTCGTCCCTGGTGGGTCGCTCGGAAGCTCGCCCCCCGGCATCGCGGCCGGGGTCGGGGCCGGTCGCGGCGTCGCGAACCCTGGGGTGGGCAGGACGCTGGCCGGTGGTGAGACCGGCGACGGTGGGGCTCCGGGCGCCGGTCTCACGGCCGGGGCCGTGGTGCGAGCCGGCGGCCGAGCGGTGCTCGGGTCCGCCGGGACGGGCCCGGGAGGCGGCGGGGTGGCCGGCGCGACGGGGATAGGCGGTGCGGGCCGGCGGGACGGTCCGGCCGCTCCCGGTCGCACGACGGGTGCCGGCACGGCACGCAGCGTCGTGAGCGGGTCGACTGTCGGGAGGTCTGCGCGTGGCGCGTCGAACCGCTCGGGCACCGGCGCGGGGCGGACCGGGGTTCCGGGGGATGACACGACACCGGGCAGCAGCCCGACCCGCACGGAGCCCGGCACGGCGGCGGGCCGGGTCGCGCCCAGATAGCTGTCACCCGGGTACCGGACGTGCGCGACCTGCACCGGTTCGCCGAAGGTCGGCGCGTTCACCATGCGTCCCTCGCCGAGGTACAGCCCGACGTGGTGAACGCGCTCCACCGTGCCGTAGAACACGAGGTCCCCGGGCAGCAGCACGGCGTTTGTCGGCACGTGCGGCCCGGAGTGGAACTGGGTGTGCGCGGTGCGCGGCATCCCGACACCGGCCGCGGCGTAGGCCGCGGTCGTGAGCCCGGAGCAGTCGAATCCGGCGTGGCCCGCGGCCGGACCGTTGCCGCCCCACACGTAGGGAAGGCCGAGCTGCTGCAGCGCGAAGGCGATCGCGCTCGCCGCCACGCGGACGTCCGGTGCGGCGTCGGTGGTGGGTACGGGGCCGACCGGACCGCCCTGCCCGACCGCGCCGGCGAGGGTCACCGAACCGGCGGGCGAGCCCGGGGCGGCCGGAACGACCGGGCCGACGCCCGGCGCGTGCACCGCAGCGCCGGAGACCGCGGGCACGACCCGTCCGGTGCCTGCGTGCACCGCCGGCTCCCATGCCTGCCGGTACTCGCCGGCCGGGACCGGGCGCACGGTGCCGGACACGAGCACCAGCGCACCGAGGGCCGCGCCGCCGGCGAGGACGAACGTGTGGCCCGCGTGGAACCGCCGGGTGCGACGCGTCGTCATGATCCCCCTTCCCGAGACTGCGGCCAGCGTCTCGGCGGTCCGGACACGCGTAGGAGCCCAAGGGGGAGGGTCCGCGGCCCCCAATCTGGGGGTCGGACGGCCGGCACCCCCGGTTGTGGGGGGTCGGCCTCCACCAACCACGGCTGGTGACCGCCCGGCCGCCCGGATGACGCTGCCCCCGGCAATGACCGCCCGCCGAACGGGCACCGACACGACGGGGGACGTAGGACATGACGACGCAACGCGTGCGGCCGGCAACCGCACCGAGGACGCGGCGGACGGCGGTGGTCGGCGCATTCGGCGTCGTCCTGCTGTCCACGGGACTGGTGATGGCACCGAGCGCGCTCGCGGCCGTCCCGACCGCTCCGGACAACATCACGATCTTCCCGGACCGGGACTTCATCTCCGTCGAGGGTTATGCCGACCACGCGGGCCAACCGATCACCATCGAGGTCACCCGCCCCGGCCAGGGCGTGATCGGATCGGCCACCGGCACCGCCGCGACCGCCGACGAGATCGCGGCCGGGAACCCGACCATCGAGGTCAACCACCCCGGCGGGCTCTGCTGGGGCGCCGGCGGCGGCGTGCAGGTGACCCCGGACATCCGGCCCGGTGACACCGCGGTCGTCAAGTTCGGCGGTACGGCCGCCGGGGACACCACCACCCAGGACATCGCGGTCACGGACTCGGTCCTCGAAGGCAGCCGGCTCACCGTGAACGGGCGCATGGGGACCGGCGTGGACCCGGCGAACATCGAGCAGCGGATCGTCCAACCCGATCTGAAGGACGACCCCGCGGTCGGGCGACGCGACGTGCGCGCGCTCCCGGGCCCGCTGACCCCGTCGGACCAGGGGACCTACAGCTCCGGCCTGACCGTGAACGGGCAGGGCTTCACCGCCGTCTACGAGTTCCCCACCCCGGAGACGGCCCTCACCGCGTCGAAGGGACAGCTGCGGGCGATGGCCTGGCAGAACACCGACGGCGACGGCAACCGGCAGGGCCTCACCATCTCCGAGTTCGGCGAAGCCGGGGGCCCCGGCATGGGTGGCTGCCCGGCCCCGGCCGCCGGGCAGGGCCCGCTGTCGCCGACCGCCGTCACCGCGGTGCAGAACGGCGACGCCGTCGACGTCACCTGGACGCCGGCGGCCCAGAACCCGGGCACCGCGGCGATCCAGGGCTACACCGTCCGGGCCGTGGACATCACCGCGACCGGTGGTGTGCGGAACGAGATCGGCAAGCGCACCAGCGACCCGGCCGCGACCACGATGTCGCTGCCGACCACGCTGGCCGGCAAGCGCGTCGAAGTGCGGGCGATCACCCAGGCCGGCGAGTCCTGGCCGCCCGCGCTGAACGGCACCACCGCCCCCGGCGGCGGTGAACCGGGGGACACCACCGCACCGGCCGCCTCCGCCGCGCCCGCCGGCGGGACGTTCACCGACGCCCAGACCGTGACACTGACCGCCGACGAGCCGGGCAGCCAGATCTACTACACGCTCGACGGGACCGACCCTCTCGAAGGGTCCGACCAGGCGAGCCTGAAGAGCATCGCGTACACGGCACCGGTCGAGATCGCGCCGTCGCCGACCCCGGTGGTGCTGCGCTACGTCGCCTTCGACCCGGCCGGCAACGCCTCGCTCGCCCGGACCGAGACCTACACCTTCGCGACCGTGACCGGGCCCGGCGCACCGACCGCCGTGACCGCCATCGGCGGCGACCGGTCCGCGACCGTGGGCTGGACCGCCCCGACGCTGCCGCCCGGTGCGGCACCCGTGACCGGCTACCAGGTCACCGCCACACCGGCGGGGCCCGAGGGCGGGGCGCCGGTGACCGCGAACGCGGGTGCCGCGGCGACGACGCAGCTGGTCTCCGGCCTGACCAACGGGGTCACCTACTCCGTCACCGTCGCGGCCACCAACGCCCAGGGGACGAGCGTCTCGGCGCCGGTCTCGGTGACACCCGCCGTACCGGCGGTGGACCGGCTGACCGTGACCGGCGCCCGGTGGCGGTCGGACGACTTCCGGGTCGACGGCACCGGCACGGTCCCCGGAGCGGTGCTCACCCTGCACACCGGCTCGTTCACCGGGCCGGCCATCAACACCGGGACCATCACGGTGAACCCGCCGGCGGCAGGGGCGGCAGCCGGCACGTGGTCGGTCCGGTTGCGCAACGGCGAGCCTCCGCGCCACCCGGGCACCATCTACGTCACCTCCGACAAGGGCGGCCGGATCGGTCCGGTGACCGTCCGCTGACCTGACACCACCATCAACCCTCGAGGGCACGTTCCGCGTTCCGCGGAACGTGCCCTCGCGCGTCCGTGCCACGGCTCCGGCCCCGCCGACCCGGCGCCCGATCAGGCAACCCCCAGCTCAGGGGGATGAACGACCCCCTCGCTCGGTCTGCCGTCGCGGACGCCGGGCGAGCACCGTCAACGGTCGACGCCCCGGTCGCGGGGCCACGACGGGGAGAGATCGATGATGATCAGATTGGCAGTCGTCACGGTGGCCGCCGCGACGTGCTGTGTCACGACCGGTGCCGGAATGCCCACGACGGCAGCGATGGTCGTACCTGCCGGAAGCTGCGCGTCGGCGGACGCCACGTCCCCCACGGACGCCGTGCCGTCGGCCGACGCCACGTCCCCGCCGGAGGCCGCCGGAAAGCACGGCCCCGGCGGGCGCCGAGGCGACGACCACGCGCGGCACGAGCGGCCGGCAGCGTCGCCGGGGGCCACGACGAGGACCGGCCACGACCGCACGGGGTCGACCGGCAGGTCGACCGGCCCGGCGACGAAGCACTCGCGGGGCTCCACGACCTCGGCTCCGGCGGTCACCGTCACCTCGACCCCCGGTGTCACGGCCGCCGAGAAGCACGGCTGGGGGGCACCGGCTCGTAGCGACGACTTCGACGGGGACCTGGACCGGTGGAACCTCTATGACGGTCCCGGTCACGCCGGCAACGGCCGGCGCAGCCCCGACGCGGTGTCGGCCCGCGACGGCGTGCTGACGATCACCGGTGACAGCTCCGGCACGACCGGCGGGATGGCCTGGGGTGAGGGCGCCAAGTACGGCCGCTGGGAGGGGCGCGTCCTCGCCCCTGCGAGCGACCCGTCGTACAACGCGCTGCTGCTGTTGTGGCCGGACGCCGAGAACTTCCCGGTCGGCGGAGAGGTCGACTTCATGGAGATGACCGACCCGGCGCGGCAGGAGACCAACATGTTCCTGCACTACGGGGCCGACAACTCCCAGCTCCACGGCAAGGTCGGGATCGACGCCACCGAGTGGCACAACTGGGCGGTCGAGTGGACCCCCGACCACATCGTCGCCTACGTCGACGGCCAGGAGTGGTTCCGCACGACCGACACGAGCGTTCTGCCTCCCGGACCGATGCACCTCACGATCCAGCTCGACTGGTTCCCGAAAGGCGGTTCGGTGCGGCCCTCGGCGATGCACGTCGACTGGGTGCGGTACTACCCGTTGACGGACAACGGCTGACCGCACCCGGCGGGAGTAGCCGGCGCCCTGGTGAGCCGCCTGTCGACGGCCGGTGGCTCACCGCGGGAGCTGCGCGAGCCGGGCGGCGAGGTACTCGCGCTCGACGGCGTTCTCGGTGAGCAGCAACGCCTCCTGGTAGGCCGGCCCGGCCTCGGCGGTGCGGCCGAGCCGGGCGAGCAGGTCGGCCCGGGCCGCGGGGAGGTAGCCGTAGCCGGCGAGCTGCGGCTCGTCGCCGAGGGCGTCCAGGGCGGTGAGCCCGGCCGCCGGGCCGTCGGCGAACCCGACGGCGACGGCCCGGTTGAGCGCCACCACCGGCGACGGCCAGATCGCGACGAGCAGGTCGTAGAGGGCGACGATCTCGCGCCAGTCGGTCTCGACGAAGCTGCCGGCCTCGTCGTGCACCGCGGCGATCGCGGCCATCAGCGCGAACCGCCCGGGTGGGCGCCGGCGCAGCGCCTCGCGGACCAGCCCGGCGCCCTCGCCGATCGCGCGCCGGTCCCAGCGGGAGCGGTCCTGGTCGGCGAGCAGCACCAGCCGGCCGTCCGGGTCCACGCGGGCCTCGCGGCGGGCGTCGGTGAGCAGCACGAGCGCGAGCAGGCCGGCGACGTCCGCGTCGTCCGGCAGCAGCGCCCGCAGCATCCGGGCCAGGTCGACGGCCCGCTCGACGAGGTCGCGGCGGACCAGGTCGTCGCCGGCCGGTGCGGCGTGCCCGGTGGTGAACAGCAGGTGCACCACGGTGAGGACCGCGTCCACCCGGGCCGGCAGCTCCGCGCGCGGCGGCACCCGGTACGGGATCCGCGCGGCGGCGATCTTCTTCTTGGCCCGGGTGATCCGCGCGGCCATCGTCGGCACCGGGACCAGGAACGCGCGTGCCACCTCCGCGGTGGACAGCCCGCACAGCAGCCGGAGCGTGAGCGCGACCTGCGCGTCCCGGGCGAGTGCGGGGTGGCAGCAGGTGAACACCAGCCGCAGCCGGTCGTCGGCGATCTCCGGGGCCTCGGTGGCCCGTTCCGGTCCGGGGACGGCCTCGTCGTCGACCAGCAGCGGCTGCGCACGGTGCGCGGTGGCGCGGCGCCGGTGCAGGTCCAGCGCACGGCGGCGGGCCGTGGTGGTCAGCCAGGCGTCCGGGTTGTCCGGAACGCCGTCGGCGGCCCAGGCGGTCAGCGCCCGGGCGTAGGCGTCCTGCACGCACTCCTCGGCCAGGTCGAGGTCACGGGTGACGCGCACCGTCGCGGCGAGCACGAAGGCCCAGCCGCGCCGGTGCGCGTCGGCGACCGCGGCGGGTACCGACGGGTCCACGTCAGTCGAAGGTCCGCACGGGGCGGACCTCGACCCCGCCGAACGGGGCCGGCACGTCTCGCGCGATCGCGACCGCGGCGTCCAGGTCGGGCGCCTCGACCACGTAGAAGCCGCCCAGGGCCTCCTTGGTCTCGGCGAACGCACCGTCGGTCACGGCGTGTCCGCCCGACTGGTCGCGGCGGATCGACGTGGCGGTCCCCGTCGGGTGCAGGGCGTGCCCGCCGACCAGCGACGCGCGGTGGCGCTCGCCGAACGCGGCGTGCCGGTCCAGGATCCGGCCGGCCTCGTCCTCGCTGGTGGCCGCCCACGCCTGCTCGTCCTCGTAGATGAGGATCACGTACTTCGACATCGGTCCGTCCTCTCCTCGTCGAGCCCGCGGAGGATGGGCTCTCATGTCTACCGACGCGCAGCCGGCGGCGGAATCGACAGCGGCGGGTTCCCGTCGCCGCGACACTCCCTAGGCCCCGCGGTCCTCGGGCAGCGCCGCAGCCAGCCCGCTGCGGGAGCGGACGCCGAGCTTGCGGTAGGCGGACGTCAGGTGGGTCTCGACGGTGCGCCGGGTGACGAACAGCGCCTGCGCGATCTCCCGGTTGCCGTGCCCCGCCGCCGCGAGCCCGGCGACCCGCCGCTCCGCGCCGGTGAGCGCGTCCGCGCCGGTCAGGGCGGCGCGCCGCGGCCGGTACCCGAGCTCGACGAGGCGTGTCCTGGCCTGCTCCTCCAGCCGGCCGGCACCGGTGCGATGCGCCACGTCCAGCGCCGCGCGCAGTTCCACCCCCGCCTCCGAACGCCGGCCGAGGCGCGCCGACGCGACACCCAGGTCGTGGCGGATCCAGCCGGCGTCCGACACCAGGGGCCCCACGGCGAGGGCTTCCCGCAACGTGCCGACGGCGTCACCCGGCGGCTGGGCGGCGGCGACGGCGTGCAGCGCCCGCGCCCGCGCGCCACCGGTACCCCAGGCGTCCGCGGCGGCGGTCGCCGCGCGGGCGCAACGGAGGGCCTCGGCCCGGTCGCCGACGGCGGCGTGGGCATGCGCGAGCGCGACGTGCCGGGGAGTGCCCGGCGTGGCCAGGACGTGACAGGACTCCTCGCGCCGGTCGAACTCGGCGAGGTCGGCGAGCGCGTCCACCGGCCGCCCGGCGGCCAGCCGGAGCAGCCCGCGGCCGTACAGCAGGAGCCGGTACGGCGTGGAGTCCGGCAGCGCGGCCGCGGGCGGATACCCCCGGGCGAGCCGCTCGGCGTCGGCGAGCCCACCCCGCTCACGGTGCACGTCCAGTACGCCGGCGACGACGGCCGGCACGTGGAACATCGGGTCGGGGAGCGTGGTGGCCGCCGCGAGCGCCGAGCCGGCGTGTTCCTCCGCCGCCCGCAGATCACCGCACATCAGGTCCAGATAGGAGCGGAACAGCGAGGCCAGTACGAACCCGACCGCGGAGCCACGCCTCGCCGCGTCCTCGTGGGCCACGTCGAGCAGCCGGGCGGCGGCCGCCCAGCGCTCGGCCTGCAGCAGCACCCACACCACCTGGTAGACGGCCAGCGCGTCCGCGGTCTGCTCACCGACCAGGGCACCTCCGGCGGCGGCGCGCGCGGCCAGGTCGGCCGCGGCCTCGGCGCTCCCCCCGTCCAGCGCGACCTGGGTACCGAGGTTGGCCAGCAGCAGCCGCTCACCGGCGGTGGCCCCCGTGAGCCGCCCGGAGAAGCGCCGGAGCCGGTCGGCCCGCCACACGCCGACGGCGATCGAATGCCGGGAGGCCGAGAGGATCTCCGCCTCCACGGCCAGGGCCTGCTCCGGATCCGCAGCGGCGAGGGCCGCCAGCTCGCCGTCGATCTCGGTCGCGGTCTCGGCGAGCCGGTCGCCGGTGAGCAGGGCCCCCACCAGGTCCCGCAGCGCGGTGCGGCGCGTGGCCAGGTCGGTGGCCAGCGTCAGCGCCTCGCGCAGCGCGGCCGCTGCATCGGTGAGCGCGCCCTGCGCCACCGCGGCCCGCCCGTCCAGGATCAGCAGCTCGGCCCGCTGTCCTGGGGTGGGCGGCTCGGCGAGTGCGCGGGCCACACGGGCCCGGACCGCCGCGACGTCGCCGTGCGCCGCGGCGTCACGCGCGGCGTCGAGCAGCAGGGCGGGTACGGCGGGGTCGCCCAGTGGCGGCACCGCCAGCAGGTGGTGGGCCACCACACCGGGCTCAGCCCCGTCCCGGGCGAGGCAGCGGGCGGCGGCGCGGTGCAACTGCATGGCCCGGGCCGGAGGCACGGTCGCCGCGACGGCCTCCCGTACCAGCGGGTGCCGGAACCGCGCCGGGGCGGCCTCGGCGAGCAGCGCCGCCGTGAGCAGCTCTCCCGCGGCGCCGAGCGCGTCGTCCCCGGACAGCCCGGCGAGCTCGGCGGCGAGGGCCAGCGATGCACCGTCGTCGAGCACCGAGCAGGCCTCGGCGAGCACCCGCGCGTGCTGACCCAGTGCGGCGAGCTGGGTCGCAACCCAGCCTTCGAGCCGGGCCGCGGGCCGCCCACCGGCGAGGAGCTCGGTGACCAGCAGGGGGTTCCCGCCGGTCAGGCGGTACCAGTCGGCCACCTCACCCGGTGCCGGCTCGGCTGGGCCGCGGCGGCGCATCAGCTCGGCGACCGCGGCCTCGGACAGGGGCGCCGGACGCAGCACGCGGGCCCGGGGCGCGCCGGCGAGCCGGCGCAGCGCGTCGGTGGCGGGCGCGTCCCGCGCCGTGACACCGAGGACCACGGGCAGGTCGCACACGCGGTGCGCGAGGTAGGCGAGGAACTCCAGCGACGGCGGATCGGCCCAGTGCGCGTCGTCGACGACGAGCAGCAGCGGGGCGCGCTCGGCCAGACCGGCACACAACCAGTACAGGCCCAGCCTGCGCGCGGCGTCGTCCCGCCCCGGATCGGCCGGTGTCAGGCCGAGCGCATCCGTTCCCCAGCCGGCCGCGCCGCCCAGCAACGCCTCCCGTTCGGCCGCCGGCGCGGCACCCACCCGGTGGGCCAGCAGCTGACGCACGACGCCGAACGCGGCCCCGGACTCGGCGACACCGCCCCGAGCCACCAGGACCTCCATCCCGGCGGCCCCGGCCAGGGCGGCCAGCCGGTCCGCCAGCACGGTCTTCCCGATACCCGGCATGCCCTGGACGACGACCGTGCCACCGGCACCGGCGGTCGCAGCGGCCTCGACCAGCTCAGCGAGCGCGGCGAGCTCGGCCCGGCGCTCACACAGGGCGCCCCCGATTCCTGTGGTCGCACCGGCGAAATCCCGTGGTGGCTCCACGGCGCCGACCGCGTCCCCCGCGGGCATCGTCACCGGCACAGGATGGACCCACCCACCCAGGGAGAACCAGATGTTGCACACCAGGCTCTGCGACCTGCTCCGCATCGAGGTCCCGATCCTCTGCGCGCCGTTCGGCCCCTGGCCCGAGGTCGAGCTCGCCGCGGCCGTGTGCTCGGCCGGTGGGCTGGGCAGCCTCGGCACCGCCGCGGCGCCGCTGCCCGTCCTCCGGGAGCGGTGGTCCCGGCTGCGTGACCTCACCGACCGGCCCTTCGCCGTCAACCATGCGGTGCGGCCGTTCGACGAGGAGGCGTTCGACGCCACGCTGGCCTTCCGGCCGGACGTGATCAGCTTCCACCAGCTGGTCTGCCCGGATCTCGTCGCCCGCGCGCACGAACGCGGCATCCTCTGGGTTCAGCAGGTCATGCACCGCGCCCAGGCGGAGGAGGCCCTGCGCGCCGGCGCGGACGTGATCGTCGCGCAGGGCGGTGAGGCCGGCGGGCACAGCGGCTCGGTCGCCGGCATGGTGCTGCTCGCGCAGGTGCTCGACCTCGCCGGGGACGTTCCCGTGGTGCTGGCCGGTGGGGTCGCCGACGGGCGCGGGCTGGCGGCCGCACTGGCCATGGGTGCCTCGGGAGTCTGCATGGGGACCCGTTTCCTCGCCTCCACCGAGATGGCGGTGCACGCCGACTGGAAGCGCCGGATCGTGGAGGCCGACGCGCTCGACGCGGTCAAGGTGGCCAACGACGATCTGATCATGCCGCCCTACACCAGGCCCGGCGCACCGCCCCACCGGCCGCGGGCGCTCCGCACCCCGCTCGTCGACGCGCTCGCCGACCGCCCCGGGACCGTGGACGGGGCGGCGGTCGGCGCCGAGTTCCTCGGAGCCGTCGCCCGCGGCCGCGGCGACGAGTACCTGCCGTTCGCCGGCCAGACCGTCGGGCTCGTGCACGACGTCCGTCCCGCCGCCGAGATCATCCACGAGGTGACGGCGGGTGCGGCAGCCGCGCTGCAGGCGGCGGCCGCCCTGACGGCACCGCCGGCGCGGGAGCACCAGCCCACCCACCGGCCGTCGACGTGACGGCTCCCGCCGTCCCGCCGACGGACCGGTCAGGTCACGCCCTCCGCCCGGACGGGCGCACGTTCTGGTTCATGCGGAATACGTTGCCCGGGTCGTACTCGTCCTTCACCGCGACCAGCCGCCGGTACTTGTCCGCGCCGAAGGTGCGGCGCACCCGATCGTCGTCGACCTGGGAGAAGAAGTTGAGCGCCATCCCCGCGGCCGTCCACGGGCGCAGGGCCGCGGAGGTGTCCTTGACCCACCCGACGTGGTCCCGGTCGTCGCCCCCGGTCCAGATCCCGTAGCAGTGGTAGAACCAGCGCGCCGACCGGCCGCCGACCGGGACGGCGTCCTCGGCCACGTCGGCCACGGCACCGCCGTAGGGCGCCAGGATCGTGACGCTGGCCGGGGAGGTCGCCGCGTTCGCCCGGTCGACGGCCGCGGCGATCGCCTCGTCGGGCAGGTCCGTGAACAGGTCCGAGGTCCAGTAGTTGCGCCGCCCCGGCGGGTTGCCGGGATCGGTGAGCGCCTGCAGCGCCAGGTAGGGCATCGGCCCGACGGTGTCGACCACCGGGCTGCCGTGCCCCCGCAGCGCGGCCAGCGCCTCCGGGCCGTGGTCGAGGTCCCCGAAGTAGGCCGTGATGACGGTGACCGCCGGTCGGCCACGGAGGGTGGGGGGCACGAACGGTGCCGGCGGCGCCGTCATGAGGATCGCCCCACCGGCGACCTCCCGTGGTGCCTCCTGCATGACGTCGCGGAAGTGGCGGCAGACGTCGGCCGCGTGCTCGCGCGGGTACATGAGCATGCCGCCGTAGATGGTGGGGCCGACCGGGTGCAGGCACAGCTCGAACTCGGTCACGACGCCGAAGTTCCCACCGCCGCCGCGCAGGCCCCAGAACAGCTCGGGGTGCTCGTTCTCGCTCGCCGTCACGATCCGGCCGTCCGCGGTGACCACCCGGGCGGAGACCAGGTTGTCGCAGGCGAACCCGTGCATCCGTTCGAGCCAGCCGCTGCCGCTGCCGAGCACGAAGCCGGCGACCCCGGTGGTGGTCATCCGGCCGCCGGTCGTGGCCAGACCGTGCTCCTGGGTGGCCCGGTCGAGCTCGCCCCACGTCACGCCCGGGCCCACCCGCACGCGCCGGGCCACCGGGTCGACGGATATCTCCTTCATGGGCCGCAGGTCGAGCAGCAGGCCGTCGTCGATCGCGGAGTAGCCGGCCGCCGAGTGGCCGCCCGCGCGGACGGCGACCGGTAGCCGCTCGGACTGGGCGAACAGCAGCGCCGCGACGACGTCACCGTCGCAGGTGGCCCGGGCGATGACCGCCGGGCGGCGGTCGAACATCGCGTTGAAGACGGCCCGGGCCTCGTCGTACCGCTCGCCGTCGGCGCGGGTCAGGATCTCGCCGGCGAAGCCGGCGCGGAGCGGTCCGAGGTCCGTGCCGCGGACCGTGCTCCGGGGTGCTGATGTCTGGGTCATGCCAGGACGGTGCTCCCGGCCGCCCCGGCCGGCAGTGCTGCACGTCACAGGCCCGCGTCGGTGGTCTGCGCCGCCCGTTCGAGTGCGGTCCGGTCACGGATGTAGAAGTGGCCGTCGCGCTGGCTGATGACGCCGGCCCCGATCAGCGTCGACAGGGCGCGGTTGACGTTCTCCCGGGTGGCCGCCACGTGCGCGGCGAGCTCGCCCTGCGACAACCGGAACCGGAGCCGCACCCCGTCGGGGGTCACCTCGCCGTACTCGTCGAGCAGGGAGAGCAGCAGGCCGGCGACCCTCTTGCCGATCCTGCCGAACGCGACGTCACTGAACAGGTAGGCCGCTCGCACGGCGGTGATGCTCAGCTGCTCCAGCATCCGCTGCATGGCCGCGGGGTGCCGGGACATGAACGCCAGCAGCGGCGCCCTCCGGATCAGCAGGCAGGTGCTGGCCGTCATGGCGGTCAGGCCGAGCCACCGGGTACCCCTCGGGTGGAACAGCCCGACCTCGCCGGTCATGCTCACGGCCGGGAAGACCGCCATGATCACCTCCCGGCCGTCGACGCTGACGCGGTGCGCCTTGAGCTGGCCCTCCGCCACGATCACCAGGTCGTCGGCGCGGTCGCCCTCGAACCAGAGCGACCGGCCGCGACCGTAGGTGTGCCGGCGCACATCGGGCAGCAGCTCCGCGATGTCCTGTACCGACAGGTCACGGAAGATCGGGGTCTGACGCAGGATCCCGGTCGGGTCCATCCCGGGAGCGTAGCGCCGGGCGCGAGGGTCGGTCGGCCGTTGCGACCCGCGGACGCCGCGGCAGGTCCCGGCAGCCCGAAGGGGACGACGCTGGGCAGCGCACCCCCGGGCTGGCAGGCTGGCCGTCGTCCGGGCTGCCCCTCGCCGAGGAGGTTCGTGGCATGCGCGCGGTCCTCGATCACCGCTCCTACGCCGAGCTCAGCACGTCGACGGTCGCGGACGACGAGGCCTTCGCGTACTGGCGTGAGGTCATCTGTGCGGCGTTCGTGCGCCTGGCCGCGGAGCCGATCGACGAGCACGGGTTCCGGGGACGCATCGAGCACCTCCCGGTCGGCCCCCTGGAGCTGTCGACCGTCACCGCCGGCAGCCAGCACGTGCGACGCACGCGGTCGCTGGTCGCGGCGGGTGAGGGCGAGTTCCTGCTGGCCAGCATCCAGCTCGCCGGGCGCGGCCGGGTCGAGCAGGACGGCCGGACCGCCCTCCTCGGACCCGGTGACATGGCGTTCTACGACAGCACCCGGCCCTATGTCCTGCACTTCGACGACCCGTTCCGCCAGCTCGTCGTGATGGTCCCCAAACCCGAGCTGGCGCTGACCGACACCCGGGTGCTCACCGCACGACGCCTCGGCCGGGGCGATCCGGGGGCGGTGATCTCCACGTTCTTCGTCTCGCTGACCGACACGGCACGGAACTCACCCTCGGCCGCCGCCACGCTCCTGCCGCACGCCCTCGGCCTGCTCGCCGCCGGCGCCTGCTTGCCCGGCACCGGATCCACACCGGACGCACACGACGCGTTACTGCGCGAACGCGTCGACTCGTTCCTGCGACGCCATCTCGACGACCCGGCACTGAACGCCGGCTCGATCGCCGCCGGATGCGGGGTCTCGCGCAGCACCCTCTATCGCCTCGTCGGCCACGAGGGGGTCGCCACGCGGCTGCGCCGGATGCGCATCGAGCGCGCGAAACAGCTCCTGATGCAGGACCGGTCACGCCCGGTCGGCGCGATCGCGGCAGCCTGCGGCTTCGACAGCGAGTCGGGCTTCTACCGGGCCTTCCGGGCGGCCACCGGCCACAGCCCCGGCGGCTACCGGAGCGGAACCGGACCCGATCCGGGCCACTGACGCCCGGTCACGGCCGAGCTGGCACGTCCGGTCAGCCGCCGAGGAACGGCCGGTCAGCCGGGACGCCCACTCCTGCTCGATCATCGGGGCCATCGGGCAACAGCCGGGCGTCAAGGAGGACCCATGGACAAGACCGTTCGAGTGGCTGCCGTGCAGGCCGAGCCCGCGTGGTTCGACCTCGCCGCCGGCGTCGACAAGGTCGTCGACCTCATCGGACAGGCCGCAGCCCGGGGCGCGCAGCTCGTCGGCTTCGGAGAGACGTTCGTCCCCGGCTACCCGTGGTGGATCTGGCTCGACTCACCGGCCGCGGGTATGCAGTTCGTGCCCCGCTACGCCGCCAACTCGATGACCCGCGACGGCGCCGAGATGGACCGCATCCGGCGGGCCGCCGCGCAGCACCGCATCCACGTCGTGCTCGGCTTCAGCGAACGGGCCGGGGGCAGCCTCTACATGGCACAGGCGTTCATCTCCGACACCGGCGAGCTCATCGCGGTGCGCCGCAAGCTCAAGCCCACCCACGTCGAACGCTCGGTCTACGGCGAAGGTGACGGCAGCGACCTGCAGGTCCACGACACCACGCTGGGCAAGCTCGGCGGGCTCAACTGCTGGGAGCACTTCCAGCCGCTGACCAAGTACGCCATGTACAGCCTCGGCGAACAGATCCACGTCGCGTCCTGGCCCAGCTTCTCGGTCTACCGCAGCGCCGCCCAGGCACTCGGCCCGACGGTCAACACCGCGGCCAGCCTCATGTACGCCGTCGAGGGACAGACCTTCGTCGTCGCGCCCTGCTCGACGGTCGGCCGGGCCGGCCAGGAGCTGTTCTGCGACACCGACACGAAAAAGCAGCTCCTGCGCACCGGCGGCGGCTTCGCCCGCATCTACGGCCCCGAGGGCTCCGAGCTCGCCACCCCGCTCGCCGAGGACGAGGAAGGCCTCCTGTTCGCCGACCTCGACCCCGCGCTCATCGCCATCGCCAAGTCCGCGGCCGACCCGGTCGGCCACTACTCCCGCCCCGACGTCTTCCGCCTGCTGGTCAACCGCAACCCCGCTCCGCGGGTGGTCGAGACCTCCGCCGAACAGGTCACGACGCTCCCGGCACATCACGACGACGAGTCGCTCACCGCGCCGATGTCCCCGGTCTGACCGACGCCGTTCCGGCCCCCGGCAGCACCTCGTCCGAGGTCTGCAGGACCCGGCGCAGGACGGCCGACTCGTCGTCGTGCCGCCACGCGAGGACGACGTCGATCGGCGGGAGCGGGTCGCTGATCTCCTGGACGCACACGCCGTCGAGCGGGAGGTGGGTGACCGCGCTCGCCGTGGTGAAGTGCAGACCGACCCCCGCCGAGACCAGCGCCATGCAGGTCCACGAATCGGGGGCGGTCTGGGCGAACCGGGGCGCGAACCCGGCGGCGTGACACTGCTCGACGAGGGTGGCCCGCACCGCGGAGCCGAACGACTCCGGGAAGGCAACCAGCGGCTCGTCGCGGAAGTCGCCGATGGAGACCGTCGTGGCCCGGGCGAGCCGGTGCCCGGTCGGCACCGCGACCACGCACCGCTCGCGGGCGACGACACGGCTCGCCACGCCGACCGGCGGCCGCACGAACCGGGCGAGCGCCAGGTCGGCGTCCCCGTCGAGCAGCTCGGTGAGCGCGGTCGCGCCGTAGCGGCCGGGCAGGAACTCGAGGTCGACGAGCGGGTGCTGCTCCCGCACCGCGCGGGCGAGCTGGCCCACCGCGGCGTGCGCCGACGGGCCCGCGAAGGAGATCCGGACCCGGCCACTGCGCCCGTCCCTGGCGGCGGTGACCGCGGCCCGCGCCTCGTCCGTGCGGGTGAGCAGGGCGCGGGCGTGCGGGAGGAGTGCGAGGCCGGCCGGGGTCAGCTCGACGCGGCGCGTGGTGCGCCGGAACATCTCGGCGCCGAGCTCGGTCTCCAGCGCCCGTACGGTCCGGCTGAGGTGCGGCTGCGCCAGGTGCAGCCGCGCGGCCGCCCGCCCGAAGTGCAGCTCCTCGGCGACCGCGACGAACACCTGAAGCTTCTGCGTGTCCACACCCACCATCCTTTGATGCCTCGACCGAATCAATATGCCAGAGACTGGTATTGGACAGGCGATGGATTTCGCCGGACGATCGGGACATGAGCCAGACAGCGTCGTCGACGTCCGAGGTGTCTGCCGAGGACTTCGAGTTCATCCGCCGGCAGGTCCGCGACTTCATCCGGTCCACGGTCGTGCCCCGCGAGAACGAGATCATGCGCACCGACCGGATCCCCGACGACCTGCGCGCGGCGGCCGCCGAGATGGGCCTGTTCGGCTACGCGATCCCCGCGCAGTGGGGCGGGATCGGGCTCGACCTGACCCAGGACGTCGAGCTGGCGATGGAGTTCGGCTACACCACGCTGGCCCTGCGCTCGATGTTCGGCACCAGCAACGGCATCGCCGGCCAGGTGCTGGTCGGATTCGGCACCGACACCCAGAAGAAGCAGTGGCTCGAGCGCATCGCCTCCGGCGAGGTGGTCGCCTCGTTCGCCCTGACCGAACCCGGCGCCGGCTCGAACCCGGCCGGCCTGCGCACCCGCGCCCGCCGCGACGGCTCCGGCGACGACGCCGGATGGGTGATCGACGGCCAGAAGCAGTTCATCACCAACGCGCCCTCGGCGAGCCTGTTCGTGGTCTTCGCCCGCTACGCCGACCCGGAACCGGGCAACCCCGGCATCGCGGTGTTCCTGGTACCCGCCGACACCCCCGGGGTCACCGTCGGCCCGAAGGACGCCAAGATGGGCCAGGAGGGGTCCACCACCTCCGACGTGCACTTCGACGGCGTGCGGGTGCCGGCCGACGCACTCGTCGGCGGCGACCCCGCGGCCGGCTACAAGGCCGCGATGACCTCGCTCGCCCGCGGCCGGGTGCACATCGCCGGACTGGCCGTCGGCACCGCGCAGCGGGCACTCGACGAGTCGGTCTCCTACGCCGTCCAGAACACCCAGGGCGGGCAGCGGCTCGGCGACTTCCAGCTCGTCCAGGCCCACCTCGCCGACATGCAGACCGGGGTGTTCGCCGGGCGCGCCATGGTCCGCGACGCCGCCCGCGCCTACGTCGACGGCACGGACCGGCGGATCGCGCCGTCGGCGGCGAAGCTGTTCTGCACCGAGATGGTCGGCCGGGTCGCCGACCTGGCCGTGCAGGTCCACGGCGGCGCCGGCTACATGCGCGAGGTCCCGGTCGAGCGGATCTACCGCGACGTCCGGCTGCTGCGCCTCTACGAGGGCACCAGCGAGATCCAGCGGCTCATCATCGGCGGCGGGCTCGTCAAGCAGGCGGTGGCCGGCTCGTGACCCTCCCCCTGGCCGGCTACACCGTCGTCGCCCTCGAACAGGCCGTCGCCGGACCGATCGCCACCCGGCACCTGGCCGACCTCGGGGCGCGCGTCATCAAGATCGAACGCCCGGGCGAGGGCGACTTCGCCCGCCACTACGACACCGCCGTGCACGGCCTGGCCACCCACTTCGTGTGGCTCAACCGCGGCAAGGAGTCCCTGGCCGTCGACCTGAAGTCCGCGCCCGGCATCCGGGTGGTGCGCGAGCTCATCGGACGCTCGGACGTGTTCCTGCACAACACCGCCCCCGGTGTCGTCGAACGTCTCGGGCTCGACGCCGACACGCTGCGCGCGGCGGACCCGCGCCTGGTCGTGGTCAACATCTCGGGCTACGGCAGCAGCGGGCCGCGCCGGGACCGCAAGGCCTACGACATGCTCGTGCAGGCCGAGTCGGGCATGGTCTCGGTCACCGGGACCCCGGACACCCCGGTCAAGACCGGGGTGCCCAACGCCGACATCGCCGCGGGGCTCTACTCCGCCGTGTCGGCGCTCGGCGCCCTGCTGCGCCGGGAACGCAGCGGCGAGGGCGCGACCGTGGACGTGTCCATGTTCGACGCCGCCGTCGAGTGGATGGGCCACCCGCTGTACATGCAGCTCTACGGCGGGACCCAGGTCCCGCGCATGGGGCTGAGCCACGCAGCGATCGCGCCCTACGACACCTACCCCACCGCCGACGGCGAGATCCTCATCGGCGTCCAGAACGACCGCGGCTGGCGCATGCTGGTCACCGACGTCTTCGCCGACCCCGGGCTCGCCGACGACCCCCGCTTCGCCACGAACGTCGCCCGCGTCCGGAACCGGACCGCCTGCGACGCCGCCGTCGCCGGGCACACCGTCCGCTGGGACACGACCGAGCTCGACGAACGCCTGGCCGCGGCCGGGATCCCGGCCGCCCAGGTCAACGGCACCGCCGAACTCGTCGAGCACCCGCAGCTGCGCGAGCGCGACCGCTGGCGCACCGTCGCCACCGAGGCCGGCGCCGTGCGCGGGGTCCTCCCACCGATGACCTTCCGCGACGTCGAGCTGCCCATGGGCACGGTGCCCGCGCTCGGCGAGCACACCCGCACGATCCTCGCCGAGCTCGGGCTCGACGAGGACGCCCTCACCGACACCGTGGAGTCCACCCGTGCCTGAACCGTCCCCCACCGTCGCCGTCGTCACCGGTGCTGCCCGCGGCATCGGCGCCGCCACCGCGCGACGCCTCGCCGACGACGGCCTGCACGTCGCGGTCCTCGACCTCGACGAGCGGGCCGCCAAGGCCACCGCCGACACCATCGCCACCCGGGGCGGCGTCGCCGTCGGCGTCGGCGCCGACGTCTCGGACACCGACGCCGTCACCGGTGCCGTGGCCCGGATCGCCCGCGAGCTCGGGCCACCGACCGTCCTGGTGAACAACGCCGGCATCACCCGGGACAACCTGCTGTTCAAGATGGCCGACGCCGACTGGGACGCCGTGATGGGCGTCCACCTGCGCGGAGCGTTCCTGATGACGCGCGCGGTGCAGCACCACATGGTCGACGCCGAGTGGGGCCGCATCGTGAACCTGTCCTCGACCTCGGCCCTCGGCAACCGCGGACAGGCGAACTACTCCACGGCCAAGGCCGGCCTGCAGGGCTTCACCAAGACGCTCGCGATCGAGCTCGGGAAGTTCGGCGTGACCGCCAACTGCATCGCCCCCGGGTTCATCGCCAGCGACATGACCCGCGCGACCGCCGAGCGCATCGGCGTCCCCTGGGAGCAGTACGTCCAGGACCGCGCGAAGGCGATCCCCGTGCAGCGCGCCGGCCAGGTCGACGACATCGCCCAGGCGGTCTCGTTCTTCGTGGACCGGCGCTCCGGGTTCGTGTCCGGCCAGGTCCTGTACGTGGCCGGTGGCCCGCGCGGCTGACCGGTCGCCGGCCGGGTGCCGGTGCCGCGGTGCGGATTCCTCTCCGGACGGCCGGTCCATCTCATGTGTCCGGTTGCAGCCGGAACGTGAACTGCAGGTGCCGCCACTCCCCGCCGGTGTCCGTGCCGTCGGGCATCGGCCCGGTGCGGGGCGCGAAGTCGACGATCAGGTCGTCCTTCACGCCGAAGACGGCGTCGGAGTCGAGGTAGCTGCCGCCGCGCACGAACAGCTGGGTGATCAACTGGCGGTGTCCCTCGGCGGCGAGGAGGAAGTGCAGGTGCGGCGCCCGGTAGGGGTGCCGGCCGGTGGCCGTCAGGAGCTCGCCGACCGGCCCGTCGGCCGGGATCGGGTACTCGGAGGGGAGGATCGACCGGAAGGTCAGGTGCCCGCCGGCGTCGGTGCGCAGGCGGCCGCGGAGCACCGGTCCGTCGAGGTCGGGCAGCTGGACGTCGTAGAAGCCGTCCTCGTTGGACTGCCAGACGTCGACGACCGCGCCGGCCACCGGCTGCCCACCGGTGCCGGTGACGGACACGTCGACGTACAGGGGGGTGCCCGGCAGGCCGGCCGAGATGTCGGTGCCCTGGGGCAGCTCCGGCGGCCCGTCGACGTAGAAGGGGCCGAGCACGGCCGACGAGGTCGCCTCCGGCGTACGTGAGTTGGTGAGCAGGTCGACGACGCTGGACAGCCCGAGCGTGTCGGACAGGAGCACGAACTCCTGCCGGGTGTCGGTGGTGATGTGCCCGGCCCGGGTCAGGAAGTCGATCCCGGCCTGCCACTCCTCCTGCGTGAGGTCGTTGTCGACGGCGAACTCGTGCAGCCGGCGCGCCAGGTCCTGCATCAGCGCGGCGAGCCGCGGCCGGGACGCGTCGTCGAACGACCGCACGACCTGGCCGGTGAGCGTACGGATCGCGGCCTCGACGCCCGGTTCGGCTCCTGGCCGCTCACCGTCGAGCGCCCGGCCCAGGAGGGCCCGGATGCCGTCCCGGGTCACCGGCTCGGGGTTCGGGTACGGGCTCGCCGTCGCCAGCTCGGCGGCCCGGTCGAGCCCGTCCTCGGACATCCCGATCTGCCGCAGCGAGGTGGGGCCGCCCGCCGCCGCGACCAGGTCGTACACCGCGCCCGGGGCGTCGGTCACCCCCAGCCGCCGGGCGATCCGCTCCATCACGTCCGGCGTCGCGGCCGCGTTGTAGGCCATGGCGTACGGGAGGACGACGGTGTGGGTGGGGGCGTGCGGCAGGTCGAAGCTGCCCCCCAGGGTGTGGCAGAGCTTGTGATGGAGGCCCATCCCGACCGAGCCGAGGCAGGTCCCGGCGAGCCAGGCGCCGCGCAGGAGGTCCGCGCGCACGTCGCGGTCGTCGGTCCGGTCGGCGAGCGCGCGCAGGCCCCGGGCCAGGTGCTCGATCGCGTCGAGCGCCATGCCGTCGACGACCGGGTTGGCCTGCGGCGAGTAGAGCGCCTCGACGGCGTGCGCCATCGCGTTCACCGCGCTGGTGACGGCGAGTGCGCGAGGCAGCCCGGCCGACAGCTCGACGTCGTAGATCACCGTCTCGGGCAGGATCGCCGGGTCGGAGCGCGTGGTCTTGACCCCACCGGCGGTCTCCCCCAGCACCGGTGTCACCTCGGAGCCGGCGTAGGTGGTGGGCAGGACGACCTGATCGACCCCGGTGCGGGCGGCGAGTGCCTTGGACAGCCCGGTCGTCGAGCCGCCACCGACGGCGACCACGCAGTCGGCGTCGAGCCGCGTCAGCTCGGCCAGCGCACGGTCGGTGACCTCGACCGGGGTGTGCATGGTGGCACCGTCGAAGCGCCCGGCGAGGAGCCCGCCGAGCACCTTCCCGACGCGGTCGCCGGCCGCGGCGAGCTCCGGGCTCGCGAGCAGCAGGACGCGGGAGCGGCCGAGCCGGCTCACCTCGTCGGCCGTCCGGTCCAGCGTGCCGTGACCGAAGACGATGCGGGCCGGCCAGGCCGTGTAGTCGAACTGTTCCATCGTGGTGCTCCTTCGGTCCGGATCGGTCGCGGGCGAGCACGTGGTCGAGGCGGCTGTGCCGAACCCCGCCGGCCCGCACGGGCAGGTCGGCCGGTCGCCTCGGGCGGCTCGTCGACCGGAAGCCGGGTGGGGCGGCCGACATCATGATCATCGCTGCCATGGGAGGCCGCGTCGCCGGTGGCGGTGGGCTCCCGAGGAAGAACGATCATGCTGTCTGCAGGACCGGGGAATCGTCGACGGGCCCGGTGTGAGCGGTGTGCCGGAGAGCCTGCAGGCCGAGGGCGATACGAGGGTGGTCGCGGCTGCCGCGGCGCAGGCTGGCGAACAGGCGCCGGTGCGGGATGCCGGGGCCGCGCAGCGGGATCACCCGGAGCGCGGGTTCGGACGGTGTGGGTACCAGCCGGGGTTTGAGGGAGATGCCGAAGCCGTGGCCGACCATCGCCGCGACGAGTGGCCAGTCGGTCACCTCGTGGGCGATCCGGGGGCTGAATCCGGCGGTGAGGCAGGCGGCGGTGACGAGGTCGTGCTGGTCGCAGCTGCCGGGTGCGGCGAGCACCCACGGTTCGTGGGCGACGTCGTCCAGGGTGGCGCCGGCCTGGCCGGCCAGGGGATGGTCGGCGGGGACGATCAGGTCGAGCGGGTCGTCGAGCAGGTGGACCTGTTCGTAGCGGGTGTCGTCGACGCTCGGGCCGGTCCGGGTGGGCAGGGTGACGGCGAGGTCGAGCTGTTCGGTCAGCAGCCGCGGGAACGCCTCGGCCGATTCCACCTGCGTGATGCGCACCTCCAGTCGGGGGTGGGTCCGTCGCAGGCGGCGGGCGGTCGGCAGGACGAGCAGGTCCAGGCTGGACGGGAACCCGGCCAGCCGCAGCGGACCACCGGCCAGATCGGCGTCGGACTGCAGTTCGGCCCGGGCGCGTTCCCAGCCGGCGGCCAGGTCGTCGGCGTGGCGGAGCAGGACGTGCGCGGCCGGGGTGAGCCGGACGCGGCGACCGTCGGGTTCGAGCAGGGGGACGCCGAGTTCCTGGGCGAGCCCACGGAGCTGCTGGGAGACCGCGGACGGGGTCAGGTGCAGCGAGGTGGCGGCCGCGGTGATCGTGCCGAGCGCGTGGACCACGCGCAGGACCTGGATCCGGCGATCCATCATGAAGTCAGAATAGACGTTCTTCTCCACGAATGTGAAATGGACCTGCTGCTTGGACGGGGTCACGCTGGTCGCATGCACACGATCTGCGCCCTGCACGAGGTCTCCCGTCACCGCACCAGCGAGGGGCTGGTCAGCTACCACCGATGCCGGTGCGGCCGCCTGGAGGTTCGCCGGCAGGACGTCACGATTCTCAGCAGCGCCGGCGACACGCAGCCTGCGCCGCCGGTACCAGGTCGGACCCCCGTCACCCCGGCGGGCGGCCGGGCGGGTGGGACGCGGATCGCCGCCGCGCTCGGCGACCGGGTCGTCGCCCCGCTGGTGCTGGTCCTGATGCTCGTCGCGGCGACCGCCGTACCGCCGGCCGCGCTGGTCGTCGAGGTGGGGCTGGGCCTGTTCGTCGGCGGGTTGGCCGGGGTCGGCGCCGGGTTCGTCGCGGCGGACCCGGGCCGGGGGGTGGCGGTCGCGGTGCGGACCGCCGCGGTGGCGATTCCCGTCGTGGTCGTGAGCTCGGGACTGGTCGCGGCGCTCGGCCCGGTCAGCGTGATCGCGCTGCCTGCGATCTATACCGTCGCCGGCCTCGCATGGTGGGCCACGCGGAGCGGTGCCGGGGATACACGTGCGGCAGCCCGCACTCCGTCCAGGGGAAGCCGTCGGGCGACGCGAGCCTGAGCCTTGCCGACCCCGACCGGCCGGGCGGAGGCCGGGGGCTGTAGTGCGCGCCCGAAGGGATTCGAACCCCTAACCTTCTGATCCGTAGTCAGATGCTCTATCCGTTGAGCTACGGGCGCATGCGCGTTCTTCAGTTGTCGACCGGCGGGGCCCCGTGAGGCCCGCCGTGCCGGCGCGGAGGCTCCGGGATTTGAACCCGGGATGGGGGGTAACCCCAAACCGCATTAGCAGTGCGGCGCCATAGACCAGACTAGGCGAAGCCTCCCCGGTGCCTCACGGCCACCAGCGGGGACAACAGTACACGGCGCCTCAACCGGTTCCCCACCGGGGTCCCCTCGCACACGGGACCCCGGCGCGCCCCCTCAGGTCCCCGCGAGCTCCACGAACGGGGCCAGCGAGTCCGGGTTCTGCAGCGCCCCGGCCGAGACGGCCTTCTCCGGCGCCGTCCCGGAGAGGATCTTCTTGACCGGTACCTCGCACTTCTTGCCGTTGAGCGTGCGCGGCACCGAGTCGACCACGACGAACCGGTCCGGCACGTGCCGGGGCGAGAGCTCCTTGCGCAGCCGCGTCCGCAGCGTCGGCTCGACGTCGTCGAGGGACACGCCGTCGTCGAGCACCAGGAAGCAGAGCAGCGCGCCCTCCTCGCGGGCGCCCAGCGCGGTGGTGTCGATCACCAGGGAGTCGGCGACGCCGTCGACGGTCTCGACGACCGAGTAGAAGTCCGCGGTGCCCATCCGGACGCCGCCGCGGTTCAGCGTCGAGTCCGACCGCCCGTAGATCACGTACGAGTCGCGCGGCGTCCGCCGGACCCAGTCGCCGTGCCGCCACTTCCCGGGGAAGTCCTCGAAATAGGCCTCCCGAAGCCGGGTGCCGTCCGGGTCGTTCCAGAACATCACCGGCATCGACGGCGTCGGGGTCGTGATGACCAGCTCGCCGACGTCGTCGAGCAGGTCGGTGCCGTCCTCGCCGTAGGACCGGACGTCGGCGCCGAGCGCCGCGCAGGACAGCTCGCCCAGCCAGACCGGGACGGTCGGGGCGCTGGTCAGGAACGCCGCGCAGACGTCGGTGCCGCCGGAGACCGAGCAGATCTGGATGTGCTTCCCGGCCGCGTCGCCGATCCAGCGGAACCCCTCCACCGACAGCGGCGCGCCGGTGGAGCCGAGCGCCCGCATCGCGGAGAGGTCGTGCTCGTCGCCGGGGCGCAGGCCGGCCTTCATGCAGGACTGCACGTACGGCGCGGACACGCCGAACAGCGACACCCGGTGCCTCGCGGCCAGCGCCCACAGCGCGTTCAGGTCGGGGTGGCCGGGGCTGCCGTCGAACATCACGATCGTCGCCCCGACGAGAAGCCCCCCGGCCAGGAAGTTCCACATCATCCAGCCGGTGGTGGTGAACCAGAAGAACCGCTCCCCCGGCCCGAGCCCGTGCTGCAGCCGCATCGCCTTGAGGTGCTCGAGCACGATGCCGCCGTGGCCGTGCACGATGCCCTTCGGCAGCCCGGTCGTGCCGGAGGAGTAGAGCACCCACAGCGGGTGGTCGAACGGGACCGGGGTGAACTCCAGCGGGCCCGGTTCGGCGGTGAACTCGCTCCACGGGGTCGTGCCGTCCAGCGTGGCGTCCGCGTCCAGGTACCCGACGAGCACGGTCTGCCGCAGCGACGACATCTGCTCCTGCAGGGCGGTCACGTTCGCGCGGATGTCGAAGCCCTTGCCGTTGTAGCGGTAGCCGTCGACCGCCACCAGCACGGTGGGCTCGATCTGGGCGAACCGGTCGTGCACCGCACGGGCACCGAAGTCCGGCGAGCACGACGACCAGATTGCGCCCAGGCTGGCCGTGGCCAGGAACGCGACCAGGGTCTCGACCGAGTTCGGGGCGAGCGCGACGACCCGGTCCCCGCGGCCGACGCCGGCCCGGACCAGCCCGGCGCGGGCCCGCCCGACCTGCTCGCGCAGCTCGCGGTGGGTGACGGTCCGCTCCAGGCCGTCCTCCCGGACGAACTCGACGGCCACGTCGTCGTCGGCGCGGCCGGGCCCCGGGGTCAGCGCATGCTCGGCGTAGTTCAGCGTCGCGCCGGGGAACCACTCGGCACCCGGCATGTCGCGCGAGCCGAGCGTCGCGGTGGGCCGGTCGTGGAAGATCACGCCGCAGTACTCGGCCACCGCCGACCAGAAGCCGTCGAGGTCCGAGACCGACCAGGCGTGCAGCTGGGCGTAGTCGCTGACGTCGGTGACCGGCGCGCCCCGCTCGTCACGGGCCCACGTGGCGAACTTGACGATCTCGGTGTGCGGCACCTGCTCCGGGTCCGGAGTCCACAACAGCTCGGGCACGTCCGGGTCGGTCACGGTCTGCGCTGACGACATGCGGTCAGCTTCCCCGACCGCACCGGCCACGCACCAGTGCTGAGGTTCGTTCCGCACGCTTCTCTCAGTGGTCCCGGCCACAGCCGGGTCAGCGCAGCCGGGTCAGCGCAGGTGCGAGTCGAACCAGTTGAGCACCCGCGCCCAGGCCTCGGCCGCGGAGTCGGGGTCGTCGTCGAACCGGTAGCCGGTCGACGGGTAGACGACGACGTCGGTCGCCACCCCGGACTTCTCGGCCGCCCCGCGCAGCCGGTCGACCGCGGCGCTGTCCGTCGCCTCCGAGTAGATCCCCAGCCACGGGCAGGTCAGCTCGGGGGCCGTCTCGACCAGCGCCGGGACGCTGCGGGACGGGGAGCGCTCGATCCCCTCCCCCGCGACGGTGACCGCGGCACCGAGGGTGCGGTTGGCGGCCACGTGCAGCGCCACCGTGCCGCCCAGGTCGAACCCGAGCACGCCCATCCGGTCGGCCTCGACACCGCAGTCGGCCAGCCAGCCGAACGCGGTCTCGCAGTCGTCCATGACCTGGTCGGGTTCGAGCCGCTCGAGCTGCGCGGCCACCTCGGTGTCGGTGCCGGAGCCGAGGTCGTCGGCGTGGTCGCGGTGGTAGAGGTGCGGCGCGACGGCCAGCCAGCCGTCGCTGGCCAGCCCGGTCACCAGCAGCCGCACGGAGTCGGTGACCCCGCGTGCCTCCTGGAGCACGACGACGCCGCCGCGGGCCGGCCCGTCCGGCTCGGCGACCGTCAGTCGCAGCTCGCTCCCGTCGGTCAGCGGCACGCCTTCGGTGCGGGTCCCCGTGGTCATGCCTTCACTCAACCAGAGCAACCGCCGACGTTTCGACCCCCGGGGGATACCGTTGCCCGCATGACGCTGATCCGTCCCGATCTGGACACCCTGCCGGCGTACGTGCCGGGCCGTACCGTCCCCGGGGCGACCAAGCTGGCCAGCAACGAGGTCGCCGAACCGCCGGCGCCCGCCGTGCTGGAGGCGATCGCCCGGGCTGCCGCGAACGGCAACCGCTACCCGGATCTCGGTGTCGTGGAGCTGACCGCCCGGCTTGCCGACGTCCACGGCCTCGCCCCCGAGCGGATCGCCGTCGGCTGCGGCTCGGTGACCCTGTGCCAGCAGCTGGTGCAGGTCAGCTGCGTCGGCCCGGGTGACGAGGTGCTGTTCGCGTGGCGCTCGTTCGAGGCGTACCCGATCGTCGCCCGGATCGGCGGGGCGGAGATCCGCACCGTGCCGCTCGGCGAGGGCTTCCGGCACGACCTCGACGCGATGGCGGCCGCGATCACCGAGCGGACCCGGCTGGTCTTCGTGTGCAGCCCGAACAACCCGACCGGGCCGGCCGTGGGCCGCGACGAGTTCGTGCGCTTCCTCGACGCCGTGCCCGCCGACGTCCTCGTGGCCCTCGACGAGGCCTACGCCGAGTACGTCACCGACCCGGACGCGGTCTCCGGCCGGCCGCTGCTCGACGCGCACCCCAACCTCGTGGTGCTGCGGACGTTCTCGAAGGCGTACCGGATGGCCGGGCTGCGGGTCGGCTACGCGCTGGCGTCGGCCGAGGTGGCGACGGCGCTGCGCAAGGTGGCCCCGCCGTTCGGTGTCAACTCGGTCGCGCAGGCCGGGGCGATCGCGGCACTGGAGCACAGCGCGGAGATCCTCGCCGGCTGCGCCGACGTCGTCCGGGAGCGGCAACGGGTCGCCGCCGCCCTGCGCGACCTGGGCTTCCCGGTGCCCGACACCCAGGCCAACTTCGTCTGGCTGCCGCTCGGCGAGCGGGCCGACGAGTTCGCCCGGCACTGCGGTGAGCGGAAGGTGATCGTGCGGCCGTTCCAGGGCGACGGCGTCCGGGTCACTGTGTCCACGCCGCAGGAGAACGACCTGCTGCTGGACGTCGCCTCGTCGTTCCCGGCTCAGCCCTCCAGCTGATAGCCGGTGCCGCGGACGGTCCGGATCCGATCCGGACCGATCTTGCGGCGCAGGTAGGAGATGTAGACCTGCACCAGGTTCGCCGAGACCGGTTCCGACCAGGCGCGGCGGGCGAGCTCGTCGTGCGTGACGACGTCGCCGCCCCGTTCGGCCAGCGCGACCAGCAGGGCGTACTCGGTCGGGGACAGCGCGACCCGGTGGCCGTCGACGTAGACCTGGCCGGCGTCGACGTCCACCGACACCCCGCCGTGCACCAGCACGGTCGGCGCGGGCAGCCCGGCCGCGGCCCGCAGCCGCAGCCGGATCCGGGCGGAGAGCTCGTCCGGGACGAACGGCCGGATGAGGAAGTCGTCCCGGTCGCCGCGGAGCAGGCCGAGCAGGCCGGCCCGCCGCTCGCGGGGGACGACGGTGATCACCGGGGTCAGCGGCGACTCGGCGTGGATCGCGCCGAGCAGCACCGAGGGGTCGGGCCCGGGCAGTTCCATGTCCAGGACCAGGAGGTCCGGGACGCCGGCGCGGACGGCGTCGAGGACCTCGATGCCGTCGGAGGCGACGGCGAGGTCCACACCCTCCGCGGCGAGGTCCTTGCCCAGGCTGCGGCCGAGCGAGGCCGAGGTCGTCGACGGCGGCAGGGCGAGGACCACCGTGAGCGACCGGGCCGGGGTGCGGGGAAGCGGGACCGGGAGGGAAGGTGGGGCGCGGTCGTTCACGGGTCCTGGGGCACGGGCGGTGTTCGGGGAGCCACGGGGAGCATCGGGCCACTGTCGCGCGGCGGACAGTCGGTCACAATCGGCTAACGGTGCGATGCGGTGCATCCGTGTAGATCGAATGGAGCAGCCCGGGAGTTCCGTTGCTCCGTTCGGCGCAGCGGTTCTACCGTTTTGGTCGGAACCTGCTGATCGTCGCGCGGCGGCGACCTGTCGGCGCGGGAAGGCAACCACCCTTCTCAGCGAGGGTGTTCACCCACGGTCACGCTACCTAGAGTCGCTGACCATGCGACGGAAGAGTTCCGCTGCGGCTGATCGGATCGACCCCCGGGATCTGATCGAGCGGGTCGCCGCAGAGCACAGCTCCCCCTCTGTGCCGTCCCCCCGGGCCGGGCGCTCCGCGTCCGCCGCCGTCCCTGCGACGACCCTGCTGCAGGGTGCGGTGACCGCCTCCGGGCGGCACCGGCGCGCACGGACCGACGACGACAGCGGCGCCTTCCCCGCCGATGACCTCGTCCAGGCGGACGCTGCCCCGGCCGGTACGGCGACCGAGGACCGGGTGTCCGCGACGGCCCTCGACACCGGCGCCGGCGAGGTGAGTCCCTGGGCGCCGCGTCCGGCGGGACCCTTCTCCTCCGGCGAGGACCACGCATCCCCCGGCGAGGCGACCGCGGACGGTGCGGTCGGTGGAGACGGCTCGGAGGGTGTGGCCGCCCCGGATGCGGTGCCCGGCAGCGGACCGGACGCGCTGTCCGGAACCGGTCCGGACCGTTCCGACCGGGCCGGCCGCGGGATCCGCGGGATCACCGGGTCCGCTCTGGCCGGGACCGCGCTGGCCGGCATGCACGGGCCGGGTGCCGGGTCGGCGTCCGGGGCCGGGTCGACCCGCGAGCTGACCAGCGGACCGGACGGCAGCCCGGTCGCCGCACCCGGCGGCGGACCGGACGCCGAGCCGGCAGCGGCGGGGACGACGGGCGAGTCCGCGCTCGTGGAGATCGACCGGGCCGCGCCGGCCCGCCGGTCCACCGTCCGCCGGTTCGCCCCGCTCGGCGTGGGCGCGGCCGCGGTCCTCGCCGCCACGCTGGTCGTGACGCTCCTGCAGCCCGGCGCCGAGGACCCGTCGCTGAGCACCACCCTGGTCGATGCCTCCCGCCGGTCGGTCCCGGACGCCCCCGGATCCGCGGCCGCCGGTATCGGGGACGGCGGCGGGTCCGCGCTCGCCGACGCCGCCCAGGGCGCCTCCGGCCAGGTCGGCCCGGCGGTCGCCGCCGCCGAGCGGCGCACCGAGGAACGTCGCCGGCAGGCCGCGGCGGCGGAGCAGGAGTCCGCGGAAGGATCCACGGCCGGGTCCGGAGAGGAGCCGTCCGGGTCGGGGCCGGCGGCGGCTGCTGCACCGGCCGCGGGCGCCGCCCAGGTCGCCGGCGAGGGCATCCAGGCCGCGCTGGCGAAGGGCTGGCAGGCGGTCGGCGGGGACGAGTTCACCGGCTCGTCGCTCGGCGAGAACTGGACCGCCTACGACGGACCCGGCCACGACGGCCAGGGCCGCCGCACCCCGGACGCGGTGTCGGTGGAGAACGGCAACCTCGTGATCCGCGGCGACTCCGAGGGCAACACCGGCGGCATCGCCTGGGGCACCCCGCGCAAGTACGGCAAGTGGGAGATGCGCGCCCAGTTCCCGGCCGGCGACAAGCAGTACCACCCGGTGCTGCTGCTGTGGCCGAGCGAGGTGTCCTGGCCGGAGGGCGGCGAGGTCGACTTCGCCGAGACCAACAGCGCCGCCGACGACGTCTCGTTCTTCCTGCACTACGGCTCGTCCAACTCGCAGGAGCACGCGAAGAAGGCCGTCGACATCACCAAGTGGAACAACTACGCCGTCGAGTGGACCCCGGACGCGATCGTCGGCTACATCAACGGCGAGGAGTGGTTCCGGTCCGAGGACCCGAACACGCTGCCGCCCGGGCCGATGCACGCCACGGTCCAGCTGGACTACTTCCCCGACGGCGGGTCGCCCCAGCCGACCGAGATGCGGGTCGCCTGGATGCGCCAGTACTCGTGACCCACGACCGGCCGCGCCGACGCGCGACCGCGTGACGACCGCCCGCCGCCCGGCGCTCCCCACCGGACGGCGGGCGGTGTCGTGCCGGCACCCGGGATCAGCCCAGGTCACGCCGCATCGCGAGCCGCGGCCGGGCGTCCAGGCCACGGGCGATCTCGTCGTCCCGGATCGCCCGCAGCCCGGGGGTGAGCTCGACCAGCTCGCGGAACCCGAGCCGCACGTAGTAGGGCGCGTTCCACGGCACGTGCCGGTAGGTGGTCAGCGTCAGCGCCGGTAGCCGCCGGTCCCGCGCCCACCCGGCGAGGTGCTCGACCAGGCCGGCACCGATCCGGCGGCCGCGCATGCGGGGCAGCACCGAGACCTGCTCGAGGTGCGCGCAGCCGTCGACGATCTCGGTGATGAGGTAGGCGACCGGCACGCCGTCCCGCTCGTCGACGAAGGCCCGGCCCGCGGCCGCGTAGGCGGCGAGCACCGCGGCGGGCGGCGGCTCGTCGTCGGCGACCACGGCCAGCCCGATCTCCCGGTACAGCTCACCCGCGGCACGTTCGATCTCCCGCATGGCCGCGACGTCCGCGGCGGTCCCCCGCCGGATCACCCCGCGACCGTACGGCGGGACCCCGGCGGCCCGCCAGGGCCGGTCACCCCGAGAACACCAGGTCGGCGGCCCGTTCCCCGATCATGACGGCGGTGGCCGCCGGCCCGCGCCGGGGCACCGACGGCAGGATCGAGGTGTCCGCGACCCGCAGGCCGTCCAGCCCGTGCACCCGCAGGTCCGCCCCGACGACGGCGTCCGGCCCGGTCCCCATCGCGGCGCTGCCGGACAGGTGCACCGACGTCGTCAACCGGCCGTGGATCCACTCGTCCAGCCGGGTGTCGTTGCCGAGCTCCCAACCGGCCGGGCCGCCGTCGTCCGGGCCGGCCCGGTCCCACCCGGCGGCCCGCAGGATCTCCGCCGCGACCCGCACCGCGGCCCGCATCCGGTGCCGGTCCGAGGGGGTGCGCAGGTAGCGGAAGTCCAGCCGCGGCGGGTCGGCCGGGTCCGGGGAGGTGATCGCGAGCATCCCGCGGCTGTCCGGGCGCTGCACCGCGCACATCAGGTGCGCCGGCCCGCCCGGGGCGAACGGGTGCGCGAACAGCAGGACCTCCAGGTCACCGGCCGGGTCGGTCCCGGAATCGAGGTTCAGCGCGGCCTGCCCGGCGACGGCGTCCGGGTGCGGGTCGGGCAGGCCGCTGCGCAGCGGCAGGAACACCGACGGGTGGTCCGACCAGCCCCGCCCGACCCCGGGCAGCTCGTGCCGCGGCGGGACGCCCGCGACGCGCAGCGTGTCCTCCGGCCCGATCCCGGAGCGCTGCAGCAGCGCCGGGGTGCCCACCGCGCCGGCGCACACGACGACCTCGCCGGCGTGCAGCTCGGTGTCCCCGGTCCGCACGCCGTGCACCCGGCCGCGGTCGAGCAGCAGCGTGTCGGCACGCCGGTCGCCGTACACGGTCAGTGCCTCCTGCCACTCGGCGCTCCCCCACGGCGGGGGCAGGTAGGCGGCCGCCGCGCTCACCCGGCGCCCGTCGACGGCGTTGGTCGGGACGGGCCCGGCACCCGGGGGGCCGCCGGCGTTCTTGTCCGGCTCCTCCGGGTAGCCGAGCGTGGCGCAGGCCTGCAGGAACGGGTCGGTGACCGGGGCCAGCAGGTGCCCGGCCGGCCGGGAGATCCGCAGCGGGCCGTCGTCGCCGTGCACCCCGGACGTGCAGAAATCCATGTCCCGCTCGAGCCGCCGGTAGTAGGGCAGGACGTCGTCGTAGGACCAGCCGGGGACCGCCCAGTCGGCGAAGTCGGCCGGCACCGCGCGGACGAAGTAGCCGCCGTTGATCGCACCGGAGCCGCCGAGCACCCGCCCGCGCGGCACCGTGCACTCGCGGCCCTGGCACAGGGTCGCGCGGTAGGCCCAGTTGAGCACGTGTCCCGGGGTGGTGGCGGCGAGCGAGGCGATCGGCGTGGCGTCCGGCGGGACGACCACGTCCCCGGCCTCGACCAGCGCCGTGCGGACGCCCCGCGCGGCGAGCCGGCCGGCGAGCGTGCACCCGGCGGAGCCCGCGCCGACCACCACCACGTCGAAGCTGTCCGTCATCACTGCGAGGATGCCTCATGTGACCGACGCAGCTCGTGACCTCGCCTCGTTCCTGACCGCGAGCCCGTCGCCGTACCACGCGGTGGCCGAGGCCGTCCGCCGGCTGAGCGCGGCCGGATTCGTCGAGCAGCCCGACGACGGGCCGTGGGCCGATGGTGCCGGTGGCCGCTACCTGGTGCGGGACGGCACGATCCTGGCCTGGTGGCAGCCGGAGGCACCCGGCGGGAAACCGCTGCGGATCTTCGCCGCGCACACCGACTCGCCCGGGTTCAAGGTCAAGCCGAACCCGGACGTCGGTGCCGCCGGGTGGCGGCAGGTCGGCGTCGAGGTCTACGGCGGCGCGCTGTGGAACTCCTGGCTGGACCGTGACCTGGGGCTGGCCGGGCGGCTGGCGCTCTACGACGGCCGGGTCGTCCCGGTCCGGGTGGACCGGCCGCTGCTGCGCATCCCGCAGCTCGCGATCCACCTCGACCGCAACGTCAACCAGGGCCTCACCCTCGACCCGCAGCGGCACCTGCTCCCGGTCTGGGGCCTGGGCGAGCCGTCCGAGGGCGGTCTCCTCGAGTTCCTGGCCGTGGGGGCCGGCGAGTCCCCCGAGGACGTCGCGGCGCACGACCTGTTCACCTGCGACCTCACCCCGCCCGCCACGCTGGGCCGCGACGACGAGCTGCTGGCGGCGCCGCGGCTGGACAACCTGGCGTCGGTGCACGCCGGGATCACCGCGCTGGTCGAGGCGGCCGAGCAGGACCCGGACACGGTCCCGGTGTTCGTCGGGTTCGACCACGAGGAGATCGGCTCCGACACGGCGACCGGCGCGGCAGGCCCGCTGCTGGAGACGGTCCTGACCCGGCTCGCCGGCGGGTTCGACGCCCGCGGCCCGGTGTTCGCCCGGTCCCGGTGCCTGTCCGTGGACGTCACCCACGCGGCGCACCCGAACCACCTGGACAAGCACGATCCGGACCATCTCGCGGTGCCGAACGGCGGCCCGGCGCTGAAGGTCAACGCGGTGCAGCGCTACGCCACCGACGCCCCGGGGGCGGCCGCGTGGAAGCGGGCCTGCCGCACCGCGGACGTGCCGAGCCAGGTGTTCGTCTCGAGGAACACGGTGCCCTGCGGGTCGACCGTCGGACCGATCATGGCGACCCGGCTGGGGATCCGGACGGTGGACGTCGGCATCCCGGTGCTGTCCATGCACTCGGCCCGGGAGCTGTGCGGGGTGCACGACCCCGGCCTGCTGTGCCGGTCGGGGGTGGAGTTCCTCGCCGACCCGGTGTGAGCCCGGCGCAGCTCAGGCGGCGATGCGGGAGCCGGGCACGTAGGCGTCGGTGTCGACGATCTGCGAGCCCAGCGGAAGCAACGACACCGGGATCAGCTTCAGGTTCGCCCAGGCCATCGGCAGGCCGATGATCGTGATAGCCAGAGCGATCGCGGTCACGACGTGCCCCAGGACCAGCCACCAGCCGAACAGCAGGATCCACAGCACGTTGCCGATCGTGGACGCCGCGCCCGCGGTCGGGCGGCGCACGACGTCCCGGCCGAACGGCCACAGCGCGTAGAGGCCGATCCGGAACGCGGCGACACCGAACGGGATGGTGACGACCAGCAGGCAGGCGACGATCCCGGCGACCAGGTAGCCGAGGAACAGCCAGAAGCCGGAGAGCACCAGCCAGATCACGTTCAGGACGAGCCGCACCATGCCTCCAGGGTGCCCGTTTCGTCCGGGGCGCACTCCGGGTTCACCCCGAGATCTCTCAGGGTCGGTCCGGCCGTCGCGGACACAGCCGTACCCGGTCCCGATCCAGACGCAGCGCGTCCGAATAGGGCCCCGGATTGCGTGCCACGATCCTGGAATGGACGGATCGGTGGCGATCGTCGGAGCCGGGATCGGCGGGCTGACCCTCGCCCTCTCGCTGCACGCGCGCGGGATCCCGGTGACCGTGTTCGAACGCACGGACGAGCTGCGCGAGGTCGGCGCCGCGGTGGCACTCTCGGCGAACGGGTTGCGGCCGATCGACGAGCTGGGCCTGCTCGGCCGGCTGGAGGCCGTCGCCACCCAGCCGACCGAGCTGATCCACCGCAGCTGGCGCACCCACGACCGGATCACCGCGTTCCCGGTCGGCCTCGACGGCTCCTACCGCGCCCGGTTCAAGGCCCCCTACCTGGGGGTCCACCGGGCCGAGTTCCAGCGGATCCTGTCCGGAGCCTGCCCGCCCGGGATGATCCGGCTGAGCAGCGAGGTCGTCTCCGTGACCACCGACGGCACGCTGACGCTCGCGTCCGGCGAGACGGTCCGGGCATCCGTCGTCGTCGGCGCGGACGGGGTCCACTCGCGGCTCCGCGCGCTGGTCGACCCCGACGCACGTCCGGTCTACACCGGCACGTCCGGGTTCCGCGGGATCGTCCCGGTGGGCAGCCTGCCCACGCTGCCGGACCCGGGCGCGATCCAGTTCTGGATGGGCCCGGACGCCCACCTGCTGCACTACGCCATCGGCCCGGGCGGCGAGCACGTCAACTTCCTGGCCGTGCTGGAGGGCCCCGGCACGTGGAGCGCCGGGGCCGGCCCGGCCACCGCGGACCCGGGCACGCTGGCACGGGCGTTCGAGGGGTGGGCACCGGCCGTCCGGGAGATGGTCGCGGCCGTGCCCCAGTCGGCGCAGTGGCCGCTGTACACGCTGCCGCCGCTGTCCCGCTGGACCGCGGGCCGGGTGGTCCTGCTCGGCGACGCCGCGCACACCATGCTCCCGCACCAGGGCCAGGGCGCGAACCAGGCCATCGAGGACGCCGCCGTGCTGGCCGACCTGCTCGCCACGCACGACGACCACGCGGCCGCGTTCGCCCGCTACGAGCGGCTGCGCCGCGCCCGCACCCGGCAGGTCCAGCGCAGCTCGCTGGTCACCTCGAACCTGCTGCACCTGCCGGACGGACCGGCGGCCGCCGCCCGTGACGCGCGGCTGGCCGGGCTCGACCCGTGGCTGGCCTGGATCCACGGCACCGACCCCCGCGCCGCGACCCGGCCGTCGGCCGTCCCGGTCTGAGCCCGGAGGATGGGCGCGTGGAGTTCCCCCCGACGCGCCGGACGCCGCTCGTGCGGACCTGCCCCGACAGCGGCGAGGGCCCGTGGAACGAGCTGCTGGGCATCCTCGCGCCGGCCGGCACGCCCCCGCCTTTCGACGTCGTCGAGGAGGACCTGTTCGGCGGCTGGCCGGTCGAGCGCGTCGTCGCGGTCGCCCTCGAGGACGGGCTCGCCGGGCGGCACCGGCTGCTCTACGTCGTCGACGAGCCGACCCTGACCGACCACGGCTTCCCGGTCGTCGCCGCGGACCTGCGCGACGAGCCCGGCCGCACCTTCCGGATCGCCGCGGCGGCCCTGGCCCGGCTGCCGGGGGACGGCCCGCCGTTCGGCGCCTTCGCCGACCATGCCGAGCTGCAACCCGACCGCGTTTTCCGAGGTTTCCCATGAGCTCGACCGTCTGGCCGATCCTGCACTACGACGACCCGGGCGCCGCGCTGCGCTTCCTCACCGGAACGGCCGGGTTCACCGAGGTCGTGACGATCCGCGACGACGCGGGCGACGTCGTGCACGCCGAGGTCTCCTGGCCGGGCGGGGGCACGGTCCTGTTCGGCGGCACGGCACACGACGACGGCGTCCACGCCGGTCTGCGCGGCGGCGCACTGTACGTCGTCGCCTCCACCGAGACGGAGATCGACGCGGTCCACGAGCGGGTCACCGCGGCCGGCGGGACGGTTGTGCGGGCGCCGCACCGCACGGAGTTCGCGGCGGGCGGTCCCACCTACGCCTGCACGATCGCCGACCCGGAGGGCAACCTCTGGACGTTCGGGACCTACCGGGGCGGCGGGGTCACCAACCCCAGGTCCGGGTCGGGGTGATCCGCACCAGGGCGTGGTAGGTGGCGTCGAAGCTCGCCCGGTCGAGCCCCACCCCGGCGTACTGCGGCTCGTACTTGTCCAGGTAGGCCGGGAACGACGACGGCACGGCCTCCTCGACGGTCGCCTTCCCGTCGACGACCCGCACGCTCGCCGCGGCGGGGTCGCTCGGGAAGGTCACGACGACCTGCGGGTTGTGCCGGACGTGCCGGACCTTGGCCGCACCCGGTTCGCTGAACACGAGCAGGTCACCGCCCTCGTGCAGGAACCAGACGGGGCGGATGGTGGGCCGGCCGGACGGGGTCACCGTCCCGAGCCACAGCACCTGGTCGGCCGCGCGCGCGGCGAGGGCGTCCTGGACGGTCGTGTCGCTCATGCCCCGGACGGTAGAACCTCGAGCGAGGTCGAGGTCAACGGTGTTCCCGGTGCCGCACCGTGGTTGACTCGGGGCCGTGACCGAGCAGCCCCCGACCGTCGTGACGAGCAGCCGGGAGATCGCCGCGCCCGCTGAGACGATCTTCGAACTCATCGCCGATCCCGCGCAGCAGCCCCGCTGGGACGGCAACGACAACCTCGCCGAGGCCGACCGCGGACAGCGGGTCCGCGGCGTGGGGGACGTCTTCGCGACGACCCTCACGCTGGGCAGCGTCCGGGAGAACCGGGTGACCGAGTTCGCGGAGGGCCGGCTGATCGCCTGGCTGCCGTCGGAGCCGGGGAACCCGCCGCCCGGGCACCTGTGGCGCTGGGAGCTGGAGCCGCTCGACGACGGCCGGACGCTCGTCCACCACACCTACGACTGGTCCCGGCTGACCGACGAGAACCGTCTCGCCCGGGCGCGCGCGACCACACCCGAGCGCCTCCTCGCTTCCCTCGACCGGCTGGCCGAGCTCGCCGAGGCCCTGTGACGACGGCCGGCCGACCACTATTGACGATCGACAGGTATCTATCGATACTCGATACATGTCACCTCTCGTCACCACCGCGCTGCGCGTCGCGTTGATCGTGCTCGCCCTCGGCGCGCTCGGTGCCCAGGTCGTGATCGTCGTCGCCACCGTGATGTCGGTGGCCGGAGGGCACCCGCCGTACCCGACCCTGCTGCACTCGGGGGCGGCCGTCACGGCACTCGCCTGCTTCGAGGTCGCGTTCGTCGCGATCTGGGTGCTGCTGTCGATGGTGCGCCGCGATGCGATCTTCGACGAGCGCGCGTTCCGCTGGGTTCCCGTGCTCGCCGGGGCCGGCCTGCTCGCCGCGTTCCTCGTCGGCGCGGTCTGCGCGCACGTCGGCGAGCTCGACGACGCGCCCGGCCTGGTCCTGATCGGCGGCGGCATCGGCCTGGCCGGGATCGCGTTCGCGCTGCTCATGACGGTCATGCTGGGCCTGCTGCGCAACGCCACCCGGCTGCGCCGCGAGCTCGAGCAGGTCGTGTAGATGGCCATCGTCGTCGACATCGACGTCATGCTGGCGCGGCGCAAGATGTCGGTCGGGGAGTTCGCCGACGCCGTCGGGATCACCCCGGCCAACGTGGCCGTCCTCAAGAACGGACGGGCCAAGGCCGTCCGGTTCGCGACCCTCGACGCCGTCTGCCGCGTCCTCGGGTGCCAGCCCGGCGACATCCTGCGCTGGGTCCCCGACGGCGAGGACCCGGCCGCGCAGCAGAGCCCGGCGACCACCCACTCCCCCGGCGGGTGATCGACCGGCTCGGCCGGCGGTCAGTGGATGTGCGAGCCGCCGTTGACGTCGTACGTCGCCCCCGTGATGTAGCCCGACTCGGGCCGGCACAGGTACGTGATGAGGTCGGCGACGTCGGCGACCCGGCCGTTGCGGCCGACCGGGATCCCGGCGAGCAGCGCCTCCTTGCGCTCGCCCTCCAGCGCTCCCCCGGTGATGTCGGTGTCGATCAGGCCGGGGGCCACCGCGTTGACCGTGACACCCTGCGGGCCGAGCTCGCGGGCCAGTGCCCGGGCGAACCCGAGCTGGCCGGCCTTGGCCGCGGAGTAGGCGACACCGCCGAACACGCCTCCGCCCCGCTCGGCGGACACCGAGGACAGGAACACGATGCGGCCGAAGCCGCGCTCGGCCAGCCCGGGCGCGACCCGGCGGGTGACGGCGTAGGCGCCGCGGATGTTGACGGCGAACACCTTCTCCCACTCGGCGTCGGTGACCTCGAGGAAGGGCACCGGGGAGGTGATGCCGGCGTTGTTCACGAGGGCGCCGACCGGCGGGAGCTCGGCCTCGAGGACGGCGAGCGCGGCGTCCACCGACACCGGGTCGGTGACGTCGCAGGCCACGCCCACGGTCCGGACGTCGTGCGCGGTGGCGACCTCGTCGGCGGTCTCCTTCGCACCGGCCTCGTCGAGGTCGAGGACGGCGACGTTCCACCCGGCCGCGGCGAGGGTGTGGGCGGTGGCCCGGCCGATGCCGCGGCGCGACCCGGCGCCCGTGACGATCGCGGTGAGCTCGGAGGTGCGGATCATGCGAGGGACTCCTTGATGCGGGCGACGATCGCGTCGGTGGACAGGCCGTAACGGTCGTGCAGGGTGGGAAGGGCTCCGGCGGCGAGGAACTCGTCGGGCAGGCCGATCCGCCCGAGGCGGGTGCCGATGCCGGCGAGGGCGATCTCGGTGGCGACGGCCTCGCCGAGCCCGCCGATCACCGTGTGGTTCTCGCAGGTCAGCACGAGGCGGTCGGTGTCGGCGGCGGCGACGATCGCGTCCCGGTCGAGCGGCTTGATCGTCGGGACGTGCAGGACGGCGACGTCGACGTGGTCGGCCTCCAGCCGCTGCGCCGCCTGCAGCGCGCGCATGGTCATGAGCCCGGTGGAGATGAGGACGACATCGCGGCCGGTGCGCAGCTCGGCGGCCCGACCGAGCTCGAACCGGTAGTCGTACTCGTCGAGCACGGTCGGGACCTGGCCGCGGAGCAGCCGCAGGTAGGTGGGGCCGTCGTGGTCGGCGAGCGCGGGCACGGCGGCAGCGATGTCGACCGAGTCGCACGGGTCGACGATCGTGAGGTCGGGGCAGCCGCGCAGGATCGCGAGGTCCTCGGTGGCCTGGTGGCTGGGCCCGTACCCGGTGGTCAGGCCGGGCAGCGCGCCGACGACGTTGACGTTCAGCCCGGGCTCGGCGATGTCGAGGCAGAGGAAGTCGTAGGCCCGGCGGGTCGCGAACACCGAGTAGGTGGACGCGAACGGGACGAGCCCCACCTCGGCCAGGCCGGCCGCGGCACCGAGCATGACCTGCTCGGCCATGCCCATCTGGAAGAACCGCTCCGGGTGGGCCGCGCGGAAGACGTGCATGTCGGTGTACTTGGCGAGGTCGGCGGACAGGCCGACGATCTCGGGGCGCTCCTCGGCGAGCGCGGCGAGCGCGTGTCCGAACGGGGCGGGGCTGGTGCGCTGGCCCGGGTCGGCGAACGACGCGATCATCGCCGAGGTGGTCAGGCGGGGCTTCGCGGACGTGGTCATGCCTGGGCTCCGGTCTCGTGCTGGCGGTCGAGCTGGTCGCGGGCGATCTGCCACTCGTGGGCCTCGACCCGCATGAAGTGCGCCTTCTCCCGGGTCTCCAGCAGCGGTACGCCGCGGCCGATCCGGGTGTCGCAGATCAGGACGGACGGCGCGCCGGTGCCGGGCCGGAGCTCGTCGAGCGCGCCGAGCAGGGCCGGGACGTCGTTGCCGTCGACCCGGCGGACGGTCCAGCCGAACGCCTCCCACTTCTCGACCAGCGGCTCGGTCCGCAGCACGCCCGCGGTGGGGCCGTCGGCCTGCAGCGCGTTGACGTCGACGACGGCGAGGACGTTGTCGAGGCCGTGGTGCGCGCACGCCATGGCGGCCTCCCAGGTGGAACCCTCGTCGAGCTCGCCGTCGGAGAGCAGGTTCACGACCCGCGCGGGGTTGCCGAGGTGGCGCAGCCCCAGGGCCATGCCGGTGGCGACGCCCAGGCCGTGCCCCAGTGACCCGCCGGAGATCTCCATGCCCGGCGTGTAGGACGCCATCGCCGACATCGGCAGCCGGGACTCGTCGGAGCCGTAGGTCTCCAGCTCGGCGACCGGGATGATCCCGGCCTCGGCGAACGCGGCGTAGGCGGCGATCGCGTAGTGGCCGATCGAGAGCAGGAACCGGTCGCGGCCGTCCCACCCGGGGTCGTCGGGCCGCTGGTTCAACTGGTCGCCGAACAGGACGGCGAGCACGTCGGCGACGCCGAGCGCCTGCCCGATGTAGCCCTGGCCCTGCACCTCGCCCATGTCCAGCGCGTGCCGGCGGATCCGGTACGCGGCGCCGCGCAGCCGGTCCACCCGCTCGGTGAACGACTCCTCGGTCCCCGGGCGGGACCCTGCGGTCGTCGTGGAGCTCATGTCGTCTCTCCTCGGTGGTGGGGGTCAGGACGCCTCGAGCGGGCTCGCCGGCACCTGCTCGGGGGCGGTGCGGGCGAGCTCGTCGACCCGGGCCCGCTCGGCGGGTCCCCAGGTCTCGCGGGTCAGGACGGTGGCGATCACGCCGCAGACGCCGTAGAAGGTGATCAGCACGGCCGGGCCGGCCCAGCCGTAGCCGGCGAACAGGGCCGTGGCGACGAGCGGGGTGAAGCCGGAGACGACCGCCGAGAGCTGGTAGGCCAGCGACGCGCCGGTGGTGCGGGTGCGGGCGGCGAACAGCTCGGAGAACCAGGCGCCCTGCACCCCGGCCAGCATGTTCTGGCAGACGGCGTAGCTGACGACGAACGCGGCCACGATCGCCAGTGCGGTCCCGGTGTTGACGACCAGGAACAGCGGCACGCCCCAGGCTGCGGTGACGGCGGTGCCCAGCAGGTACACCGGCTTGCGGCCGATCCGGTCGGTCAGCGCACCCCAGAGCACGGTGGCCGCGATACCCACCGCGGAGGCGATCATCGTCGCGGTCAGGGTGGTGGTGCGGTCGGAGATGTCCTCCGAGGTCAGGTAGGACACGACGAAGGTGATGGTGACCGCGTAGCCGGCGGTCTCGGTCGTCCGCAGGAAGAACGCCCGGACGATGTTGCGCCAGTCGTCACGCAGCACCTCGAGCAGCGGGTTCTTCGAGACCTCGCCCTCGGAGCGCAGGTCCTCGAACTCGGGTGACTCCTCGACCTTCAGCCGGATCACGATCCCGACGACGATCAGCACCGCGGACAGCAGGAACGGCACCCGCCAGGCCCACTGCTCGCCGAGCGGGACGCTGGCCAGGAACGCGAGGTTCGCCAGGAGCAGCCCGACCGGGAACCCGGCCTGGGTGATGCCGGTGTAGAGCCCGCGTTTGCGCCAGGGGGCGTGTTCGAAGGTCATGAGGATCGCCCCGCCCCACTCGGCACCGAAGGCCAGGCCCTGTACGACCCGGACGGCGACGAGCAGGAAGCCCGCCCAGACCCCGATCTGCTGGTAGGTGGGCAGCAGGCCGATCAGCACGGTCGCCACGCCCATCAGGAGCAGCGACCCGACCAGCACCGGCTTGCGGCCGATCCGGTCGCCCAGGTAGCCGCCGATGATGCCGCCGAGCGGGCGGACCGCGAAGCCGATGCCCAGCGTCGCGAACGACAGCAGGGTCCCGGACAGCGGGTCCTCGGCGGGGAAGAACACGGTGTTGAAGTACAGGGCCGCGGCGACACCGAAGCCGATGAAGTCGTAGGTCTCGATGGTGGCGCCGATCGAGGAACCGATCGCGACCCGCTTGCGGGCCTCGGTTCCCTCCACGGGATGCCTCCCCGCCGGGGCGGCGGGCGCGTGCCGTTCAGTCATGGTGATCTCCGCTGATCGTGAGGACTCGCCGAGGAGGTCGCGCGCATCCACCATCCCCAACAGTCGGCTGTTAACAGTCGACGTACAGAGATAGTGACGGCGGCTCTGTTGTCTGTCAACAGTGAGTTCGGATGTGCGCGGCCCGGCTTCCTCGACCCCTCGCGGGGGTGGTGTCAGCCCGTGATCTGGCCGGCGAAGTGGTCGGCGGCCGAGGCCATGTGCGACTCGACGATCGCGACCGCAGAGGCCGTGTCCCCGGCCTCGATGGCGTCCACGATCGGGGCGTGCCGGTCCCCGGCCATCATGACCGGCGAGTTCTCCGGGCCACCGTTCATGATCGTGACCCGGATCCGACCCTCCAGGTGCCGCCACGAGTCGACCAGCATCGTGTTGCCGGACTCGCGGCACAGCAGCAGGTGGAACCCGAGGTCCGCCTCGACCCGGGCGGCGAAGTCGTGCTCGGTGCCGGCCAGCGCGGCGACGGACCCGCGCAGCGCGGCGACCGAGCTCGCCCGGTGGTCGGAGGCGATGATCTCCGCGACGGCGAGACCCTCGAGCGCCGCGCGGACCCGGAACAGGTCGCGCACCTCCCCCGCGGACAGCCGGTTCACGCGCAGCATGCCCCGGGCACCGGCCGTGACCAGCCCCTCCTGCTGGAGATGGCGCAGGGCCTCGCGGACCGTCCCGCGGCTCACCCCCAGATGGGAGGCGAGTTCGACCTCGCCCAGGTGGTCGCCGGGCCGGTAGCGTCCCGTGACGACCGCGGTCCGCAGCGCGTCGAGGGCTCGCTCGCGCAGCGTCGTCCGATCCAGGCTCGCCAGCGGTTCCAGGGTCACCGATTCCTCCTCGCGCCGAGTCAAGGTTACCTGTCGACTGCCGACACAGGTACGGGCGCGATCACGGCCCTGCGCCGCTAGCGTGCCGTCGTGCCGAGGATCGCGCCGTACACCGGTGAGCATCGCGCTGCGGTGCTCGAGCTCTCCCTGCGAGCCTGGGAGCCGGTCTTCCCGCGGACCCGGGAGGCGGTGCCCGGCTTCGTGTACGAGTCGTTCTACCCCGCAGGCTGGCGCGCCCGGCAGCTCGCGGACCTGGCCGCCGTGCTGGACGGCGAGCCGCAGAACGTGGACGTGGCGCTCGTGGACGGCACCGTCGCGGGATGGGTCTGCACCCGTCTGCACCCCGAGGACGACATGGGCGAGATCCACGTCCTGGCCGTGGACCCGAGGTTCCAGCGGCGAGGCATCGGCACGGCGCTCGCCGCCCACGCGTTCGGCCGGGTGCGGGCCGCCGGCCTGCGGATGGTGATGGTCGAGACGGGCGACGACCCGGGCCATGCGCCGGCGCGGGCCGCGTACGAGGCCCTCGGCTTCGCCCGCTGGCCGGTCGCCCGCTACTTCAAGCACCTCCGCGAGTAGGTCCGCGACGGTGTCGGCACGGCCGGGCACGACCGGGCCACCGACCTGCTCGCAGCCGTCTGCGGCCGGGCTGCGTTGCTGGACCGCCTCGACGGTCCGGCGTGCGATCCTGCGGTCCCGGGCCCGGCGGGCGACCACGACGGGATCCGGCTGATCTGCCGGCCGGTCATGCCCCCGATCCATCGCCATCCGCTGTTAGCATCGCCGTATGGCGATGAATAGCGCGGAGGGATGCCTGGCGTCGAACCTGCCCGCCGCGAGCCTGGACCCGGCCGTGGCGCTGTTCCACAGCCTCTCGGACGCCACCCGGCTGGCGATCGTGCAGCGCCTGGCCGGTGGGGAGGCCCGGGTCGTCGACCTGATCGCCGAGCTGGGACTGGCCCAGTCGACGGTGTCGGCACACGTCGCGTGCCTGCGGGACTGCGGGCTGGTCCGGGGACGCCCGCAGGGCCGGCAGGTCTTCTACAGCCTGACCCGCCCGGAGCTGATGGACCTGCTGGCCGCCGCGGAGACGCTGCTGGCCGCGACCGGCAACGCGGTCGCGCTGTGCCCGAACTACGGCACCGGCACCGGTACCGCCGGGGCCCCGGAGAGACTGCCCAATGAGTGACGCCTGCGGATGCGGCGGCGACGAACACGAACCGGACCGTCCGTGGCAGGTCACCGAGCTCCGCGCGGCGGCGGTGGCCGGCGTGCTGCTGGTCGCCGGGTACACGGCCGAGTGGTCCGGCGCGGGGCCGCTGCCGGTGCTGGCCCTCAAAGCGCTGGCCCTGCTGGCGGGCGCCTCCACGTTCGTGCCGACGACCCTCCGGCGTCTCGTCCGGGGCAGGATCGGGGTCGGCACGCTGATGACGATCGCCGCGATCGGCGCGGTGTTGCTGGGCGAGGTCGGCGAGGCCGCGATGCTGGCCTTCCTGTACTCGATCAGCGAGGGCCTGGAGGAGTACTCGCTGGCGCGGACCCGCCGGGGGCTGCGCGCCCTCCTGTCGCTGGTGCCCGACCAGGCCACGGTGCTGCGCGGAGGCCGCGAGGTCGCACTGGCCCCCTCGGAGCTGCGGGTCGGTGACCGGATGCTGGTCCGGCCCGGCGAGCGGGTCGCCACCGACGGGGTGATCCGGGCCGGACGCACCGCACTCGACGTCTCGGCGATCACCGGTGAGTCGGTCCCGGTCGAGGCCGGCCCCGCCGGCGAGGTGTTCGCCGGGTCGATCAACGGCACCGGTGTGCTCGAGGTCGAGGTCACCGCCACCGCCGAGGACAACTCGCTGGCCCGGATCGTGCGCATCGTCGAGGCCGAGCAGTCCCGCAAGGGCGCCGGCCAGCGACTCGCCGACCGCGTCGCGAGGCCCCTCGTCCCCGGGGTCATGCTCGCCGCCGTCCTCATCGCCGGGATAGGCAGCCTGCTCGGGGACCCGCTGACCTGGATCGAGCGGGCCCTGGTCGTGCTCGTGGCGGCTTCCCCGTGCGCGCTGGCGATCTCCATCCCGGTCACCGTGGTCGCCGCCATCGGCGCGGCCAGCAGGTCCGGCGTGCTGGTGAAGGGCGGCGCGGCTCTCGAAGCGCTCGGCCGGGTGCGGGCGGTGGCACTCGACAAGACCGGCACGCTGACGCGCAACCAGCCGTCCGTGGTCGAGGTCGCCACCGCCGACGGCGCCACCCGCGACCAGGTCCTGCACGTGGCCGCCGCCCTGGAGGCGCGCAGCGAACACCCCCTGGCCCGGGCGATCCTCGCCGCCGTCGACACCGACACGATCACGCCGGCCGCCGAGGTCGAGGCGGTCACCGGGGCCGGGCTGGCCGGCCAGGTCGAGGGGCGCACCGCCCGGCTGGGTCGCCCCGGCTGGCTCGAACCCGGCCCGCTGGCCGCCGACGTCGACCGGATGCAGCACGCCGGAGCCACCGCGGTCCTCGTCGAGAACGACGGGGTGGTCATCGGGGCCGTCGCCGTCCGTGACGAGCTCCGGCCGGAAGCGAGCGAGGTCATCACCCGGCTGCACGCCGGCGGTTACCACGTCGCGATGCTCACCGGCGACAACCACGCCACCGCCACCGCCCTGGCACGCGAGGCCGGCATCGACTCCGTGCACGCCGAACTGCGCCCGGAGGACAAGGCCCGCATCGTCAGCGAGCTGCGGCGCGAGCGCTCCACGGCGATGGTCGGTGACGGTGTCAACGACGCCCCCGCCCTGGCCACCGCCGACCTCGGCATCGCCATGGGCGCGATGGGCACCGACGTGGCCATCGAGACCGCCGACGTCGCCCTCATGGGCGAGGACCTCCGCCACCTGCCGCACACCCTCGACCACGCCCGCCGAGCCCGGCGCATCATGCTGCAGAACGTCGGCCTCTCCCTGGCCATCATCACCGTCCTGATGCCGCTGGCCCTGGTCGGCGTCCTCGGCCTCGCCGCCGTCGTCCTGATCCACGAGGTCGCCGAGGTCGTGGTCATCGTCAACGGGGTCCGCGCCGGCCGGGTCACACCCCTGCCCGGCGAGACCCGCGCGCTCCCGAGGCGGTCCGGCCGGCCTCCACCCGCCGATCGGAACGCCGGCGCGATCCACTGAGCCGGCGGCTCCCCGGGGTGGCTGGCGCACGGAGCTCGACACTCCTGCGCCATCACGGTCCGCCCGGCGCTGATCAGCGCGTTTCGGCCGTGCCGGGGGCAGGTTCGTGCGTGTCGATCGCCGGCCGCGGGTCGACCAGCACGCTTCCGCCGCACCCGGGGCGAGATCGCGCGACTCGACCGCCGGCCGCGGGTCGACCAGCACCCTTCCGCCGCACCCGGGGCGAGGCCGCGCGACTCGACCGCCGGCCGCGGGTCGACCAGCACGTTTCGGCCGCACCCGGGGCAGGTTCGTGCGTGTCGATCGCCGGCCGCGGGTCGACCAGCACGATTCGGCCGCGCCCGGGGCGAGATCGTGCGTCCCGACCGCCGGCCGCAAGTTGACCAGCACGTTTCCGCCGGGCGCGGGGCGGGTTCGTGCGTCTCGACGGTCCGCCGGGCGCTGATCAGCGCGTTTCGGCCGGGCCCAGGGCGAGATCGTGCGTCCCGACCACCGGTCACAAGTTGACCAGCACGTTTCCGCCGCGCCGGGGGCGAGATCGTGCATCCCGACCGACGGTCGCAAGTTGACCAGCACGCTTCCGCCGCACCCGGGGCGAGATCGTGCGTGTCGCCGGTCGCGGGGCGATGAGCATGTTTCACCGGTGGGTTGCGGTCAACTGGTGAGGCCAACGGCACGACCGGCCACCAGTCATGATCGCCGATCATGCCTCTGACCTGTGGCGGAAGCGGGGGGATTCGAACCCCCGGTCCTTTCGGACGCCCGCTTTCAAGGCGGGTGCATTCGGCCGCTCTGCCACGCTTCCGCTGGGCAGGGTAACGCGTGCGCCGAGGCCCTCAGCGATCCGCGCGGTAGTAGGTCACCGCGCCCATCCGGGTGCGCCCGTGGCCCACGACGACCGGCTCCGCGAACCCGGCGTCGGCCAGCACCTCGAGCACCGGGCGCGGCTCACCGTGCCCCCCGTGGCCGTGTCCGTGGCCGTGCCCGCCGTGGCCGTGGCCGGACCCGAAACCCAGCCGGCGCGCCGCCGGATCGAGCCGGTTCAGCAGCGAGAACGCCCGGTGCAGCACGTTCATCGGCCCCCCGGCGCGCGGGTCGACGTCCATGTCGACGAGGTGCAGGCTCCCACCCGGCGCGAGCACCCGCCGTACTTCCCGCAGCGCCGGGACCTGCTGGTCTGCGGCCAGGTGGTGCAGCATCAGCGAGGACAGCACCCGGTCGACGCCGGCGTCGGCGTAGGGGAGGTCCTCGGCCCCGCCCTCGTCGAACCGCACGTCGAGACCCTCTCCTGCGGCCTTGCGCCGGGCGATGCCGAGGGCCTCGGCGTCCGGGTCCAGCCCGATCACGGTCGCCCCGGGCACGGCCCGCTTCGCGCGCAGCGCCACGTTGCCGGTCCCGCAGCCGATCTCCAGCACGGTCGCGCCGGGGAGGATCCCCGCTTGCGCGACGAGGCGCCAGTACATCCCGGTCGCCCCCATCAGGGCGGCGAAGCCGTCGTAGCCCGGGAGCAGCCGTGGGTGCACGAGCGCGGGCAGGTAGTCCGTCGACATGACGCCTCCGTAGGACGAAAATCGTGTACTGACACCAGCGTCCGGGCGCGCTGACCTCTGCACAATGAAGGAACTTCCGTGAAGATGGGACGATCTTCCGATGTCCCGCTGATGCGGTTCGCGCACTCGCCGACGCCGATCGCCGTCGAGCACGTCACCGGGGCCGGGACCACCGGCGATCCACGGGCACGCGGGGTGCACGCCCACGACTTCCTCACCCTGCACTACGTCGTCGACGGCCGCTGGGCCCGCCGGGTCGACGGCCGGATGTGGGAGGGCACGGCAGGGGACGTGCTGGTCGTCGCGCCGGGAGCCGTGATCGGTGCCGCCGACGACGCACCACCGTCGTCCGGGGACGCGTACACGGTGCTGTTCCCCGCGGAGGCCGTCGACCCCGGCGCCGCCACGCCGCTGGCGTCGTGGCACGGGCATCCGCTGCTGGCGCCGTTCGTCGGTGGCCATCGCGGCGGGGCGCAGCGCCTCACCGTCCCGGTGCCGGACCGGCCGGGCTGGCTCGACCGGCTGCGCGCGCTGGACGCCGAGCTCACCGACCGCCGTGACGGCTACGCCGAGGCCGCCCGGGCCCATCTCACCCTGCTCCTCGTGGCGCTCGGCCGGCTCCAGGAGGACGTGCCGGCCGAGGCGGCGGACCCGCTGCTCGCCGCGGTGTTCGCGCTGGTCGAGGACCGGTTCCGGGAGCCGGTCTCGCTGCGCGACGTCGCGGCGGCGCTCGGGCTGACCCCGGGACACCTGACGACCGTCGTCGGCCGGGCCACCGGGCGCACCGTCCAGCAGTGGATCACAGAGCGGCGGATGCGCGAGGCCCGGCGGCTGCTGGTCGGCACCGACCTGACGGTGACCGAGATCGGCCGCCGGGTCGGGTACCGCGATGCCGGGTACTTCGTGCGCCGCTTCCGCGCCGCGCACGGGACGAGCCCGGCGGCGTGGCGACGCGGCTGAACGGACTTCGGCGCGTCCGGCCGCCCGCCGGTCGAGTCCGGGGTGTGGCCCGGCACGGGTTGTGGTGGGATCTTCCCGATTCGTTCGGGGGAGGTCGGGGTGCGGTTCGACGAGAACGCCCAGCTGGACACGTCCGGTGTGGACGACCTGCGCGGCTCCGGCGGCGGCGGAGGAGGCATCGGTGGCCGGGTCGCGGGCGCGGGCGGCGGGCTCGGCGTCGTCGGCGTGATCATCTACCTGCTGCTGTCGAACTTCGCGGGCGTCGACCTGGGCGGGATGACGGCCGGCGGGGGCTACCCGAGCCTCGACCAGGTCGGCGCCGGCCAGACCGCCGACAGCTCGTCGCTGGCCCAGAACTGCGCGACCGGCGCGTCCGCGAACAACTCGACCGACTGCCGGATGGTCGCCGTGGTGAACTCGCTGGACGACTTCTGGGCGGGCCAGTTCTCCTCGGGCTTCGTGCGGCCGCGGACGAACTTCTTCTCCGGCGGTGTGAGCACCGACGGGTGCGGGTCCGCGACTTCGGACACCGGGCCGTTCTACTGCCCGGCCGACTCCGAGATCTACATCGACCTCACGTTCTTCGAGGAGCTGCAGACCCGGTTCGGCGCCCAGGGCGGCCCGTTCTCGCAGGCGTACGTGATGGCGCACGAGTACGGCCACCACATCCAGAACCTCCTGGGCACCAACCGCCGGGTCGGCAACGACACCGGCCCGACGTCCGGCTCGGTCCGGCTGGAGCTGCAGGCCGACTGCTACGCCGGCGTCTGGGCCCACCACGCGACGACCGTCCCCGGTGACTCCGGCCGCCCGCTGATCACCGAGCTCACCCGGGCCGACATCGACGCGGCGCTCGACACGGCCGAGAAGATCGGCGACGACCACATCCAGACCCAGCTCGGCGGCGGCCAGGTCGACGAGTCGCAGTTCTCCCACGGCAGCTCCGCCCAGCGCGAGCGGTGGTTCACCACCGGCCTCGACACCGGTGACCCGCAGGCCTGCGACACCTTCGCCGCCCGCGACCTGGGCTGACTCAACGAGGCGGGTCCGCGGCGAGGAACCCGGCCAGCTCCGCCGTGTAGCCCTCGACCCGCAGCTCCCAGCCCGGGCGGACGAACGCGCCGGCCGTCAGGAGCAACCGGTGCTCCACGACCCGGGGACCGCGGGCGACGGTGAGCGCCGTCCCGTCCGGCCGGTACCCGAGCCGCCGGGACACGCGCGCGGAGCTCTCGTTGCCCTCGAGGTAGGCCGACCGGGCGGTCGTCGCACCGAGCCGGTCGAAGGCGAACGCGAGCACCGCGGCCCGCATCTCGGTGCCGTAGCCGCGCCGCTGGAACCGTCGTCCCAGGTAGGAGCCGGTGCGCACCTCGCGGAGCACGTCGAACCGGGTCGCCGCGAGCTCCTGGAGCCCGGCCACCTCGCCGTCCACCCGCACGATGAAGTGGATCGACCAGTCCTCGGGTGAGCACGCGGCCCGCCTGCCCCACAGGTACTGGGCCATGCCGCGGCCGAGGTAGCGCGGATCGGCGTCGGTCCAGGGCATCGCGAACGGCATCTCGTCGGCCGGGTGGACCCCGGCCGCATGGACCGTCACGACGAGCTCGCGGATCGACGGGTCGTCGTCGGGCCGCAGTTCCAGGCGTGGGGTGCGCAGCACCAGGCCGTGCAGCGGCCACGGATCCGGGACCGGGTCGATCGGGGCGGGCAGCCGGCTCACCCCTCCGGAGGCTGCCGGATCGCTTCCGCCGGCGCGACGCAATACCGTCCGGGGTCATGAAGGCGATCACCTTGGCGGAGTACGGCGGTCCGGAGCAGATGGCCTGGGAGGAGGTCGCCGACCCGGCTCCGGCGGCGGGCGAGGTCGTGATCGACGTCGTCGCGTCCGCGGTGAACCGGGCCGACCTGCTACAGGTCCAGGGCAACTACCCGGTGCCGCCGGGTGCCTCGGAGATCCTCGGCCTGGAGTGCTCCGGGCGGATCTCCGCGCTCGGTGAGGGCGTGACGTCCTGGAAGGTCGGCGACGAGGTCTGCGCGCTGCTCGCCGGCGGCGGCTACGCGCAGAAGGTCGCCGTGCCCGCGCAGCAGCTCCTCCCGATCCCGGACGGCGTGTCGCTCGCCGACGCGGGCGGGCTGCCCGAGGTCGCGTGCACGGTCTGGTCGAACGTGTTCATGGAGGGCCGGCTCGCCGCGGGCGAGACGTTCCTGGTCCAGGGCGGTTCCTCCGGCATCGGCACGCACGCGATCCAGGTGGCGACGGCGTTCGGCGCCCGGGTCGCCGCGACCGCCGGGCACCCCGACCGGCTGCGGTTCTGCCGGGAGCTCGGCGCGGACATCGTGATCGACTACCACGACGACGTCGCCGAGGAGCTGAAGAAGGCCACCGACGGCCGCGGCGCCGACGTGATCCTCGACAACATGGGCGCCAAGGGACTGGCGAACAACCTGTCCGCCCTGGCCCGGGACGGCCGCCTGATGATCATCGGCATGCAGGGCGGGGTGAAGGCCGAGCTCAACATCGGCGCCCTGCTCGCCAAGCGCGGGCACATCTCGGCGATGGGCCTGCGTGGACGCCCGGTGGAGGGCCCGCACTCGAAGGCCGACATCGTCGCCGGGGTGCGCGAGCACGTCTGGCCGCTGTTCGCGGCCGGCACGGTCCGCCCGGTCGTCTTCGAGCGGTACTCGATGGCCGACGCCGCCGACGCGCACCGGCGGCTCGCCGACGGCGGCGTCGTCGGCAAGCTGCTCCTGCTGAACCCGGACGCCTGATCCTCCCTGCGGCCCCGGCCACGACCACGTCAGAATGGCGGCCATGAGCGACGAGCAGGGGACCCCGGACGAGCGGGTCATGGTGGTCGGCGCCGACGGCCGCCCGGTCGGCATGGCCAAGGTTCCGTCCTCCGACGAGGAGGCCGAGCAGCAGGGCCCGGCGGCGATGGTCGAGCAGCCGGCCAAGGTCATGCGGATCGGCACGATGATCAAGCAACTGCTCGAGGAGGTGAAGGCGGCCCCGCTGGACGAGGCGTCCCGCGAGCGGCTCAAGGAGATCCACGAGAACTCCGTGAAGGAGCTCGAGGAGGGTCTCGCACCCGAGCTGCGTGAGGAGCTTCACCGGCTCAGCCTGCCGTTCACCGCCGATGCGACGCCGTCGGAGGCCGAGCTGCGGATCGCGCAGGCCCAGCTCGTGGGCTGGCTGGAGGGGCTGTTCCACGGCATCCAGACGGCCCTGTTCGCCCAGCAGATGGCCGCACGGGCGCAGCTGGAGCAGATGCGACGGGGGCTGCCGCCGGGCACGGGCGCCGCCGGTGAGCACGGCGGGATCCCGGAGAACCTGGGCCGGGGCACCGGGCAGTACCTCTGAGACGCCTGCGACCTGCGGTTTCCGCGCGACCCGGCGGGGCCCTCCCCTGCCCGGTCGCGCGGAACCGTCTGAGTACCCTCGTCGGGTGGCCGTGACCGTGACCGACAACGAGCCGGGCGACGTCGTCGACCCGTCCGAGGTGTCGAGCCCGCGCAGCTGGCGCCGGGCGTTCGCGGATCTCGCCGCCGGCTGGCGCCAGCGGCCGCTCTGGGGCTACCTGGGCTGGCAGGACATCAAGCAGCGCTACCGCCGTTCGGTGCTCGGGCCGCTGTGGATCTCGATCAGCATGGGCGTGATCGCGCTCGGGCTCGGGATCCTGTACTCGGCGCTGTTCGCCATCCCGCTCGCGACGTTCCTGCCGCACGTCGCCGTCGGCCTGCTGATCTGGAACTTCGTCTCCGGCTGCATCCTCGAGGGCAGCGAGGTCTTCATCTCGAACGAAGGCCTGATCAAGTTCCTGCCCGCGCCGCTCAGCCTGCACATCTACCGTCTCGTGTGGCGGCAGACGCTGTTCTTCCTGCACAACCTGGTCGTCTGGGTCGTGCTGATGGTCGTCTTCCCGCATCCGCTGGGCTTCTCGACCCTGCTGGCGATCCCGGCGCTGGGGCTGCTCGCGGTCAACGGGGCCTGGGTGGCGATCCTGTCCGGGATCCTCGCGACCCGGTTCCGGGACATCCCGCCGATCATCGCGAGCATCACCCAGCTCGTGTTCTACCTGACCCCGATCGTCTGGTCGGTGGACATCCTGGAGGGCAACGAGGCCGCCAAGGAGCGCGCCGGCCTGGTCGAGTTCAACCCGGTCTTCCACTTCGTCGAGATCGTCCGCCAGCCGCTGCTGGGCCAGGAGATCGTCGGCCGGTACTGGCTGGTCACCGGCATCATCACGGTCGTCGGCTGGGCGGCAGCGCTCGTCTGCCTGCGCAACTACCGTTCCCGCGTCGCGTACTGGGTGTGAGCTCCGTGTCCGAACCCCGCATCCGGATCGACCGCGCCGCCGTCGACTTCCCGATCTTCGACGCGAAGACCCGGTCACTGAAGAAGGCCGTGCTCGGCAGGGCAGGCGGACGCATCGGCACCGAGGCCAAGGTGCCGATCATCGAGGCGCTCCGGGACATCACGATCAAGCTCGACCGGGGTGCCCGGGTCGCGCTGGTCGGGCACAACGGTGCGGGCAAGTCCACGCTGCTACGCCTGATGGCCGGCATCTACGAGCCCACCCGGGGCCGGTCCGCGGTGCACGGGAAGGTCGCGCCGATCTTCGACCTGGCCGTCGGGATGGACCCGGAGATCTCCGGGTACGAGAACATCATCATCCGCGGGCTCTTCCTGGGTATGACCAAGAAGCAGATGGAGGCCCGGATCGACGACATCGCCGAGTTCACCGAGCTCGGCGACTACCTCGAGATGCCGCTGCGGGCGTACTCGACGGGTATGCGGGTGCGGCTGGCGCTCGGCGTCGTCACCTCGATCGACCCGGAGATCCTGCTGCTCGACGAGGGTATCGGCGCCGTCGACGCCGAGTTCCTCGCCAAGGCGCGCGGCCGGCTGCACGAGCTGGTCGAACGGTCCGGGATCCTGGTCTTCGCCTCGCACTCCGACGAGTTCCTCGCCGATCTCTGCGACACCGCGCTGTGGATGGAGCACGGGATGATCAAGGAGTACGGCCCGCTGCGGGACGTCCTCGACCACTACAAGGGCCGGACGCCGTACGAGGGCACCGCGTGACCGCTCCGCTGCCGCCCGGCTCGGTCGTCGGCGTCATCGTCACCCGGCACCGCGCCGACCTGCTGGTCGACTCGCTGGCGGCGATGGCGAAGCAGACCCACCCGATCGCACACCTGATCGTCGTCGACAACGGGCCGGACCGCCCGGCCCGCGAGGCCGTCGAGGCGTGCCCGCTGCCCACGACCTGGCTGCCGTCGTGGACCAACCTCGGCGGCGCCGGCGGGTTCGCGCTCGGCATGCTGCACGCGCTCGCCCTCGGCGCGGAGTGGATCTTCCTGGCGGACGACGACGGCCACGCCGCCGACGAGTCCACCCTCGCGACCCTGCTCGACCTCGCCACCCGGCGCGGGCTGGCCGCCGTGTCCCCGGTGGTCGCCGACAAGGCCGACCCGGACCGGCTCGCGTTCCCGCTGCGGCGCGGGCTGACCTGGCACCGCACGCGCTCGGCGCTCCTCGCCGGCGACGGTGACCCGGAACTCCTGCCGGGCATCGCCTCGTTCTTCAACGGCGCGCTGTTCCGTGCCTCGACGCTCGAGGTCATCGGCGTGCCGGACCTGCGGCTGTTCGTCCGGGGCGACGAGGTGGAGATGCACCGCCGGATGGTGCGCTCCGGGCTGCCGTTCGGGACGGCGCTGCACGCGGCGTACCTGCACCCGTACGGGTCGGACGAGTTCAAGCCGATGCTCGGCGGGCGGCTGCACGCGCAGGACCCGGGCGACGCCGTCAAGCGCTACTACACCTACCGCAACCGGGGCTACCTGATGGCCCAGCCCGGGATGCGGAAGATCGGGCTGCTGGAGCTGCCGAGGTTCGCCTGGTACTTCCTGGTCACCAAACGCGACCCCCGCGGCTTCCGGGACTGGCTCCGCCTCCTGAACCAGGGCCGCGCGGAGCGCTTCCACCGCGCCCCCTGACCCGGCCCCGGACTGCTGCATCCCGTGTCGGCGTGCCGCACCTTCCCGGGAGGGTGCGGCACGCCGACACGGGGTGCAGCGCGAACTGTCCACAAGTGCGCCGAGTTGTCCACAGGGACGAGATCTACCGGTGCAGGTGCGGGTTTCCGGTGGAGTGTGGTCGGTGTGGACCTCGACTCGATTCCTCCCGGCTCCGACGAGCTGTTCCGGCGCACGGCGCTGAAGGACGCCGGGTTCAGCGACGCCGAGATCGACCAGATGCGCCGCAGCGGCCTGCTCGTCGCGGTCCGGCGCGGCGTCTACCGCCGTGCCGACGCCGCGGAGCTCGCGTCCACCGACGCCCACGTGCTGCGGTGTCGTGCCGTGATCCCGTCCCTCTCCCCGGACGCCGTGTTCCGCCACGTCACTGCCGCGATCTTGCTCGGCCTGCCCCTCTGGCTGGTGCCGCTCGACCGGCTCCACGTGATCCGCGACCGTCCGGGAGGCGGCCGGCTCCGTCCCGGGCTGCACGTCCACACCGCCCCTCTTCCCGACGACGACGTCGTGCAGCTCGATGGGATCCGGCTGACCTCCGCGGCCCGGACCGTCGCCGATCTCGCCCGGACCCTGCCCACGGAGCAGGCCTTGATCGCAGCGGACGGGGCGTTGCACCGGGCGGTGAAGGCGCGCCGCGCGAACCGCCACGATCCGGGCGCGACGACGAAGGACGAGGCGACCGCCGTGCTCGCGCGGTTCGCCGGTCGCCGTGGGAGCGCGGCGGCCGGGCGGCTGGTCGCCTCCGCGGATCCGCTGTGCGAAAGCCCGGGCGAGACCCGGAGCCGCTATCGCATGCACCTGGCCGGCCTGCCGCCCCCGGTCACCCAGTGGATCGTCCCCGGGACGGGCCACCGGACCGACTTCGCCTGGCCCGAGCTCGGGGTCGTGGGCGAGTTCGACGGCCGGATCAAGTACACCCGTGGCCTGCTCCGACCGGGCGAGACGCTGGAAGAGGTCGTCTGGCGGGAGAAGCGCCGGGAGGACGAGATCCGGGACACCGGCCGGACGGTCGTCCGGTGGGTCTGGAGCGAGATCGGTGAGGCGATGATCGCGCGGCTGCGCCCCCGGCTCGTCGGCTGACCACACCCGCCGCACCCCGTCTCGGCGTGTCGCACCCTCCTGGTGGGGTGCGGCACGCCGAGAAGGGGTGCGGCACGCCGGAGAGGCGGCGCGAAGAGGGCGGTCAGGCCTTGAAGACGACCGTGCGGAGCATCACGAAGTTGATCGCGGTGGCGGTGCCCTGGGCGACCAGCCAGGCCAGCGACTCGGCGTGCGGGAGCGTCTCCGGCAGCAGGCTCAGGACCAGGGAGTTCACACCGACGTTCACCGCGAACGTCGTCGCGTAGAGCGCCACGAACCCGGCGAAGCGGCCCTTGCCTCCCGTGCCGGCCGAGTCGAAGGTGAACCGCTTGTTGAGCAGGTACGCCGTCGTCGTGCCGAGGATGAAGCTGATCCCCTTCGACACCGGGACCCACAGGCCGAGGTTCAGCAGCAGGTGGTAGAAGCCGAAGTCGACGACGGCGGCCAGCGCGCCGATGACGACGAAGCTGCCGAGCTGACGGACGAGACCGTTGCGCGGCGCGGCGGCACCGTCGGGAGCCGGGCTCTCGGCCCGCGGGGGCTCGGTGGCGGTCACACGTCGAGGGTAACGGCGCGCCACGCGGCGCCCGACCCGGGCCCGCCGCAAGCCCGACCGCGATGCCCGGATTCGGAACTGTTGACCCCGTTCGTGTACCTCGACAGGATCAGGGCCCTCCGACACCCAGCTGTAGCACGTCGGTCCCACCACATCGTTCGACGAGGAGCGATCCCGATGGCGGAGTACACCCTGTCCCGGCGCGCACTGCTCATGCTTCTCGGCGCGGGTGCCGCCGCGCCCGCACTCGCGGCCTGCGGCAGCAGCGTCGGCGGCGGGTCCGGCTCCGGCGGCGAGGCGGGCGGGCCGGTCAAGGTCGGCCTGGTGATCCCGCAATCCGGGGTGTACGCCCCGCTCGGCACGGACATGCAGCGCGGCTGGGACCTCTGGCTCCAGCAGCACGGCAACCGGCTCGGCGGCCGGGAGGTCACCACCGTCGTCGCCGACGAGGGCGAGACCCCGCAGACCGGTGTCCCGGCGGTGCAGCGGGTGCTGCAGTCCGACCAGGTCGACATCGTGGTCGGGATCGTGAGCTCCGCGGTCGCGCTCGGGGCCGCGCCGCTGGTGAGCGAGGCCCGGAAGATCCTCGTCGTGGCGAACGCCGGCGCCGCCGACATCACCGGGAAGGCCCGCACGCCGTACGTCTGGCGGACCTCGTTCCAGAACGCCCAGGTCGCCGCCGCGGCCGGGCCCCACCTCGCGCAGCAGAACATCCGCGGCGGCGTGTTCCTCATCGCCCCCGACTACGCGGCGGGAACCGAGGTGCGGGCCGCCTTCAAGAAGGCCTACGAGGCCGCGGGCGGCCGGATCGCCGGTGAGGCCGCGCCGCCGTTCGGCACCACCCAGGACTACCAGCCGTTCCTCGCCCAGATCCGGCAGTCCGGGGCGGGCGCGGTGTTCTGCTTCTTCGCCGGCGCCGAGGCCGTGCGCTTCGTCAAGCAGTACGCCCAGTTCGGCCTCAAGAACTCCGTCCCGCTCTACGGATCGGGTTTCCTCACCGAGGGCGGCGTGCTGGACGCCCAGGGCGAGGCGGCGATCGGCGTCCGCACCTCGCTGTTCTACACCGACCGGCTCGACAACCCGGCCAACCGCGCGTTCGTCGACGCCTACCGCGGCGCGCACAACGCCGCCCCCACCTGCTACTCGGTGTCCACCTTCGACGCCGCCGCCGTGCTGGACCGGGCGCTGCGTTCGGCCCCCGCGCTGGACGGCGATGCGGTGAGCGCCGCGCTCGGCGGCATCGGGACGATCGAGGACAGCCCGCGCGGCCCGTGGACGTTCGACGGGCAGAACCCGCGGCAGATGATGTACCTGCGCACGGTCGAGGGCACCCCGGGCCGGCTCAGCAACGTCGTGACCGCCGAGCTGGGCGAGACGACGCAGGTATGACCGGGTGGATCGCGGCGAACCTGCTCAGCGTCCTGAACGGCCTGGCGATCGGCGCGCTGCTGTTCGTGCTGGCGGTCGGCCTGTCGCTGGTGTTCGGGATGATGGACGTGCTCAACCTCGCCCACGGCGCGCTGTTCCTCGCCGGTGCCTACCTCGCCGCCGCGCTCGCCGGTGGCGGCGCGTCGTGGGGGGCGTTCCTCGGCGCGCTGGGCCTCGCCGCGGTGCTCGGCCTGCTGGCCGGCGGCGCACTATCGGCCATGACCGAGCCCCTGCGCCGCCGGTCGCACCTGGACCAGGCCCTGCTCACCCTCGGCATCGCGTTGATCGTCGCGGAGCTGCTGCAGATCGCGTTCGGCGACGACCCCCTCGCCGTGCCCGCCCCGCCCGGGCTCGACGGTTCGGTGTCGCTGCTCGGGGCCGCCTATCCGGTCTACCGGCTCGTGCTGATCGGCGTCGGCGCGGTGCTGGCGGTCGCCGTCCACGTACTCGTCGAGCGGACCACGGTGGGGGCGCTGATCCGGGCCACGGTCGCCGACCGGGAGATGGTCGCGGCCCTCGGGGTCGACAACCGCCGGGTGAAGATCGCCGTGTTCGCGGCGGGCTCGCTGCTGGCGACGGTCGCGGGGGTGCTCGGCGGCCCGGTCTACGGGGCCAGCGTCGGGCTGGACTCGACCGTGCTGATCCTCGCGCTCGTCGTCGTGGTCATCGGCGGGCTCGGGTCGGTGCGCGGGGCGCTGGTCGGCGCCCTCGTCATCGGGCAGATCGAGACGCTCGGCCGGGCGCTGCTGCCCGACCTGGCGTCCTTCGTGCTGTTCGGCACGCTCGCGCTGGTGCTGGTGCTGCGCCCGCAGGGGCTGTTCGGCAGCCGGGCGGGGGCCGCCGCATGAGCGAGGCGTCACCGCGGACCGAGCTGCCGGGCGGTGCCCCGGACGGCGTGCCGGCCGGTTCCGGGCCGCCGCGCGCACCGCGGCGGTTCGTCGCCGTGCCGGTGGTCGCCGTCGTCGTCGTGCTGGCTGCGGTGCCGCTGTTCCTCGCCCCGTTCGCCACGACCACGCTGACCCGGCTGCTGGTGTTCGGCCTGCTGGCCGTCAGCCTGGACCTGCTGGTCGGGGTGACGGGCCTACCGTCGCTCGGGCACGCCGCCTACTTCGGGGCCGGCGCCTACGCCGCGGGCTGGGTGTCGATCCACGTCACGGCCGCGATCCCGGTGCCGCTCCTGGTCGGGGCGGCCGTCGGCGGGCTGACCGCCGCGGCGACCGGCTGGGTCGCGGTGCGCTCGTCCGGCGTGTACTTCCTGATGCTGACGCTGGCGATCGGGGAGGTGCTGGCCCAGGTCGCGCACAGCTGGGACGGCGTGACCGGCGGCGCCAACGGCCTGGCCGGGATCCCGGCCGCGCGGCTCGGCGCCGAACCGCTGGTCAACGCGGGACTGCTGTACTGGTACGTGCTGGCCGTCGGGCTGCTCGCGTTCGCGGCCGTGTGGCTGCTGGCGCGGTCGCCGTTCGGTGCGGCGCTGCGCGGGATCCGGGACAACGAGCCGCGCATGCGCGCCATCGGCTACCCCACCACGCTCTACAAGTACGGCGCGTTCGTCGCCGCCGGCACGGTCGCCGGCGCGGCCGGGTCGCTGCTCGCCGCCCAGCAGCGCCTGGTGACCCCGGCCGACCTCGGGTTCACCACGGCCGCGATCGTGCTGCTCGCCGTGGTGATCGGCGGGGTGGGGTCGCTGTGGGGCCCGGTCGTCGGCGCCGCGATCGTCGTGCTCGTCCGGGACGCGCTCGGGCCCGGCCTCGGCGGGCACGGGGAGCTGGTGCTCGGGATCGTGTTCGTGCTCGTGGTGTACCTGCTCCCCCGTGGCGCGGCCGGGCTGGCCACGCTGCACCCGTGGCGGAGGGGTCGCTCGTGAGCGCGCTGGCCTGCCACGGTCTGAGCCGGTCGTTCGGCGCGCTGCGCGCCGTCGACGACGTCGACCTGACCGTCGAGCCCGGCGCCCGGCACGCCCTCATCGGCCCGAACGGTGCCGGCAAGTCCACCCTGTTCCGGCTGCTCACCGGCCGGATGCGGCCCGACGCCGGCACGGTCCACCTCGGCGAGCAGGACGTCACCGGGCTCTCCGAGGTGCGCCGCAACCGGCTCGGCATGAGCCAGACACTGCAGCACGCGAGCCTGTTCGCCTCGCTCACCGCGGCCGAGACCGTCGCGCTCGCCGTGCGCCGGCACGGAACCACCGGTGGCGGGGCCCGGATCGTGCCCTGGCCGCGCCGGCAGCCCGAGGTCGACGCCCGTGCCGGCGAGCTGCTCGACCGGGTCGGGCTCGCCGACCGGGGCCGGCAGCCGGTCCCCGCACTCGCCCACGGCGAGCGCAAGCAGCTCGAGGTGGCGCTCGCGCTGGCCTGCTCCCCGACCGTCCTGCTGCTCGACGAGCCGGCGGCCGGGATGTCCCCCGCCGAGAGCGCCCGGCTGCTCGCGCTGCTCGCCGACCTGCCGGGCGAGGTGACGGTGCTGTTCGTCGAGCACGACCTGGACCTGGTCTTCGACCTGGCCGACCGGGTCACCGTGCTGCACCTCGGCCGCGTGCTGCTGACCGGCACGCCCGACGAGGTCCGGGCCAGCGACGCCGTCCGCGAGGCCTACCTGGGCACCGGCCGCCGCGAGGAGCTGTTCACCGGATGACCGCCGTCGACGTGCAGGCCCTGACCGCGGGCTACGACCGCAGCACCGTCCTCGACGGTGTCGACCTGTCGATCTCCACCGGCGGTGCGCTCGGCGTGCTCGGGCGCAACGGCGTCGGCAAGTCGACGCTGGTCATGACGCTGATGGGCCTGGTCACGCCCACGTCGGGCCGGGTGCTGCTCGACGACCGCGACGTCACCGGGCTGCGGCCGGACCTGATCGCCCGCGCGGGCGTGGGGCTCGTCCCGCAGGGTCGGCGGATCTGGGCACCGCTGACCGTCGCCGAGACCCTCGCGCTCGCCACCCGCGGCCACGGTCGGCGCTGGACCGTCGACGCCGTCCTCGACCTCCTCCCCCGGCTCCGCGAGCGCCGGGGGCAGCCCGCCGGGCAGCTCTCCGGCGGGGAGCAGCAGATGCTGGCGATCGCGCGGGCGCTGCTCACCGACCCGGCCGTGCTGCTGCTCGACGAGCCGTCGGAGGGTCTCGCACCGGCGATCGTCGACCAGATCGCGGCGCTGCTGCAGACGTTGCGCGGCGAGGGCGTGACGCTGCTGCTCGTCGAGCAGGACCTGCACCTCGCGTTCGCCGTGTGCGACGAGATCGCGGTGATGGCGAAGGGCCGGATCGTCCACCGGTGCACCACACCGGAGTTCCGGGCCGACCGGGCGACCGCGCACCGGCTGCTCGGGGTGGCCTGAGGCCCGGCGGTCGAGGGCCGAAGCAGCAGCACCGAGGCCCGGCGGTCGAGAGCCGAAGCAGCGGCACCGAGGCCCGGCGGTCGAGGGCCGAAGCAGCGGCACCGACTCCAGGTCAGAAGTTCCGGCCCGCGAACGTGTAGCGGGTCCGGACCGTCACCGACCCGGCCGAGGTCCGGCCGTAGACCCGGAAGTGCGGGCGGCCGTGCACCGACCGCGACGGCACCTTCGACCGGATCGAGCCGTAGCTGGAGACCAGCCCGTCGACGTCGGCGGTGGCGTTCTCCGGGACGAGCAGCCGGGCCGACCCCGCACCGAGCTCCAGCTCGACCTCGACGACGGGCATCGGCAGCTCGGCGTCGCAGAAGTCGAGCAGCACCGGCCCGATCGAGCACTGCACCCGCAGCCGCGGCGGCACGCTCCAGTTCCCCCGCCGCCGGATCCCGCCGACCCCGCCGCGCAGCACGGTCGGCGGCCCGACCGGGGTGGCGAGCACGTCGGCGCTGAGGTTCAGCGGGTCACCCGGCAGGTCGGACAGCACCGGCACCAGGTCGGAGCCGAACCGGGCCGCGTAGACGGTGGTCAGCCGCTCCTGGAGCTCCTCGACGGAGATCCGGCCCTCGGCCATCGCCCGGTGGAGCCGTTCGGCGACACGCTCGCGGTCGGCGTCGGAGATCCTGATCTCGCGACGCTCGCCGGGAAGCCGCGGGCTGGTCACGTACTCCAGGGTAGTCAACGCGGACCGGCTCAGCCGACGGGAGCGGAGGCGGGCAGCCGGAACAGCCACACCCCGCCGTCGAACCGGCCCGGGTCGCCGGTCACCCGCCGGGTCCAGTCGAGGACGCGGGCGTCGTCGCCGCCCTCGACGTCCCGGCCGGGCACCAGCACGACGGCGGTGATCCCGAGGTCGCGCAGCTCCCGGGACGCCCGCGCGGCGTAGTCGTCGCCGGGTTCGTTCTTGCCGTCGGCGACCCACCGGGCGCCGACCTGGTACAGGTTCCAGCGGGACTGGATCACCAGGTCGTCGTCCGGGTCGGAGGCGATGAAGTAGCCGCCGCGGATCCGGAACGCCGGCCCGGACGCGGCCTGCCAGCGCAGGCCCTGCGCGCCGTCGTTCCAGGTGGCGGTGACCCGCGGGTAGATCTCGACGACGTCGGCCGGCCCGAGCGCGCCGCGGGAGTCGGTGAAGAACGGCGGGACGGGCGCAGGCCGCACCTCCTGCGCGTCCGCGGGAAGCCAGCTGACCAGCGCGAACCCGGTCAGCGCGAGCGCAGCGACGGCGGTCGTCGGCGGCGTGAGCGGCATCCGGTCGATCCACATCGCGACGACAGCGGCCACGCACAGCGCGGTGACCACCTGGATCCGCACCGGCTCGATGTCCGACAGCAGCGGAACCTGCGCGACCCCCAGCCACGGCAGCGGGACACCGGTCTGCTGGCCGAACAGCACCACGCCGGTGCCCAGCGACGCCACCCAGGACAGCGCACCGACCACGGCCACGACCCGCAGTGCCGTCGACCGGACCACCACGACCGCGACGACCACCAGCGCCAGCATCGCGATCCCCACGTAACCGCCCTGCTCGCCGATGTGGCCGGCGAGGCCGTCCGCGGTGTCGTCGGGGGTGAACCGGACCGCCGTCATCCGGGTCGGGACCAGCAGGTTCGCGAGGTCGGCACCGGTGGCGTGCACGTTGCGGATCGCCGACCGCGGCCGGTCCGGCCCGGCCAGGACGAGGTAGAGCGGGTAGGCGCCGAGCACGACGAACACGCCGACGCAGCCGGCACCGGCACGGAGCAGCCCGGGCAGGTGCGCCCGGACCCGCCCGGGGAACCGCACCGCCAGCGCGACCGCCCCCACCACGAGGAAGATCACGCCGACGGCGAGGGTCTGGCTGTAGAGGACGAGCTGGCCGAGCAGGGCGAGCCCGGTCAGGCCACCGAGGCGCCACGGCCGTTCGAGGGGCCCGCGCCCGAACAGGTGGTGGGCCAGCAGCAGGAGCAGCGGCGGCAGCACCGACCAGGTGAGGTTGAGGTGCCCGGCGACCGCGTGCGCGAGGTGGAACGGGGAGAACGCGTAGAGCCCGCCGGCGATGCCGCGGGCGATCCGGCCGCGGGTGGTCGCGCCCACGTACGGGCGCAGCGCCACGGCCAGCAGCAGCCCGGACACGACCGGGCCGAGGACCACGGCGGCGTTGTACGCGGCCACCGGCCCGGCCGTCACGGTGACCGGGGCGAACGCGGCGGCGAGCAGCGGCACCGCGGTGTTCCACAGCACGTTCAGCCCGTGCGGCCAGTGCATCCAGTCGGTGAGCAGCGGGTTCTCGCCGTGCGCCACGGCGAACGGGAACCAGTTCAGCCACCAGGCGAACATGTCGGCGTCGGCGGTGACGTGCCCGATCAGCAGGCCGCCGGGGTCAGCGAGGACCCGCCGGTGCAGCCACAGCGAGACGAGCAGGTAGCCGAGGCCGAGCAGCCCGTACCGGCCGGCGGTGCGGGCCCGCGACCGGGGCCGCACCGCCGGGACGCGGGCGTGCCGGGGCCCGGACCGGGTTGCTTCCAGCATGGCCCTCCGGGCTCGTGAGTGGTTATCGCGGTCCCGGCCACGGTATCCACTCACGGGGCGCTAGCCTCTCCCCCGATGACGGACACGACCGTTCCCACCAGCATCCGGACCGACGCCCCGGAGCGCCGGACCGCGTCCCTGCACGGCTGGGGACGGACCGCGCCCACCATCGCGCAGCTCGTCACGCCGCGGGACGCCGAGGACGTCGCGGCGGCGGTCCGCACCGCCGGCGAGCGTGGGATCATCGCCCGCGGCCTCGGCCGGTCCTACGGCGATCCGGCGCAGAACGCGGGCGGTGTCGTCCTGGACATGCCGGGCCTGAACCGGATCCACGCGATCGACCCGGACACCGGTGTCGCCGACGTGGACGCCGGGGTCAGCCTGGACCAGCTCATGCGGGCCGCGCTGCCGCACGGCCTGTGGGTCCCCGTGCTGCCCGGCACCCGCCAGGTGACGATCGGCGGTGCGATCGGCGCCGACGTCCACGGCAAGAACCACCACACCAAGGGCAGCTTCGGCAACCACGTCGAGTGGCTGCAGCTGGTGACCGGCGACGGTTCGGTCAAGGAGCTGACCCCGACGGGCCCGGACGCGGCCCTGTTCTGGGCCACCGTCGGTGGCATGGGGCTGACCGGTGTGATCGTCCGGGCGAGGGTGCGGCTGCACCGCACCGAGTCGGCGTACTTCGTCGTCGACACCGACCGGACCGACGACCTCGACGGCCTGCTGGAGCTGCTCACCGACGGCTCCGACGACACCTACGGCTACTCCGCCGCCTGGTTCGACACCACGACCACCGGCGCGAAGCTGGGCCGCTCGGTGCTCACCCGGGGATCGCTCGCGACCGTCGACCAGCTCCCCGAGAAGCTGCGGTCGGACCCGCTGAAGTTCGACGCCCCGCAGCTGCTGACCTTCCCGGACGTCTTCCCGAACGGGCTGGCCAACAAGCTGTCGCTGACCGCGTTCAGCGAGCTGTGGTTCCGCAAGGCCCCGAAGCGCCAGCGGGGCTCGGTGCAGAACATCACCGCCTTCTACCAGGTGCTCGACGTGTTCGGGGACTGGAACCGGGTCTACGGGTCGAAGGGCTTCCTGCAGTACCAGTTCGTCGTCCCGATGGGCGAGGAGGTGGCGCTGCGCCGGATCGTGGAGCGGATCGCGCACTCGCCGCACAAGTCCGGGCTGAACGTGTTCAAGCGATTCGGTGCCGGCAACCAGGCGCCGCTGTCGTTCCCCACCGAGGGCTGGACGATCACCGTCGACTTCCCGATCGCGAACGGCCTGTCCCGGTTCTGCACCGAGCTGGACGAGCTGGTGCTCGCCGCCGGCGGGCGGCTGTACCTGGCCAAGGAGTCGCGGACCTCGCCGGAGGCGTTCGCCGCCGGCTACCCGCGGTTCGACGAGTGGAAGGCGATCCGCGACGCCGCCGACCCGGCCGGGGTCTTCGCCTCCGACATGTCCCGCCGCCTCAAGCTGACCCTCTGAGTCCGGAGCTCCCCTGATGATCGACGCCGTAGGCAACCCGCAGAGCATCCTGCTGCTGGGCGGTACCTCCGAGATCGGCCTGGCCACCGTCCGCGCGTTCGCCGCGGACCGCCCGCTGCGCGTGGTGCTGGCCGCCCGCCCCGGGCCGCGCCTGGACGCCGCCCGTACCGAGCTCGAAGGGCTCGGCTGCGGGGTGGAGACGATCGAGTTCGACGCCGCCAAGATCGACACCCACGCCGAGGTCGTGAAGAAGGCCTTCGCCGGCGGGGACATCGACGTCGCCGTCGTCGCGTTCGGCCTGCTCGGCGACAACGAGCGCGGCTGGACCGACGTCGACCACGCCGTCGAGCTGGCCCAGGTCAACTACACCGCGACCGTCTCGACCGGGGTCACGCTGGCCGAGCGGTTCCGCGAGCAGGGGCACGGCTCGATCGTCGCCATCTCCTCGGTCGCCGGGGAGCGGGCCCGCCGCTCCAACTTCGTCTACGGCTCCACGAAGGCCGGGATGGACGCGTTCTACACCGGGCTGACCGAGGCGCTGCGCGAGTACGGCGTCGCCGTCACGATCGTCCGGCCCGGGTTCGTGCACTCGAAGATGACCGAGGGCCTGGACCCGGCGCCGCTGGCGACGACACCGCAGGCGGTCGCGGACGTGATCGTCGACGCCGTCCGCAACCGCAAGGAGCTCGTCTGGGCGCCGGCGCCGATGCGGTTCGTGATGAGCGCGCTGCGGCACGTGCCGCGTCCGATCTTCCGGAGGCTGCCGATCTAGTGCCTCACCAGCCGTCGACGTGCAGGACGTCGTCGAGCGGCTGGCGCTTCGCGGGCTTGAAGGTGTCCCCGGTGTAGTAGGCGACGGGCAGCAGGACGCCCTGCCGGACGTCGTCGGGGACGCCCAGAAGCTCCGAGATCTCCTTCTCGTACTTCAGGTGCAGCGTGGTCCACGCGCTGCCCAGCCCGCGGGCGCGCAGGGCCAGCTGCAGGCTCCACGCGGCCGGCAGCAGCGACCCCCACAGGCCGGCCTGGTTGCTCGCCGGCAGCTCGGCCGCGGCCTTCAGCGCGCCGATGACCAGCACCGGGACCTCGCCCATCCGGTCCGCGAGGTACTGGGCGCTGTCCGCGACCCGGTTCTGGGTGGCGTCGCGGTCGGCATCGCCCCACGAGCGGTTCGCCGGGTACGCCGACGAGTTCCGGTACGCGGTGAACGACTCGCGGTAGTACTCGCCGATCGCCTTCCGCTTGTCCGCGTCGGTGATCACCAGCCAGTGCCAGCCCTGCTGGTTGGAGCCGCTCGGTGCCTGCAGCGCGACGTCGAGGCTCTCCCGGATCACGTCCAGCGGGACGTCGCGGGTGAGGTCGAGGCGCTTGCGCACGGACCGGGTGGTGGTCAGCAGCTCGTCGGGGCCGAGGGGAAGCACGTCCGTCATACCCGCATCCTGCCTCGCCGGACCCCAGGGCTGGTGCTTCGGCCCTCGAACGGCGGGCCTCAGTGCCCATGCTTCGGCCCTCGACCGCCGGGCCTCAGGCCGGCTTGCGGACCACCAGCACGGCGCGTTCTCCGGCGCCGACCTCCAGCGTCAACCAGCCCGACGACCGCTGGGTCCGTGCCGGGGCCGTCCGCGGGTCGAGCAGGGCGGGGACACCGCCGTAGGGGCCGCGGGTGAGCCCGTCGGACCCTTCGCGGACGACCTCGAACCCGGCCGCGACCAGGATCTCCCGGATCCGCACGTGCCCCCGCGGGACGCGCGGCGGGACCCACCGGGCCCCGGTGAGCTCGCGGCCGCGGCCCTCGGCGTCGGCGGCGACGACGAGCGCGTGACCGCCGGGCTCGAGCGCCCGGAACCAGCCGCCGGGACCGGTGTCCCCGCCCAGTGCCGCGTCGGGCAGCCGGTCCAGCACCTCGATCGCGGTGATCGCCGCGACGGGACCCGGGAGCTCGTCGACCCGGGTGTGCACCGGGCAGCCGGGGGCGCCGGCCCGGATCGCGGCGGCCTCCTCGTCGGACGCCGCGAGTCCGGCTGCCGGGCCGAGCCGGGCGAGCCCGGCCAGCAGCCCGCCGCCCACGCCCGCGACGTCCAGGTACGGGCCACGGCCCAGGTACTGGCGGACCAGGCGCAGGTACCACTGGCGGGCCGCCCGGTCCGGCGGTGCGGTGCCCGGCAGGTCGGGCGGCGGGGTCGTCGGAATCATCGGTCCATGGGGGTCGGCGACGCGGGGTGCCATTCTGACCCGCCGCGTCGAGGGCCCGGCGCCGTACCCCGGCGAGCTCGTCCGGTGCGGCGCGTCCGGGCGGGGCGCACGGCAGGGGATGCACACTGCGGTGATCGACCGTTGTGGAGCGCGGCGTTCGTGAGGCGAGCGCCACACTCCCCAACGGTCGATCATGGCGGGTTCCGCCGCACGCCGGTGGCGACGACGGCCGTCACGCGGGGCGGCGGGACGGACGAAGCCGGGGTCAGGCCCCGTGCGCCGGACGCTTCCGGCGACGCCGCCCCGCCACACCCGACGCCGCGACGATCGGTGTCGCGGCGCTGGCGTGCGCGTCGCGGTGCCGGCCACCACGACCGCAGTTCTCGACACCGCTGCGGGTCCCGGGAAGCGCGGACGCGGAGCGGATCGCACGCGGGGCCGGCACGACGTGGCCGGCGCCGTCGGCGACCGGGCGCACCGCGTTCCGGAGCGCGTGCAGCCGCTCGGCCCGCTCCGCGTCGGCGACGGCCAGGTCACGCCTCCGGGCAACGGCGGCGAGGTCGGTGGCCACCCCGCTGCCCGGCGCCCGGGTACCGGCGGAGCGGGCCGCCGCGAACCGGTCCCCGGGCCCGGACGCGGCCGGGGCCACCGCCGGCTCCTCCCGGCGCCGCGGATCCCGGATCGGCACGGCCGGCGCGGGGACGACGACGGGCTCGTCCGGCGCCGGTTCGGACGCCGGCGTCGTCGGCTCCGGCTCGGCCACGGGCGCCGTGGGCTGCGGCTCGGCCACGGGCGCCGTGGGCTGCGGCCCGGTCCCCGGCCCGCTCGACCGCTGTCCGGCCGCCGTCGCCGGACCGGTGCCGGACGACGCGAACGATGCACCCGACGTCGCCCGTGCGAACGACCCGGCCGGCGCGAACGACGCGGCCGGTGCGAACGACGGCGAGGACGGGGACGACGTGACGGACCCGATCCTCGGCAGCACCGCCGTCACCGGGTCGCACCGCGCGTCGTCGGTGGCGACCGGCGCGCTGTCCACAGACCTGTCCACAGCCGTGCGCACCGCGGCGCCTGCGACCGGCCGCGCCCGCATCCACCGCCGGGCCGGGCACTCGACCAGCGCGTACAGCAGGTGCGCCGCCGGCAGCGTCCCCGCGAGAACGGCCAGCGCGATCAGGTGCCCGGTCACGCCCCCGTCCGGGACGAGCCCCCGATCCCCCAGGAACCAGAGGATCTCGAACATCGGGATGTGCACGAGGTAGAGCGCGTACGAGATCCGCCCGCCGTGCACGACGGCGGCGCGGGTGAGCAGGTGGTGCACCGGCCCCCGGTCGGCGAGCGCCAGCGCGCCGACCAGCACCGGGAACAGCAGCACGGCCGCAGCGGCGCCGTACCCGGAACCGGGGACCAGCAGGACCGGGATCGCGACGGCGGTGAACGTGGCCGTCCACGACGCCGCCGCGGCGACCGGCCGGCCCGCGACCCGCGGTTCGGCAGCCCGCGTGGCGGGCACCCAGCCGGCCGTGCCGCGCAGCCGCCGTACGGCCAGCATCGCCAGCACCCCCGCGGAGAACCCGCCGAGGATCCGCACCAGCCAGCTGTACGGGTAGTACGGCGACCCGACGACCACGAACGCCGCCGCCACCGGGGCCACGCACAGCAGCGACCCGGCCGCCAGGGCCGCGAACGGCAGGTTCCGCAGCCGGTGGAAGGCCACGGCGAGCAGGGGGAAGAGCAGGTACGCCAGCCACTCCGCGCTGATCGACCAGGTCGGGCCGACCCAGGACGCGCCGTCCAGGTACGGCTCGTCCCACATGTGGACCAGGAGAAGCTGCTGCAGCCACGTGCCGGCGTCCAGCGACGGCTGCACCGCCTGGTAGGCGATCCGGCCGTCCGGGCCGAGCACGGCGCGCGCCACCAACCACACCCCGAAGAGGTGGAGCACGACCGCGTAGGCGGGCCACATCCGCGCCGCGCGCGCCCACAGGAACCGGCCCGAGTCGCGCACCCGCAGCCGCGGGCCGAGCCGGTCCAGGTGGGTCCAGGCGATCACGAACCCGCTCAGCACGAAGAACAGGTCCACGCCGAGTGCACCCTGAGTGATCAGCGGGCCGAGCCGGTCGGCCACCTCGGCGACCCCGGGCAGGGCGGTGAAGTGGAAGTGGAACACCACCACCCACACCGCGGCGACGATCCGCAGTCCGGTGAGCGCCCGCACCTCACCGGCGGCGGACGGGGCCCGGACGGTGGGATCGGCCGCGGGACGCGTAGGGGCGCTGATGCTCACGACGGCCCCAACGAGAGCCGATCACCACCGTCACCGGTGACACCTGAAGAGGGCCCGAATGTCGCATCCCGTGACACAGGGTGACGACCGGCCCCCGCGGCCGGACTTGAGATCCCGACGGGGCGAACCGCGTCCCGCCCGATCACGGGGGCGTCACAGATGATCTTCGGTACCCGTCTAGCCTCGGCAGGGTGCTGACCGCCGACACGGAGCCCGACCATCGGGCCGGGACCCGGTCCGGCGACCGCGGTTCCCGCCCTGCCGACCGCCTGCTGGCCGCGGGGCTCGGTCTGGTCTCCGCGTTGCTGGCGCTGGCGATCCCGTTCCTCCCGGTCGTGCAGAACACCGCGACCGTGACCTGGCCGAACGCGGAGACCGGGACGTCCCCGGTCAACGCGCCGCTCGTGGCGTACCGCCCGGAGTCCTTCTCGGCGACGATCTCCTGCGACGCCGTCCGCAGCCTCGACGCCCGCACCCCCGGCACGGCCACGGTGCTGTCCACGACACCGGACGCGGCACCGACCGGTGACGAGGTCGGGATGCGCCTGACCGTCACCGACGGCACGCTGGCCCTCGACGACCGCGGCCTGCGCGTCGCCACGACCGCGCTCCCGCCGCCGGGGGCACCGTGCACGTTCGGCTTCGAGTCGGACAGCGGATCGACGACGTCCACGCTGGCCGGCGAGACCGTCCACGAGACCACCCGCGACGACCGGCCGCAGGTCGCGGGCATCTACTCCGATCTCGACGCCGGCCTCGACCCGATGGGCGGGACCACCGTCCGGTTCGACACCGACAACCGCTACGACGGTGATGCGTCCGCGCTGAAGGTGGTCGCCGGCACGGTCGCGGTGCTCGCGCTGCTGGGGTCGCTGTTCTTCCTGCGCCGGATCGACGACCTCGACGCCCGCCGGGTCGTCCACGGGCGACGGCTGGCGGTCGGGCTGCGCGGCCGGGACACCGCACGCGACGCCGTCGTCGTCGCCGTCCTGGTCGTGTGGGCGCTCATCGGCTCGATGACCCCCGACGACGGCTACATCCTCGACATCTCGCGCGGCAACGACTCGAGCGGCTACATCGGCAACTACCACCGCTGGTTCGGCGTGCCCGAGGCACCGTTCGGCTGGTTCTACCAGCTGTACTCGCTGTGGAGCGGGATCTCGGACGCCGTGCTGTGGCTGCGGGTCCCGGCCCTGGTGATGGGCATCGTCTCCTGGTTCCTGATCAGCCGGGCGCTGCTGCCGCGGCTGGGCACCCGGGTCCGGCGCAGCCGGTCCGCGGGCTGGGCGGCTGCCGGGGTGTTCCTGTGCTTCTGGCTGCCGTTCAACAACGGGCTGCGCCCGGAGACGGTCGTGATGATCGCCGCGCTGGTGTCGTTCGTGATGCTGGAGCGGGCACTCGCCACCCGACGGCTGCTGCCGGTCGCGGGCGCGCTGGTGGCCGGGGCGTTCGCCGTCGCCGCGACGCCGACCGGCCTCATCGCCCTCGCCCCGTTCCTCGCGGCCGCGCGGCCACTGCTGACCCTGCTGACCGAGCGGATCCGCCGTTCCGGTCCGCTGACGACCCTCGCCCCGCTGGCGGCCGCCGGCCTGATCGTGCTCACCGCCGTGTTCGGCGACCAGACCTGGGCGACGATCGCCGAGGCGACCCGGGTCCGGACGGCCATCGGGCCGAGCCTGTCCTGGTACGAGGAACTCTCCCGCTACGAGCTGCTGTTCAGCGAGACCCGGGACGGGTCGGTGCAGCGCCGCTTCCCGGTGCTGCTGCTGTGGCTGTGCACGGCCGTGTCGACGGTCGTGCTGCTGCGCCGGGGCCGCATCCCGGGTGCGGCGCTGGGCTTCTCCCGCCGGCTGCTCGCCAGCACGGCGGTGTCGTTCGCGGTCCTCGCGCTCACCCCGACGAAGTGGACCCACCACTTCGGGGCGTTCGCAGCGCTCGGGGCCGGCGTCGCGGCGCTGGCCGCGCTGGCCACCAGCACGGGGGTGCTCCGGTCGCGGCGCAACCAGGCGGTGTTCCTCGCCGCCGTGCTCGCCGTGACGGGTCTGGCGTTCACCGGCCCGAACACCTGGTGGTACGTCTCCGACTGGGGCGTGCCCTGGTTCGACAAGCCGGTCTCGGTCAGCGGCATCCGGGCGACCTCGCTGCTGCTGGCGGCCGCGTTCGTCTCGCTGATCGTCGCGGCGGTCGAGCACCTGCGGTCGAAGTCGGGTGTGCCGCGACCGGTCCGCCAGACCGTCGGCCGGCGGCGGGGCCGGATCGGCCAGGCCCAGGCCGTCCGGCTGGGGTCGGCCCCGCTCGCGGTGATCTGCGCCTGCATGGTGCTGTTCCAGGTCGCGTCGCTCGCCAAGGGCATGGAGAAGCAGGCGGGCTCGTACTCGCTCGGCGCGGACGTCCTGACCGACCCCACCGGCTCCGAGTGCGGCCTGGCCGGGCGGATCCTGGTGGAGACCGACCCCGCGGCGAACGTGCTGCCGCCCGCGCCGCGCACCGGTGGTGCCGGCGCGGAGCCGCCGGTCGCCGAGGGCTTCGTCCCCGACGGCCTGCCGCCGTCCGGACCGGGGTCGTTGCGGGACACCGGCGGTGACGGTGCCCGGCGGGCCGGGATCACCGGGACCGGCCCCCTCGGCGGGCCGGTCGTCGGCAGCTGGTCGTCGGACCCGAACACCGTCGGCGACTACCGGTCCGGCTGGTACGCGCTCCCCGACGCCGCCCGGGACGGCGCCGCACCGCTGGTGCTCGGGATCGCCGGCATCGTCGGCGGCGGGAACTCGCTGACCCTGGAGTTCGCCCGCGACGGGCAGGTCGTCGACTCGGTCGAGCCGTCCGGCAGCGCCGGAACGGTGACGACGACCTCCGACCACGCCGGCGGCGCCGCGGGTGGCATGGGCTGGCGGGACGTGCGCCTGCACCTCGCCGGGCGGGAGGCCGCGAACGCCGACTCGGTCCGCGTCGTCGTCTCCGACCGCGGGCTCGGGCCCAACTCGTGGATCGCCGTGGCGCAGCCGCGGGTCCCGCAGCTCACCGCGCTGACCGAGGTCGTGGCGGGACGCCCCGGTTACCTGGACTGGGCGACGTCGTTCGTGCACCCGTGCCTGAGGCGGTTCGACGTGCACCGCGGCATCGCCGAGGTCCCGGCGTTCCGGATGCTTGCCGACATCCAGCAGCGGACGGTCGCCGACGAGTGGGGCCGCGCGTCCAACGGCGGCCCGCAGGGGTGGCTCACCCAGGTCGGCGCCCAGCGCTACGTGCCGACCTACCTGCCGGGCGCGTGGGACTTCGACTGGGGCCAGATCCGGCTGATCGACCCCTACGAGCCGCGGGCGGTGCCGGCCCCGGTCGAGCACGGGGAACGCACGATGTGGGGCTGGCAGCAGGTCGGTGAGGCGGGCAGCCCGCCCCCGAACCCGGCGCCGCTGCCGGGCTGACAGACTCAGCCGAGCCCGAACCGACCGAGAGGCGACTGCGAGACATGCTGGACACCGCCGGTACGACCCGCGACGGCGCCCCCGCACCCGCCGCACCGTGGGCCGGTGACGCACGGCCCGGCCGGCTGGTGGTCCAGCGTGGACCGTTCACCGGGCCGAGCGCGCTGGTGCCGGAGGACCTCTACGCGGAGGTCCTGCGCGGGGCTGCCCGCCGCGAGCGTGGCCGCATCGAGCTGGCTCCGGCCTCCCTGGTCACGACGAACACGTACTGGGGGCGGCTGCACGCCACGTACTGGCAGCGCTGGACCGCGGTCGACGAGGTGCGCGTGTCCCTGCGCGCGAGCGGGCGCGGCCGGATCTGGCTGATGGCGTCGGACACCAACAAGGTGGCCCGCGCGGTCGCGGTGTCCGATGTCGACGGGGACACCGCCGTGGAGCTCACCGGGCGGATCGACCGGTTCGTCGACGGCGGCGGGCTCTGGCTGGAGCTGGGCACGGACACCGGGTCCATGACGGTGTCCGATGTGGAGTGGTCGGTCCGGGCTGCCGGTCCGGCCCGGCCCACGACGGTCACCATCTGCACGCACAACCGGGTCGAGGACTGCCTGAACACGCTGCAGTCCCTGGTGGACGACACCGAGGCCCGTGCCCGGGTCGCGCTGGTCCGGGTGGTCGACCAGGGTAGTGACCCGCTGGAGTCCCGGGACCGGTTCGCGGCGATCGCGGACGCGTTCGGCACGCAGCTCGTCTACCAGCGCCAGCCGAACCTGGGCGGCGCCGGCGGGTTCACCCGCGGCCTCTACGAGGCCACCGCCGGGGACCCGGCCGACGACCACGACGTCCTCCTCATGGACGACGACGTGCTGCTCGACCCGGAGATCGTCGTGCGCCTGACCGGGTTCGCCGCGTGCACGGCGACGCCCACCATCGTCGGCGGGCAGATGCTCAACCTGCTGCACCCCGGCCACGTGCACATCACCGCCGAGTACGCCGAGCCGGAGCGGCTCCGGGTCGGCCGGCCGGTGCCGGGCGCACTCGAGGAGGGCTTCCTGCTCGGCCGCGACGACCGGGACCTGCCGACCGTGCAGGACCGGCGGGTCGACACCGAGTACAACGGCTGGTGGTCCTGCCTGATCCCGGCGCCGATCGTGCGCGCGATCGGCTACCCGCTGCCGCTGTTCTTCCAGTGGGACGACGTGGAGTACGGCTACCGCGCCCGCGAGCACGGCTACCCCACGGTCTCCCTGCCCGGCGCCGGCGTGTGGCACGCCGACTTCGGGTGGAAGGACTGGGACGAGTGGCACCGTTACTTCAACCAGCGCAACGGCCTGATCACCGCGGCGCTGCGCACCGGGTTCGACCGGCGCACGGTCACCACCACGATCGTCGAGCTGCTGGCCCAGTACCTGGTCGCGATGCAGTACGGCCTGGCCGCGACCCTGCTGACCGCGGTCGAGGACTTCCTGGAGGGCCCGTCGGTCCTCGACGACGGCTCGGCGGCCGCCGCCGCCCGGATCCGCCGGATCCGGGCCGCGTACCCCGAGACGGCGGCCGTGCCGATCTCCGGTGCCGCCCTGGACCCGCGCGAGTCCGTGGTGCACCTGGCCGGGCCGAAGCCGAGCAAGATGGTCCGGACGTGGCTGAAGCGGGCGGTCCTGCAGGCGTCCGGCCGGCTGCCGTTCCGGTCCGGGATGGTGCCCGCCGGCGAGGCGCACTGGTGGCACGTGGCGCTGTTCGAGCGGGCGGTCGTGACCGACATGGCCGAGACCGGCGTCCGGGTCCGGACCCGGGACCGGGAGCATCTGCGCGCGCTCGCCACCCGCGGTGTGCGGACCGTGCGCAGGCTCTACACCGAGGGCCCCGCCGCGGCCCGGACCTGGAAGGCGGCCGAGCCCCGGCTGACCGCCCGGGAGACGTGGACCCGGCTCTACTCCACCCCCTGATCACCGACCGGGGAGCGACCGGGTAGCTCGCGTCCGCTCCGGTCCCGGTGCTCGTCCCGGATCGCCGGACCGCCGCGCCCGGACCCCGATCAGGACGGCCGGCAGCACGGCCACCGCGGCCACCGGCATCGGCGCGCCGAGCACGAACCCGACCGCGAGATCGACGACGACGGCCGCGCACGCCGCCGCGAACATCCACCGCGGCCCGGTTCCCGGCTTCGGGCGGCCGGGCGTCCACGGCGTCCGGCCCCACGGCTTCGCGATCGACACCCAGGCCTGGAACGCGATCGCCGACACCATCAGCAGGGTCGTGGTGAGCAGCGCGGCCGGCGGGGCGGACGCCGGGGCGACCCGTGCGCCGTCGAGCATCCCGGACAGCACGAAGATCCCCAGGTACAGCTGGACCAGGGTGATCCCGAACTTCACCGTCACCCACCAGTGGTGGAACAAGCCGTACGGCGTCGCGGCGGCGAGCACGATCCCGGTCAGCGCCGATCCGGTGGCGAGCGGGGCGAGCAGCACGGCGTCGAGGTGGTGCGCGGCGAGCACCGCGGAGGCGCGGGCGGCCGGGTCGGCGGCGGCCAGTGCGAGCAGGACGGCCAGCGACGCGGCGAGCGCCATCCAGCCCACCGAGGTGAGCACGTGCAGCCAGACGGTGAGCCGGCGCCAGGTCCGGGTCGAGGGCAGCGAGAGCATGGGTCCAGCCCACCGGACGCGGGGCCCGGCGCCCTCGGTGACGGCCCCGGGGTCACCCGGGGGACGGTGTCGTCGTTCCGGCGTACCGGCAGCCCGTGGAACCGGTCCCGGTTCGCCGCACGGCGAGCCGCCCGGGGCGACCCGCGCGCCCGCCGGTGTTCGGTGCTCCGCCCCGGGCCGCCCCGCCGACATGCAGCTGAGCGCGAATTGTCGATCTTCTCGGAACCGAGAGCTGCATCTCGGCGGGGGCCGGGGGTGCGCACCCCGGCCGCCCGCGCGGGACGTGCCGCTCAGCCCAGGAAGTCCCGCCCGGTGTACGCCTTGTTCGCCAGGCTCGGCTTCCCCTGCCAGCCCCACCGTCGCTCGGTGCCGACCTCGAGGTGGTAGCGGCCGGGCGGGTGGTCGTACTCGACCCGCTCGACGTGCCCCCAGCCGTCCATGGCCCGCCCGGGCGGCGGTTCCAGGCGCGACGGCAGCTCGTCGAACGTGGCGGTCCGCTCGATCCCGGCGAGCGTCCCGCCGTTGGCGAAGAAGAACGCGTTGTCCTCGGTGGCGCCCTCCATCCCGTCGCCGGCGCGGAGCCGCCACCGCGGGGCCTCCGCGATGCCGTGCCGCACGACGATCTGGTCCTCGCACGGCCACAGCAGCGCCGAGGCCTGGTCGGCGTACACCGGGTCCCCGCGCACGACCTCGGACGCCGGGCGTTCCCGGGCGGGCACCGGCGCGCCCGCCGCCAGCCAGCTGTCGGGCCCGTCGAGCGTGTCCTCGACGACCAGCCGGACCTGGGTGACGGGCAGCCCCGCCGCCGCGAGGCCGGCCTGCAGGTCGGTCCACTCGGCGGTCTTCTCACCGGGCAGCTCCAGGGGGATCCGGGCGGTCGCGGCCGGCTCACCCGGCGGTCCGGTCCCGGCCTCGACGGTGACGGACTGCCCGGACCGCAGGTCACCGGTGGCGGGCACGAGCACGCTCGGCGTCCCCGCCGGCACGGGGGCCCAGCCGGTGGTGAGCGTGCCGGTGCCGGCGTCGTCGGTGTGCCACACCGGGCCGGGCAGCGCGGGCCGGTCCCGCGGCGGCCCCTCCCGCATGACGCCCGTGAGCCGCGACGGACCGGACGCGAGCGGCCCGCCGTCCGGCACCTGGACGACGACGGCGTCGGCGAGCCCGCACGGCTTCCCGGTGAGTGCGGCCAGGTTCATCGAGGCCACCGACGGGCCGGGGGCCTGCTGCACCGGCGCGAGCACGAACACGAGCAGCATCAGCGCGACACCACCGGCTGCGGCCGTGCGCAGCACCGCACCGTCCGGGCCGGGGCCGGACGGCCGGCCCGCACGTCGCCGCCGGTGCGCCCACCACAGCGCGGCGACCGCGACCAGCAGCCACAGCAGCGGGCTGCGCAGGTACAGCGGGCCGAGGTGCGGGGCGAGGACCTGCTGGTGGACGGGTGCGTCGACGACCGAGTGGTTGCCGAACGGCTGGCCCCAGTCCCCGTACGGGCGCCACAGGTTGGGGCCCGCGTAGATCACCGCGGCGACGACGCCGAGCACCGCCGTGCCGACGGCGACCAGCCGGGCCGGTGCGCGGCGCGGCAGCGGCCCGCGGGCCAGTGCGATCCCGAGCAGCAGGGTGGCCGGGGCGGCGACGGCCCCGAAGTGGTTGACCCACTTGGTGGGGCTGAGCGCCAGCGCGACCAGCGCGAACGCGGTCACGGTGAGCGCGAACCCGTGGGCCCGCCCGAGCGGACCACCGGTGCCGCGCCGGGTCGCGAGCCGCGCCGCGCCGAGCGCGAGGACGGCGACGGTCAGCAGGACCGGCAGCCGCCGCCCCCACACGCCCTGCTCGTCGGGCAGCAGCAGGTTGGCGTAGTGGACGAGCTCGGAGTACCAGGCGTACTGGAAGTAGTACCAGCGGTGCACGGCGACGGACTGGCGCACGTCGGCGAGGGTCTGGTCGGCCAGCCCCAGCGGGACGACGACGCTCGCCGCGGCGAGCGCGACCGCCGCCGTCGCGAGCCGGGCCGGCCACCGCGAGTGCACGAGGTGCCACCACACCAGCGGCGACGCCAGCAGCAGTGGGGCGGCCGCGGTGAGCGCGGCCGGCGCGGTCGTCACCCCGAGCACGGCCACCGCCGTCGCCGGGGCCAGCAGCCCGACCGCTCCGGTGCGCAGCGCGACCGCGACCAGGGCGAGGACGCCGGCGGCGGCGAGCGTCCCGGCGGGCTCGGGGCGCAGCGAGATCCCGTACGGCAGGAACCACGCGAGGTGGGCGACGGCGAGCGCGGCGACCACCCCGGGCCGGGCACCGACCCGGCCGGCCAGCGCGACCAGCGCCAGCCGGAGCAGCACCCACGTCCCCAGGCCGAGCACGACCGGTACCACCCGCATCGGGAGCAGCCCCCAGCCGGCGACGCCACCCCAGAACTGCAGCAGGTACTGGCTGGACGCGAACGGCGCCTCGGTGACGTTGAACTGGTAGATCGCGTTGCCGATCGTCCCGGTCTCCGCGCCCTGGCGGGCCATCAGCGCGTACCACGAGTCGTCGATGTTGACCGGCCCGAGCACGGCCCAGGCGAGCGTCACGACGAGCACGACGGCGTCGGCGATCCCCGGCCGCGGCCGCACGGCGAGTGCGCGGCGGGTGCCGGTCCAGGTCCGGACGGCGACCGCGAGCGTCGCCGCCAGCGCGACCAGGTGCGCGACCAGCAGCGCGACCTTCAGCGGGGTCGGCGACGACTCGTAGCGGGCGTCGGTGTGCAGCTGCACCCCGAGCCCCTCGGACGCCGGCCCGGTGACCGCGGTGGACAGCTGCGCGACCTGCGGCGGGGCGAGGTCGGGGCGCTCGGCGAGGGTGGCACCGTCACGGGTCACGACGGTGCCGTCGGCGCCCGCCGTGACCCGGTAGACGCAGCTCCCGCCGACCGGTCCGGTGTGCAGCACCTCCGGTCCGGAGCGGATCGTCAGGGTCCCGCCGGAGACCGTCGCGGACAGCCCGGGAGCGGTGGCCGGGTCGTCGGCCGCGGCCGGCATCGTCCGCAGCACGTCGCCGTCGCCGACGGCGGCGGCCGCGGCGCACGGCACCGAGGCGGTGAACTCCAGCGGCCGGTACGGCGACAGCGGCAGCACCGTCGGCTCCGGTGCCGCACCCGGCCGCGGCCAGGTGACCACCGGGTCGTCGGCGTCGACCGGTGCCAGCGCCGCGGCCAGGCCGAGCAGGCAGGTCAGGCCGCCGAGCAGCAGCAGGAGCCACCCCCGGCGAGCGGGGGCGGTGCTCACTCGAAGATCTGCTTCCAACCGTCCTTGCCGGTCAGCGTCGGCTTCGCCGCCCGGTAGCGTCCACGCAGGACCTCCCAGTCCGCGGCGACCGCACGGTGCAGCCGGAGCGACTCGCGGATCATCTCCGTGAACATCCGCGGGTCACGGCGCCGGAACGTGACGCCACGGCCGTCCGGGGTGGACACCGTCGCGGAGTCCAGTCCGGCGAGGACGAACCACTGGGCGTTGGCCCACGGGACGTTGCGCTGCGGCCGTTCCCGCAGCTCCGGGTCGGGGGTACGCAGGTTCCGCAGCACGCCGCGGGCCAGGCCGAGGGCGACCTTCGCCTTCCCGACCGGGGGCTCCGGGAACAGCTGGGATCCCAGCGCGTCCAGGTCGGACAGCGGGACCTGGGTCTTGGAGTCCAGCGGGCGGCCGTCGTCGTACCGGCTGCGGAGCTCGCGGATCTCGTCGAGCACCACCGGCAGCTTCGGGAACAGCGCCTCCGGGCCGGCGAGGAAGTCGGTGAACGCCTTCAGCTGCAGCGCGACGGCCGAGTACTCCATGAGCATCAGGTGCCGCAGCGTGCGCTTGAACGTCTCCTTCAGCATCGCCTTCGGGTCGTCGGGTCCGTGCAGGGCGGCGGCGACGAGCCGGTTGCGGTAGTGGAAGTAGGCCTGCCAGTCCGACGAGTCGTCCTTCTCGATGAACGACATGTGCCAGATCGCGATGCCCGGGACGGTCGCGGTGCGGTAGCCGGCGGCGCGGGCGCGCAGGCCGTACTCGGCGTCGTCCCACTTGATGAACAGCGGCAGCGGAAGCCCGAGGTCCTCGGCGACCCGCCGCGGGATCAGGCACATCCACCAGGCGTTGTAGTCGACGTCGACCCGGCGGTGCAGCCACGGGGTCTGCCGGAGCGTGCGCTCGGCGAGGTCGTGGTGCGCCTCGGTGCGCGGTGCGGGCCGCCACAGGAACTGGTTGCGGTCGACGACCTCGCCCATCGTGGACAGCTGCGAGCGGGCCTGCAGCGACAGCATCTGGCCGCCGACCAGCATGGGCTCGCGGGCGAACCGGGAGAACGCGATGGCGCGGAGCATCGAGTCGGGCTCGAGCAGGATGTCGTCGTCCATGTAGAGGATCTGCTCGCAGTCGATGCCCCCGGCGTGCGGGCCGGTGCCGTGCAGGACCTCGTACATGATCCGGGCGTAGCCGCCGGAGCCACCGAGGTTGGGCTGGTCGACGATCCGCAGCCGGTCACCGAGTGCGGCGGCGACCTGCTCGTAGCCGGCCTCGTCGCGGACCTTCCGGGTGCCCTGGTCGGGCAGGATGATCGCGGTGACGGCGTCGAGGACCTGCGGGTCGGAGGCGAGCGCGGTCAGGGTGGCGACGCAGTCGGCGGGCCGGTTGAAGGTCGGCATCCCGACGACGACGGCGGCCCGGCCGGGTGCGTCGTGCGGCGCGTGCCAGCCGCCGCTGTGCAGCGTCAGGTCCCCGTCGTCGGTGGACAGGTCGAACCAGTACCAGCCGCCGTCCTCGAACGGGCGCAGGTCCAGCTCCGTCGTCAGCCGGCGGCGCCCCTCCACGACCTCGCCGGCGACGAAGATCTGCGAGCCGTCGGCCTTGGTGCGGTAGACGTCGACCCGGCCCGAGCCCTCCAGGTCGAGCCGCAGCTCGATGCTCGACAGGGTCGACCAGGCCCGCCAGTAGCCGGCCGCGAAGGCGTTGAAGTAGGCGCCGAACGAGACCTCGGTGGCCGGCGGGACGGTCGCGCTGGTCCGGTCGGTCACCCGGGTCCGGCGGCCGCCGGCCGTCGACACGGTCAGCGACAGCGAGCGGTCCCGCTGGCCGGTCGTCGGTTCGACCGGGGTGAGGACGGTGCCCGGGCGCTCGTCGAGGTAGAGCGCACGCACCGCCAACGGGTCCGCGGGGCGGGGCAGGATGACCCGCTGCAGCAGCGTCTCGCCGGTGGTCGGGGACTGCTCGATGTCGGGCACCTGGCCTCGCTGGTCCGTGGGGACGGTGGTCATCGCAGGATCGGCCTCGGGGGTCGGCGGGTCGCGGTCGTGTCCCGCGCCGTGGACGGCGGCGTCGCCGGTCCGCCCGGGCCCGGGAGGAGTCCGGACGAGAGTAACCGCGCGTCACACCCCGGCCGGGAGGCGGGCGGGCGCGCCGCGCAACCGGGGTGGTACGTCCGGTTCGGCGTGCCGGACCGGACGGCGTGACCAGCACCGGGCAGCGCCCGCGGGCCGCCGGGCGCACCGGGAGTTCCTGGACGCGATGCGGAGCCGGGATGGTCGATGAGGCCCGGCTCGCCCGATGTCAGTCCTCGGCCTCGGTCCCGGACAGCGGCTTGCCCTCGGTGAAGTGCGGGACGAGCCGGTTGGTGTACATGGTCAGCGCCGACCCGATGGCCATGTGCATGTCCAGGTACTTGTAGGTGCCCAGGCGCCCGCCGAACAGCACGTTCCGGTTCGCGGTCTCCTTGCGGGCCAGCTCGCGGTAGCGCTCGAGCTTCGCCCGGTCCTCCGGGGTGTTGATCGGGTAGTACGGCTCGTCGCCGGACTCGGCGAAGCGGGAGTACTCCCGCACGATCACGGTCCTGTCCGTCGGGTAGTCGCGCTCCGGGTGCATGTGCCGGAACTCGAGGATCCGGGTGAACGGCACGTCGGCGTCGTTGTAGTTGATCACCGAGGTGCCCTGGAAGTCGCCGGTGTCCTCCACCGAGAGCTCGAAGTCCAGGGTCCGCCAGCCCAGCTCACCCTCGCTGTGGTCGAAGTAGCGGTCCAGCGGGCCGGTGTAGACGACCGGGGTGTCGGCCGGGATCCGGTCCCGGACCTCGAAGAAGTCCGTCTCCAGCACGACGTCGATGTTCTCGTGGTCCGCCATCCGCTCCAGCCACGCGGTGTAGCCGTCGACCGGCAGGCCCTCGTGGGTGTCGTTGAAGTAGCGGTTGTCGTAGGTGTAGCGGACCGGCAGCCGCGTGATGATCGAGGCGTCGAGCTCCGTCGGGTCGGTCTGCCACTGCTTGGCGGTGTAGCCCTTGACGAACGCCTCGTAGAGCGGCCGCCCGACCAGCGAGATCGCCTTCTCCTCCAGGTTGGCCGCCTGCGCGGTGTCCACCTCCGCGGCCTGCTCGGCGATCAGCGCCCGGGCCTCGTCGGGGCTGTGCGCCCGCCCGAAGAACTGGTTGATCAGCGCCAGGTTCATCGGGAACGCGTAGACCTGGTCGCCGACCCGGGCGAACACCCGGTGCTGGTAGTTCGTGAACTCGGTGAACCGGTTGACGTACTCCCACACCCGCTCGTTGGAGGTGTGGAACAGGTGGGCGCCGTAGCGGTGGATCTCGATGCCGGTCTCCGGCTCCGGCTCGGAGTAGGCGTTGCCGCCGATGTGGTCCCGGCGCTCCAGCACCAGGACCCGCTTGCCGAGGCCTTCCGCCACCCGCTCGGCGACGGTCAGGCCGAAGAAGCCGGACCCGACGACGATCAGGTCGTAGCTGCCGAGGTCGTACGCGTCGAGACTCACGGCACCCGAGGGTAGGGCAGCCGTGATCGGGGGCACCCGGCGGCTTCGGTACCCTCCTTGACGGGCCGTGGAAGCGGACGTATCCGGCATTCCCGCTGCGGACCGGCCCCGGCGCCGGGCATCCGAGGAAGGAGTCGGCCCGCGTGAGCTGGTTCGCCGCCGTTCCCCTCGTGCTCCTGGCGGCCGCCTGGGTGACGCTGCCCGGCCTGCTCGTCGGGGTGGCCGCCGGGCTGCGCGGCATCGCGGCGTGGGGGGCGGCCCCGTTGCTGTCGGTCGGCCTGATCGCCGGCTCCGCGGTGGCCGGGGGCGTGCTCGGCATCCCGTGGAGCGGGGCCGTCCCGGTCGCGACGGCACTGCTGTTCGCGCTGGTCGTGGTGGGTACCCGGCGGCTGGTGCTCCGCCGGCCGCTGGTGCCGGGGTGGGCCCGGGTCCGGGCCGGCGCCGCGGCACGCCGGGCCGTGCTCGTGCAGGGCGGGCCGGATCGCCGGTGGACCGGGCTCGCCGCAGCCAGCGGCCTGGTGCTCGCCGGGATGCTCGGCTTCCGGGCCGCGATCCGCGGGATGGACCGGCCGGACGCGCTGTCCCAGACGTTCGACGCGAACTTCCACTACAACGCGGTCGCCCGGATCCTGAACACGGCGGACGCGTCGTCGCTGACCGTCGGCGGGCTGGTGAACTCCCCCGGCTTCTACCCGGCGGCCTGGCACGGTGTCGTCTCGCTCGTCGTGCCGCTGGCCCCCGGCCCGGGCGAGATCGTCGTCGCGTCCAACGTGGTGGCGCTGGTGACGACGCTGCTGGTCTGGCCGCTCTCGGTGCTGCTGCTGGTCCGGACGCTGGTGGGGCGCTCGGCGGGGGCCGCGCTGGCGGCGCCGGTGCTGTCGCTGGGCTTCGTCGCGTTCCCGTGGACGCTGGTCACCTACGGTGCGTTGTGGCCGAACCTGCTCGGCGTCGCGCTCGTCCCGGCCGCGCTGGCGACCGTCGCGCTGGCCGCCCGGCCCGGGCTCGGACCGGGAGCCGCGGTGCGGCGGGACCCGCCGGCAGACGCGGTACCGGCGGGGCCCGCCCCGGACGGCCCGTACCCGCCGGGACGGGTGGCGCGCTGGTTCCCGGTCACCGGCGCCGTGCTCGCGCTCGGGCTCGCGCACCCCAACGCGCTGTTCGGCGCGGTCGTGCTGGCCACGCCGCCGGTGCTGTGGGGCCTGGCCGGTGGGGTGCGCCGCGGGCTGCGCGCCGGCGGGTGGCGGGCGGCCCGGGCGCTGGCGGTGGCGCCGGTCGTCCTCGGCTCCGGCGCGGTCGTGGGCTGGCTGATGTTCGTCTCCCCGGCACTCGACGGCGTCCGCGGCTACTACTGGGAACCGGAGGTCACCACCGGCGAGGCGGTGCTGAACACGGTGCTGCACAACCCGGGCGGCCACGACCCGGCGTGGTCGGTCGCGGTGCTGACGCTCGCCGGCGCGGTGTGGGCGCTGCGCCGGGCACGGACGTCCTGGCTGGTCCCCGCACACCTCCTGGTGTGCGTCCTGTACGTCGTCGGCGCGAGCACGTGGTCCTCGGTGTGGACCGGTGTCTGGTACAACGATGCGCCCCGGATCGCGGCGCTGGTCCCGGTGACGGCGGCGCCGGTGGCCACGCTCGGGCTGGTCGCGCTGTGCTCGCTGGCCCGCAGGCTGGCCTGCGTCGCCCGCGACGCCCTCACCCGGGCCGCGCCCGCCGTGCGGCTGTGGCCCCGCCCCCGGGCCGCGGTCCTGGTCGCGGCCGGGGTGGTCGCCGTCGTCGTCACCTCGGGCGGGCTGTACCAGCGGGCACACATCGATGCGCTCGCCGGGATCTACCAGACACCGGAGGAGGTGCTGGTCGGCCCGGAGCAGGCGCAGTTCCTGCGTTACGCCGGTGAGCTGCTGCCGGCCGACGCCGTCGTCGCGCAGAACCCGTGGGCCGGCACCGCGATGCTGTGGCCGCTGACCGACCGGAAGGTGCTGTTCCCGCACCTCACCGGGGTGTGGACGCCGGACCAGCAGGTGATCGCCGAGCGGCTGCGGTACGCCGGGTCCGACCCGGCCGTCTGCGCGGCGGTCGCCGAGACCGGTGTGGGGTACGTGCTCACCGCGCCGCCGACGTTCTGGGAGCCCGACCCGCACGCCGACGACTGGCCGGGACTCGACGACCTCGCCGACGCCGACGGCTTCGAACTGCTCGCCGAGGAGGGCGAGAACGCGCTCTGGCGGATCACCGCGTGCGACGCCGGCCGGGTCGTCGGCTCGTGATCCGTACGGTGGGTACACGTCCGGCGACGGAGCTCGCACACCGGTAAGGTCCGCCCCGGTCTCCGCCGTGTCGTGCCCGGCCGGCGGTGCGGTGAACGGGACCGGGCGGCGGTCGCCGGGAGAGGAGCTGGGACCCGCGATGGCCGCCCCCACCTGGCTGTCCGCGCTGCCCGTCGCGGCCGTGGCCGTGTTCTGGGTCCTCGGGCCCGGCCTGCTCGCGACCCGCGCGGCCGGTCTCCGCGGCGTCACCGCCTGGGCGCTCGCCCCCCTAGTCTCCGTCTCGACGATCTCGGTGTCGGCCGTGCTCGGCACGGCACTCGGCATCCCGTGGGGGCCGTGGGTCCCGGCGGTCGCGGTCCTGCTGCTGGCCGTGGCCACGCTCGTCTTCCGGGGTTTCGTCGCCCGCAGGCCCGCCGGCAGCGCGCTGCACCGGGGCTGGCGGACGGCACTGGCGACCTGGGAGCCGGGCCGCCGGCTGCGGGCCTTCGTCGTCCGGCTGCGCACGCCCAGCGGGATGTTCGCGAAGGGCCCCGACCCGCTCACGACGGCGCTGCCGCAGCAGCTGGGGCGGCCCACCGACCGGTCCGGTGTGGACGGTGACCGGGCCGGCCGCGCCGCCGCGCTCGGGACGCTGGTGGCCGCCGTGCTGGCCTGGGTCACCGTCGTGCTCGGCTTCGGTCCGGCGGACGCGCTGTCGTCCACGTTCGACGCCGTCTTCCACTACAACGCCGTCGCCCACGTGCTGCACGCGCAGGACGGCTCGTCGCTGACGCTCGGTGTGCTCACCAACCCGACGTCGGAGACCGCGCTGTACCCGGCCGCGTGGCACGACCTCGTCTCGCTGGTCGCGATGCTGTCCGGGGCCGGGGTGCCGGTGGCGACGAACGTGACGGCGTGGGCGGTCGCCGCGCTGGTCTTCCCGCTGTCGGCGCTGGCGCTGACCCGGCAGGCGCTGGGGCCGTCACCCGGTGCCGCGTTCGCCGCACCCGTCCTGGCGACCGGGTTCAGCGCCTTCCCGTGGGCGCTGATGTCGTTCGGTGTGCTGTGGCCGAACCTGCTCGGCGTCGCGCTGCTGCCGGCCTGCCTGGCCGCACTGCTGGCGGCCGTGCGGGGAGCCGACCGCGGCGTCCTCGGGCCGGGCGGCGCGCTCGTCCTGCTGGCCCTCACGGTGCCCGCGCTGGGGCTCGCGCACCCGAACGCGGTGTTCAGCCTGGCCGTCCTCGGGCTGTTCCCGGTGCTGTGGGGGATCGCCCGGCTGGCCCGCGCCCGCTGGGGGACCCGGCTGCTGTGGCAGCCGGTGCTGGCGGCCGCCGTGCTGGCCGCGCTGGTGTGGACGCTGCTGTGGTTCATGACCGCCTCCCCGCTGACCGATGGGGTCCGCAGCTTCGACTGGAAGGCGTTCGTCGACACCCCGGGCGCGGTGGCCGACGTGGTGTGGAGTGCGACGAACCGCCGCCCGTACCTGATCGTGCTGTCGGTGCTGGTCGTCGTGGGCGCGGTCGCCGCCCTGCGCCGGGCCGCGACGTCCTGGCTGGTCCCCGCCCACCTGCTGTCCGGGGCGCTGTACGTGCTCGCCGCGTCCAGCGAGAGCGAGCTCAGCGCCGCCCTCACCGGAGCCTGGTACAACGACTCCTACCGGCTGGCCGCGATGCTCCCGGTGACCGGTGTGCCGCTGGCGGTGCTCGGCCTGCTGACCGTGGCCGGTGCCGTGCGGGTCCTCCTGGTCCGCCGGGTCCCGGCCGTCGCGGCGCGGCTGCAACGCGACGACGGCCCCACGGTCGCCCTCGCCGGGGTCGCCGCGCTCGTCGTCGCCGTGACCGGCGGGCTGCACGTCGTGACGCACTCCTCGGTGCTCGCCGGGACCTACCGGCACCCGTCCGACCAGCTCCTCGACCCGGGCCAGCGCGAGTTCCTGGTCCAGGCAGGCGAGATCGTGCCGCCGGGTGAGGTCGTGGCCGCCGACCCGTACACCGGCAACGCCCTGCTCTACCCGCTGACCGGCACGGAGGTGCTGTTCCCGCACATGACCGGGAACTGGACGCCGGACCAGCGGCTCGTCGCGACCCGGATGCGGGACGCCGGGACCGACCCCGCGGTGTGCGCGGCCGCGGAGGCGACCCGGGTCCGCTGGGTGATCAGCGGGCCGATCACCTTCTGGCCGTGGCACGGCGGTGCCCGCTGGTACCCGGGCCTGCACGACATCGCCCCGGTCCCCGGCTTCGAGCTGGCCGCCTCCGGTGGTGGCCAGGAGCTGTGGCGGCTCACGGCGTGCGACCCGGAGCCACCGGCCCGCCCCGGCACGCAGGCCATGCCGCCCGTCCCCGGACCACCGCGCTGACTCTCGTACGGTGAAACCTCCCGACCGCCCGAACGGAGACCTCCCCGACGTGGACCCGAACGAGCACACCGCCCTGCCCGAGTACGAGCGCTCGCTGCGGATGGTGGAGCGCAGGCGGCTCGCGACCGGGTTCGCGAAGCAGATCGCGCTCACCACCGCCCCGTTCCTGGACCGCCCGTTCGCCGACTGCCGGGTGGCCGACCTCGGCTGCGGCTACGGCTACACGGCGCTCGAGCTGGCCGGCATGTGCCGCGAGGTCGTCGGCATCGAGCCGAACGCGGCGCTCGCCGCCGAGGCGACCCGGCTGGCGGAGGAGGGTGGCGCGGACAACTTCACGTTCCGGGTGCAGGGCATCGGCGAGTTCGGGCACGGACCGGACTCCGGCGCGTTCGACGTCGCGGTGCTCGACAACGTCCTCGAGCACCTCGACGACCAGCCCGACGCGCTGGAGCGGATCTCGTCGTGCCTGCGCCCGGGCGGGGTCGCCTACATCCTGGTGCCGAACCGCTGGTGGCCGATCGAGGCGCACTACTCGCTGCCGTTCCTGGCGTGGCTGCCGCTACCGCTGGCGAACCGCTACCTGCGGCTGTCCGGGCGCGGGCAGGACTACACCGACGCCAGCTACGCCCCCGGCTACCTGCGGATGCGGAAGCTGCTGGCGCAGCGGCCCGAGCTGGACGCCCGGTTCACCGTCCCCGGCGACGTCAGCCTCGCCGAGGGTGGCGGGTCGAGGCTCTACGCGGCCGGGGTCGCCGCGCTGCGCCGCTTCCCGCTGCTGTGGGCGATCTCGAAGGCGTTCCTGGTCGTCGCGGTGAAGAAGCCGGCCTGACGATCGTGCCGGGCGAGCAGCGGATCGGGTGGGGGCCGGGCCGGCGCCTCGCCGCAATGGCCGACCTGACCCTCGGCCCGGTGGTCGCCGTCGCGGTGGCGGTGCTCGCCACCGTGCTGGCCGAGCGGCTCCCGATCCCGGCCGGGTCGAACGTCGGCCTGGCGCTCACCGCGTCCGGCGGGGCGCTGGTCGCCGCCGTGCTGGCGGCCGCGGCGTGGACCGGCCGGCCGTGGGCCGCCGCCCCGCTGACCTGGGCCGGGCTGGCCGCGGTCCCGGCGCTGCCGCTGTCGCTGTTCCTCGCCAACACCCCGCACTACCTGTTCGGCGTCTCGGGTGACCAGCAGTTCCGGGTGCAGTTCCTGACCCGGTTCGCCGACTCGGCGCGGCTCGCCGACTTCGCCTACGCCGACCTGCCGCCGTACTACCCGGCGGCCTGGTTCTGGGTCGGTGGCCGCGCGGCCGCCCTGCTCGGGGTGGACGCGTGGGCGTTCCACAAGGTCTTCTCGATCGCGACGCTCTCGGTGACGGCGGTGCTCGCCTACGCGCTCTGGGCACTGGTCACGACGCGTCGCCGGGCGCTGGCCGCCGCGGTGGCGACCACGCTCGCCGGGCTGGCGACGCTGGCGGCGTACACGCCGTACTCCTGGCTGACCGGGGCGCTGGTGCCGCCGCTGGCGGTGCTGGGGCTGCGGCTCGTCGGCCGGGGCGGTCCGTGGGCGCGCACCGCGCTGCTGGTCGGCCTCGTGCTGGGCCTGGCCGCGATCACCCACACCCAGATCCTGATGTTCGCCGGCCTCGTCCTGACCCTGCTGGCGGCCGGGGAGCTGCTCACCGGCCGCGCCCGGCCGGTGCCGCTGCTCGCGACGATCGGCGTCGTGGTGGCGGTGGCGCTGCCGCTCGCCCTGGTGCACTGGCTGCCGTACCTGCTCGCCGCAGCCGGCGCGCCGTCGTACGGCGCGGGCCAGCATTTCCTCGCCGAGTCGGGGTCCCGCTGGCCGCTGCCGATGCTGGAACCGACCGCGCTCGGCGGGCTGTGCCTGGCCGGGACGGTCTGGATCGTGGCCCGGTTCGGCCGCTCGGCGGTGGCCCGCGCGCTCGGCGTGACCGCGGCCTGCGGCTACGCCTGGTACCTGCTGTCGACCCTGGCCCTCGCGGCCGGGACGACGTTGCTGGCCTTCCGGATCGAGCCGATCCTCACCGCGGCGCTCGCCTGCGGTGCGGTGGGCGCGGCGGCCGAGCTGCTGGCACTCGCCCGGGCGCGGGGGATCGCGCGGCCGGCCGCGGCCGTCGCAGGCGTGATCGCCGCGGCCGCCGTCCTCGCCCAGGTCCAGACCGTCCCGGAGACCTACGCGTGGGCCAGCACCGCGCAGGACCACCGGCCCGACGGGACGAAGCCCGACGGCTCCGGCGACCCGGCCGACGCGAACGCGTGGCTCGGCGAGCTCCGCGCCACGATCGACGGGCTCACCGGCCGCCCACCGCGGGAGGTCGTCGTCGCGAGCGCGAACCCCACGCTGCTCAGCTACACGCCGTACTTCGCGTTCCAGGCCTCGTCCGTGCAGTACGCGAACCCGCTCGGCAACTACCCGGCCCGCACCGAGCAGCTCCGCCGGTGGTCGGTGGCCGCCGGGCCGGCCGAGCTGCTCGGCGCGCTGGACGGCGGCCCGGTGCGGCCCCCGTCGGTGTTCGTGTTCGAGCGGGCCCCGGACGGCGCCCTGCAGCTCCCGACGTCCGAGGACCGGTTCCCCGACCCGCGGTCGGGTGCGCCGCCGGCGCGGTTCGCACCGCAGCTGTTCGACGATCCGGCGTGGCAACGGCGGGACGTGGGCCCGTACGCGGTGCTGGTGCGGGCCGGTGTCCCGCCGGTGCCGTGACCGGGCGCCTCAGACCTGCACGACGGTGACGACGTTGCCGTCCGGGTCGCGGAGCATGAACAGCTTCGGCGCGCCGGGGGTGTCGTCGGCCGGCAGCGGCTCCATGTCGATGCCGCCGATGGCGGACAGCCGGGCGTGCTCTGCGGCCAGGTCGAGGGTCTCGACGCCGATCGCGCTGCCGCCGGGCTCGTCGAACATGGGCGGGTTCAGCGCGAGCCGCGCGGTCGAGCCGGGCGGTGCGACCTCGAGCCAGCGGTGCTCGCCGTTCTCCCCGAACCGGGAGTCGCTGCGTACCTCGAAGCCGAGCGTGCGCGTGTAGAACTCCAGCGCCGCGTCCTGGTCGGCGACGGTGAACATGACGACCCCGATGTTGTTGACGGTGGTCGGGGCCTGCGTCTCAGTGCTCATACCGGGTACGACCGCGGTGGCGGGCGGAAGTCATCGGTGCATGTGACGTGTTTCCGCGGACGCCCCGCCACGACGCTCCGGGCGCAAGACTGCACGCATGCTCCGCGCAGCTCGCCTCCGCATCGAGCGCGACGGCGATGCGACATCCTCCGCCGGACGGTCCCGCCCCGCCCTGCTGGCCGCTGCGCTGCTCGTCCTGGCCGTAGGGCTCTGGTCGTGCTGGTCGGTGACGGTCGACGACGCGTACATCACTTACCGCTACAGCGAGAACCTCGCGCGCGGATTCGGGCCGACGTGGAACCCGGGTGCGGACCCGGTCGAGGGGTACACGAACTTCCTCTGGATGCTCTGGCACGTGCCCTGGGTGTGGGCCGGGGCCCCGCTTCCGGTGGTGTCGAAGGTGACCGCTGCGCTGTGTGCGAGCGCGATCGTCTGGATTCTCGTCACCGAGCCGGGAACGCGGTCCGGCGCGGTCACCGCCACCGGGGCATTCGTCGTCTTCCTGCCCACCTGGGTGCACATCGACGGCGGGCTCGAAACGGCGCCGTTCGCGCTCGTGGTGCTGCGGTCGGTCGTCGTCGTCGCTCGGGTCCTCCGTGATCGCTGTGCGGTCGTCCGGCCCTGGGAACTGCCCGCGCTGCTCCTCGTGGCGGGGATGCTGCGCCCCGACGGGATCCTGGCGGTCGGGCCGCCGCTGGTGGTGTGGGCGGTCCTCCGGCGCCGCGACCGCCGGACGTGGCTGTGGCTCGCCGCCGCAGCTGCCGCCGGCGGGCTCTATCTCGGGTGGCGATGGGCCTACTTCGGGTACCCGCTGCCGAACACCTTCTACGTCAAGGTCGGTGTCGAGGCGGCAACCGATCTCCGCTGGATCAGCACCACGGTGGCGCTCCTGCTGCCGCTGCTGCTGCTCGCCACCGCCGGTCTGGCGCGGCGGACGACGGCGCCTCGCGCCGCGCTCATCGTCGCGACCGGCGTCGCCCTGTACGCGATCCCGGCGCTGACTGCTCCGGCGATGGACTACCTGTCCCGGTTCGCCTGGCACGGGCTGCCCCTTCTGTGCCTGGGAGCCGCGTGGACCCTGGACGTGCTGGACCGGCGACTGCTGGCCGCGGGTACCGGCGTCGTCGTCGTGGGCTGGACGAGCGTCGCCGGGTTCCTCCAGCCGGACGGGCCGACGATGGTGAACTACGGCGACGACCTGCGCCGGGCACATGTCGCGATCGGACTCGCACTGGCCGACACCGGCCTCCCCACGGACCGGCGCACGGTCGCCGTCACCGACGCGGGCGCGATCCCCTACTTCTCGGGCTGGACGACGACCGACTACATCGGGCTCAACGACGAGCGGATCGCCCACGGAGCGAGCCCGACCGACGTGCTGCTCGCCGACGACCCCACCGTCCTGGTCGTCACCAGCGCGTCACCCGAGCCGCCGCCCGCGTCCTGGCGGACCGACCTGCCGCGGGTGCGTGGCGACCGGGAGCTGGTGGGCGTGGCGCAGATGCGGCCCGCGTACTTCCAGCTCGTGTTCGCGAAGCCGGACGTCGCCGGTGAGGTACGGGCGGCGCTGGACCGGCGGCTGGCCGAGGGGCGCGAGGTCAGCGACGCGCGGCTCGACCAGGGGTACTCGCGGTGGCTGGAGCGGTTGCTCGGCCGAGGGTGACCAGCGGGCGGATCGGCTCACCTCCCGACCCCGGCAGGCACGATTCCGCCCCGGACCGGGCGAGCTCGTGCAGATCGACTCACGGCTCGGCGGCGAGGTGCACGATTCCGCCCCACGGAGGACGGTCGCGCGCAGATCACCACGCACCGCGGCATCGAGAAGCGCGTTCGCGCCCCCTGCGGCGCCACGACGTGCAGATCGACACGCACCGCGGACGTCAGGTGCACGCTTCCGCCCCACACGGGGCGACTCCGTACTGATCGACGCGGAGCGCGCTGTCGAGGCGCGCGATCTCGTCCCGCCGAGGGCGGCACCGCGCTGATCGACCCGCGGGCCGCGGCGCACAGCGGGAGACATCGGCATGTCGAGGCGCGCGATCTCGCCCGGTTCCGGGCACCGTCGTGCCGATCGACCGGTGGTGCGACGCAGGCCGAGGGGTCAGCGGGTGAGCAGGTGCGTCCCGAGGGCACGCAGGGCGGCGCCGTCGCGGCGGGCCAGCGCCCCCGGCAGCTGGACGGCCGCGTTCAGCCGGGACGAGACGTGCCGGCGGGCCGCCCGGGCGGCCCGGTGCCAGCCATGCGCGTCCATCCGGGCCGCCTCGGCGGCGAAGTACCGGCGTTCCTCGGCGAACCGGTTCCCGGCGGCCGCGCCCGAGCCGGAGTCGCTGGACCGGTGCCGCCGGTAGCGGAAGCAGACGTGGTCGTCGACGACCATCGTCCCGCCGTCCGCGATCACCGCGACCGGCAGCGCCAGGTCGAAGACGTCCGCCGACGCGGGCAGCTCCTTGAGCGCCGCCGTCCGCCAGCACAGCGACGGGTTGTACAACCAGTTCCCGCGCAGCAGGCTCACGACGAGGTCCTCGCCACCGACCTCCCGCGGGCCGGCGCCCTTCGGGGCGAGCATCGCCTTCACCCGGTCGGCGAGCGGGCGGACCGGCTCGTCGTGCTCGTCCATGACGGACACCCCGGGCTGGACGACGGCCGCGCCCGGCCACCGGTCGTGCAGCGCGAGGACCGTGGCGAGGTAGTCGGGGAGCATGAGGTCGTCGGCGCCCATCATCACGAAGTACGGCAGCTCGACCTGCTCGATGCAGTACCGGTTGTTGGGCTGCGCGCCGAGGCGCTGCCGGTTGCGGCGGTAGCGGATGCGGTCGTCGCCGAGCCCTGCGAACCAGGGCTCGATCGAGTCGTCGGGGTAGCCGTCGTCGACGACGGTCAGCCGCCAGTCGGCACGCTCCTGCCGCTGGACGCTGCGCACCGCCCGGCGCAGCAGCTCCGGGTCACCGTAGAACGGGAGCATCACGTCGACGACCGGCGCAGCAACCACGGACCCGACCGTAGCGACGCACGATCACCGGACCGCCACCGGTGGTCGTCCGGTCGTGCGCCACGGGCGGCAGGCCCCGGCCCTCGATACGATCACCCGGCCTCGCCAGACCACGACGCCAGCCCCGGAGCCCGGCCTTGGACATCCAGAACCACTACTACGGCCACTCGGCCGTCCTGGCCGCCTACGCGGGACTCCCCCGCCCCCGGCACATCGCGGGCCTGCTCCAGCACGGCTGGACGGCCGTCTCCCCGGTCGCCGCGCACTTCGCGGACTTCCCGCGGGTCGGCACCGACCCGCGACGGCGACGGCTGCTGGTCTGGTCGCACGGCTGCCGCGGCTGGTCGCCGTCGGGCGAGGACCGCGAGACCACCCCGGTCGGCGCCCCGCTGCTCTACCTCGAACGCCTCCTCCGGCAGCACGGCTGGTCCCGGTCGGACCGGCTCGGGCCGGTGTTCATCCCGTTCCACGGCACCCGGCTGGTGCGGGTCACCGGTGAGCACGCCGACCTCGCCCGCCACGTCGCGAAGGTCGACGGCCCCTCGACGGTGTGCCTGCACCACGAGGACATGACGGATCCGGAGATCACGACGGCGTGGGCGGACGCCGGCCACACCCTCGTCACCGCCGGCCGGCGGGACGACCCGCACTTCCTCCTACGGATCATGCACCTGATCGGGAACGCGAGCCGGGTGTCGTCGAACCGGCTGTCCACCGCGGTGCTGTACGCGGCCGCGATCGGCACCCCCGCGGCCGTCTGGGGGGATCCGCTCACGTTCGGGAACCAGGGCGCGGACGCGGTGGCGGAGCTGCGCGCGCGGTGGCCGGAGTTCCACACCGACGGGGCGGACGGGGACGGCACGGACGGGTCGCGGCCGGAGACCGGTGCCGCCGAGGCCGACGCCGCGGCCACCGCGCTGGCCCGCCGGGAGCTCGGTGCCGACCACCTGCGGGAGCCGGCCGAGCTGCGCGCGGTCCTCGGCTGGGGCCGCACGCCGAGCATCGGGCCGGCGGTCCAGTACTACGCGGCGTCCCCGCTGGCCAAGGCGGCGATGGTCCTGGGACTGACCAAGCGGTCCGAGGCCTCCACCCGGGCGATGTCGGCGGGCAGCTCCAACCCCCTGCTGTGGCTGCGCCACCCGCTGGCCGCCCTGCCCCGGCCGCTGCCCGAGGGCCTCCCCACCCCCGTGTCGACCGAGGAGCCGCTCCGCGGCTCGTGAGTGGTTATCGCGGTCCTGGCCGTGATAACCACTCACGGGCGCAGGATGCGCCGGACCAGCCACACGAGGGCCACGCCGAGCGCCGCCGCGAGCCCGAACCGGACCGACAGCCACAGGGCGCCCTCGGCCGGGAGCAGCACTCCCGCCCCGCAGGCGACGAGCCCGGCGGTGAGCGGCCCGATCAGGACGGGCTCGCGCCAGCGCGTCGGCGACACCCGGCGGCGCAGCAGCGACGTCCCGACCGCGAGCGCCAGGTAGATCAGCGGGAACCCGACGGCGACCGCGGTCAGCGAGCCGGTTCCGGCCAGCAGCACGGCCGCGACCAGGCCGACCAGCAGGCTGAGCGGGCTCGCGAACGCCAGCCCGCCGCTGCGCCCGGACGCGAACACCAGGTGCACGTTCGCGAGGTAGGCGACGCTGATCACCGCACCGATCGCCGTCACGGCCGACACCGGCACCAGCTCGGCCGGCTCGAACCGGGCCGGGGCGAGGACCCACAGCAGGAACGGCGCGAGCAGCGCGACCCCGCCGGACAGCGCGGCCGTCACGGCGGCGACGTCCCGGGCGGTCCGTTCGAGGGCGGGCCCCCGGGAGGCCGGGTCGGTCCGGTACACCACCGGCGCCCACGCGTTGTTCAGCGCGGAGACGATCATCGCCGGCGCCGAGCCGAGGAGCAGCGCGATCTGCATGCGGCCGCCGTCGTCGACGCCGAAGTACCGGGTCACGATGAGCACCAGCGCGTTCTGCACGAGCAGCAGCGCGACCAGGTGCGGGACGGCCGGGAGCCCGACCTTCAGCGCCGTGCGGAGGTCGCCGCGTTCGGTGCGCGGCCACCCGCCCCGCAGCGCCAGGGCGATCCCGGCGAGTCCGGCGGCGAGGTAGCCGGCGAGCAGGCCGAGCAGGTAGTCGTCGGCGTCACCGGCCCGCAGCAGCACCAGCACCAGCCCGGTCACCGGCCCGCCCAGCGTGGCGACCGCGGACATGACCACGAACGGCACCGGCCGGTCCTGGACGCGCAGGAAGGCCTGCGCGTTCAGCACCGCGGCGAACCCGGCCGCGGCCAGCGCGGCGAACGCCAGCCCGGCCCGCCAGGACACCGACAGCACCGGTTCGCTCCACAGCGGACCGGCCAGGACCGCGGCGACGACCAGCACCGCCGACAGCGCGCTGCCCTGCAGCACGAGCGCGCGGGCACCGTCCACGCCGGACCGTTCGAGGATCCCGTGCCGGGTGATCGACGCCGCCAGCCCGAGCCCGGCGATCATCGCCCCCACCTGGAGGAGGATCAGCCCGACCGCGACGACGCCGTACTCCTCGCGGCCGAGCAGGCGGGTCACGACCGGGGTGACCGCGGTGTTCGCCAGGATCGGCGCGACGCTGCCGAGGGTGTAGAGCGAGCCGCGGCCCAGGACGTCGCGGCTCGCGTTCCCGGCCACCGTGCTCACACCGAGTATCCGAAGAACTCCCGCACCAGGCCCGCGACCCGGTCCACGTCGGCGTCGGCCAGGTCCGGGAACAGCGGGAGGGACAGCTGCTGGGCGTAGTAGGCCTCGGCGTTCGGGCACAGCCCGCGCCGGTAGCCGAGGTCGGCGAACACCGGGTGCCAGTAGGCCGGGATGTAGTTGACCTGCACCCCGATCCCGCGCTCGCGGAGGAACTCGAACAGCGCCCGGCGACGGCCGTCGAGCACCCGCAGCGGGTACAGGTGCCAGGCCGGGTCGGCGCCCTCGCGGGTCACCGGCGTGCGGACCTCGGCGACGTCGGCGAGCGCGGCGTCGTAGCGGGCGTGGATCTCGCGGCGGCGCGCGGTGAAGGCGCCGAGCCGGGCCAGCTGGGACGATCCGAGCGCGGCCAGCAGGTCGGGCAGCCGGTAGTTCAGCCCGAACGCGTGCACCTCCTGGTGCCACGGGCCCTCGTCGGGGAACCGCTGGGCGTCCCGGTCGCGGACCAGGCCGTGGTTGCGGAACGACCGGGCCCCCGCGGCCAGCTCGGGGCGCGGCGAGACGACCGCGCCGCCCTCGGCCGTGGTCAGGTTCTTCGTGGGGAAGAAGCTCAATGTCGTCAGATCGGCGAGATCACCGACCGGGCGGCCGTGCCAGGTCCCGCCGACCGAGTGGGCGGCGTCCTCGAGCAGCAGCGCACCCGCCTCGTGCGCGATCCCCCGCAGCACTCCCGCGTCGATCGGGTGCCCCGCGTAGTCCACACCCGACACCACCGTGGTGTGCGGGGTGACGGCGGCCTTCGCGGCGTCCGGGTCGATGTTGCCGGTGTCCTCGCAGACGTCCGCGAAGACGACGTTCGCGCCGAGCAGCGCGGCCGTGCTCGCGGTCGCGACGAAGGTCAGCGGTGCGACGACGACGTCCTGCCCCTGCCCGACGCCGGCCGCCGCGTAGGCGACGTGCAGCGCCGCCGTCCCGCTCGTGACGGCGACCGCGGGATGGCCGCAGACGGCCGCGAGATCGTCCTCGAACCGGGTGACCGCCGGCCCGGTGGTGAGCCAGTCCGTGCCGAGGACCGCGGTGACCGCCTCGACGTCGGCCGCGGAGATCGACTGCCGTCCGTAGGGGAGCACTAGTCGAGCGCCTCGACCATCTCGCGCAGCTGCTCCGGGGACAGCCACAGGTCGTTGGTGTCCGACCGGTACGCCTGCCCGTCCGGCACCGGCTCCCCGCCCGGCGAGGTGTAGCCCCAGCCGGCGATGTAGGGCTCGACGACGTAGCGGTCGGCCAGCCTGCGGGTCCGCCGCGAGTCGTCCGCGGCGATCATCTCCTCGTGGAGCTTCTCCCCCGGCCGGATGCCGATCTCGTGGGTCGCGCAGCCCGGCGCGATTGCCTCGGCCAGGTCGGTCATCCGCATCGACGGGATCCGCGGGACGTACAGCTCGCCGCCCTGCATCTGGTCGAAGGAGTCGATCACGAACTGGACGGCCTGCGGGAGCGTGATCCAGAACCGGGTCATCCGCTTGTCGGTGATCGGCAGCGAGGCGCCGTCGGCAGCCAGCTTCTTGAACAGCGGCACCACCGAGCCGCGGCTGCCGAGCACGTTGCCGTACCGGACCACGGCGAAGCGGGTCTCGTAGGCGGCCGCGTAGTGGTTCGCGGACACGAACAGCCGGTCGGCGCACAGCTTGGTGGCGCCGTAGAGGTTGATCGGCGACGACGCCTTGTCCGTGGACAGCGCGACGACCTTCTTCACGCCCGAGTCGATCGCGGCCTCGACGACGTTCTGCGAACCCTCCACGTTGGTCCGGATGAACTCGAACGGGTTGTACTCGGCGGTGTCGACCTGCTTCAGCGCGGCGGCGTGCACGACGTAGTCGACGCCGTGCATGGCCCGCCGCAGCCGGGCCTGGTCGCGGACGTCGCCGAGGAACCAGCGCAGCCGCGGGTCGTCGCCGAACATCGCGCGGCACTCGTACTGCTTCAGCTCGTCACGGGACAGGATCACCAGCCGGCGCGGGTCGTACCGGTCCAGCAGTGCGCGTACGAAGGCCTTGCCGAAGGACCCCGTCCCGCCCGTGACCAGGACCGACGAGCCCTCGAGTACCGACATCACGCCTCCATATCAGCGACTGTTCCCCGCCCGGCATGATGGCACGCAGCCAACCGGACGAAAGGAACCAGGTGCTCGTCAACGCGGTGGTCCAGGCCCGGACGGGGTCGACCCGGCTGCCCGGGAAGGTGCTGCGTGAGCTGGGCGGGCGTCCGGTGCTGGACCGGGTCGTCCACGCCGCCCTGGCGGCGCCGGGGATCGACGAGGTGCTGGTCGCGACGTCGACGGCGGCCGGGGACGACGCCGTCGCCGAACGGGCCACCCGGCTGGGTGTGCCCGTCGTGCGCGGATCCTCCGACGACGTGCTGGCCCGCTTCGTGCAGGCCGTCGACGCGCACCCGTGCGACGCCGTGGTGCGCCTCACCGCCGACTGCCCGCTGCTCGATCCCGCCCTGGTCGGCCTGGTCGCCGGCACCTGGCGGACCGCGCCCGGGCACGACTACGTGGCGACCACCCTGGTGCGGACGCTGCCCCGCGGCCTCGACGTCGAGCTGGCCCGCACCGACGCGCTGCGGACCCTCGCCGCGACCGCCACCGGGTACGACCGGGTGCACGTGACCTCCGGGCTCTACGGCGACCCGGAACGGTTCCGCTGCCTGGGCCTGGTCGTCGCCCCGGCCGCGGACGACCTGCGGGTCACCCTGGACACGGCGGACGACCTGCACGCCCTGGAGGGCCTCGTCGACGCGCTCGGCGACCGCACCGACTGGCGCTCGGTCGTGTCGGTGCTGCGGGCCCGGCCGGATCTCGTCGCGCGGAACGCCCACGTCCGGCAGAAGACGCTCGCGGAGGGCTGAGCGGGTGCGGTTGCTGCTGCGTTGCGACGCCGGCCCGTCGACCGGGGTCGGGCACGCCGTGCGGTGCGCCGCCGTCGCGGAGGCGGCGGCGTCGTCCGGGCACGAGGTGTTCTGGTCGGGGCGACTGGACGGGCTCGGCTGGCTGTGGGCGGGCCTCCACGACGGCGGGCCCCCGCCCGGCACGGTGCTCCCCCCGGCCGACACCGCGGAGGACCTGGCCGCACTGGCACGGGCGCACGCCGCCGACGCCGTGCACGTCGACCACTACCTGCTCGGCGCCGACCTGCGGGACGCGGTGAACCGGGCCGGGGCCGTGCTGTCCACGGTGGAGGACTTCGCCACCGGGCGGCGGCCCGGTGACGTGGTCGTCGACCCGAACCTGGGCGCGGACACCCGGCCCCGTCCGGACGACGGGTCGCCGGTCCTGCTCCGGGGCCCCGGCTACGCGCCCCTGCGGACGGCGGTCCGGCGCGCCCGCCAGGTGCGCGCGCTCCGGGACGCCGGCGGTTCGCGTGCGCCGCTCCCGACCGGCTCGCCCGGCGGGATCGGCACGGCGGGTGCGACCGGCGTACCCGTCGAGACAGGTGGGGCCGGCGGGATCGGCGCGCCCGGGACCGGGGGGGCCGGCGAACCCGGCACACCCGGCGATACCGGTGGGGCCGGCGCGGCAGGGCCGCGGGTCCTCGTCGTCATGGGCGGCACCGACGCGGCCGGGCTGCTCCCCCGGGTCGTCGCTGCGCTCGCCGGGGCGGGCGCACCGGCCGACGTCGAGGTCGTCGTCCCGGAGGGCCGGGCGGTGGACCTGCCCACCGGCGGCCCGGCCCGGTTCCGGGCGATCCCCCCGGTGCCCGACCTGCCGGCCGCGATGGCGGAGACGGACCTGGTGGTCAGCGCGGCCGGCACGACGGTGTGGGAGCTGTGCTGCGTCGGCGTCCCGATGGCGCTGGTTCAGGCCGCGGACAACCAGGCCGACGGCTACCGCGCGGTCGTCGCCGCGGGCGCCGCGGCCGGGTTGGGTGGCGCCGGCGACCTCGCCGATCCGGGGCCCGCTGCCGCGGTGCTGCACACGCTGCTCACGGTCCCCGCTCACCGGGCCGGCCTCGCGGCCCGCGCCCGCGGCGTCGTGGACGGCGAGGGCGCCCGTCGCATCGTCGACGCGATCGCGGTCGCGGCCGGCGGCAGCGGCGAGCATCCGCTCCCGGGGAGCGCCCTGCACGCCCGCCCGGCCACGCTCGACGACGCCGAGCTGCTGCTCGCCTGGCGCAACGACCCGGAGACCCGCCGCTGGTCCCGCAGCACCGCCGGGATCGACCTCGACACCCACCGCCACTGGCTCGCCCGCTCCCTCGAGCGGGACGACCGCCTGCTCCTGGTCGTCTCGGACGCCTGCGGCCCGGTCGGCACGGTCCGCTGGGACCGCACGGAACCGGGCTGGGAGGTCTCGATCACCGTCGCGCCGGAGCGGCGCGGCTCCGGCCTCGCAGCGCCGCTGCTGCGGGCCGGCGAGCAGGCGCTGCGGGCCGTCACCGGCCGCGGGACCCCGGTGACCGCCGTCGTGCACACCGGCAACGCGGCGTCGGCCCGCCTGTTCACCCGCGCCGGCTACACCGACGACGGCACCGGCCCCGACGCCGACGGCTTCCGCACCCTCCACCGCACCCTCTGACCCCGCCGCCCACCACGCCCGCCGCCCGTGCCTCCCTGAACGCTCACGGAACCCGGAACTGCTCACGCGATCGGGCGAGCGGCTCCCGGATCCGTGAGCGAGGCCGGTACCGCTCCGGCAGGGGCTCGAGCGGGGCGGGTACGAGTGATGCCGTGCGCATCCGGTGTCCCGACACGCGGGGGTGACCTAGTCTTCGCGCGTGTCCGGATCCCGCTCCGCGCTGCCCGCCGCCGCACTGGCGCGGGTCGTCGTGTTCGCCGCGTTCATCGCCGTGCTCGGCCTGTTCCCCGGTATCGGTGGTGTCGCCGGCGTCCCGATCGTGGTGCAGAACATCGGGCCCCTCCTGGCCGGCGCGATCCTCGGCTGGAAGCTCGGCACCGCGTCGGTGGGCCTGTTCCTCGTACTCACGGCGATCGGCCTGCCCCTGCTGTCCGGCGGACGCGGCGGCCTGGCGCCGTTCGTCGGGCCGAGTGCCGGGTTCGTGCTGGGCTGGCTGCTGTCCGCGCTGGTCACCGGGCTGATCGTGCAGCACGTCCGCTCCCGGGGGCTGCCGGTGCTGCTGCTCGCCTGCCTGGCCGGGCTGCTCGCCGACTACCTGATCGGCATCCCGGTGATCGGCCTGTTCGTCGGCGACCTCGGGGCGGGACTGCTGCAGTCGCTGGTGTTCGTCCCCGGTGACCTGATCAAGGTCGTACTGGCCGCGGTGATCGCCGGACTGGTGCACCGGGCGCTGCCCGACCTGCTGCCCCCACCGGCGTCGGCCGAGTTCCGGGTCCGGTGACGGCGGGTCGGTCCCGGACCGCGCCGCGGGCCCGGCCGCGGCGAGGGGTTGCAGCACCCTCCGGGCCCGACGCTCCGGCCGCGCCCGACCGGGCGTCCGAGGCCGGTGGTCCGGCGCCGATCGTCCCCGCGGAACGGCTGCCCCGGGCACTGGCCGACGCGGTCGCCGGCGCGGGCACCCACCTGCGCCGGCTCGGGGTCCGGGACGGCGACCGGGTCGTGCTGGACGCGGTGCCCCGGTCCCGCTGGGACGTGCTGCCGTACCTGCTCGCCGCCGACCGGATCGGCGCCGCATCCCTGGTCGCGGACCCCGGCTGGTCGGGGCGCGAGCGGGCGGCGGTCCTCGCGGACGTCGCTGCCGACGTGGTCGTGCCGGTCGACGGGATCGACGTCCCGGAACCGAGCGGGACGGGCACCGGGCCGGCGGCCGCACCCGCACGCACCGCCGTCGCCGCAGCGGGCCGAGTACCCGGCCCGTTCCTGTTCCCGACGACCTCCGGCAGCACCGGCACCCCGACCGTCCTCGCCCGCACCCGCCGGTCCTGGCAGCTAGGGTTCGACGCGCTCGGCGCGCTGCCCGGCCCGGTCCTCGTGCCGGGCCCGCCGTCGTCGACGCTGTACCTGTTCGGTGCCCTGCACGCGCTGCACCACGGGATCGGCCTCCTCACCCGCGGCCGGTTCCAGCCCGCCGACGCGCGCACGGCCGGCACCGTCCACCTCGTCCCGGCCCAGCTGTCCGCGCTGCTCGACGAGCACGAGCGCCGGCCGGGTCCCGCGCCCGCGGTGATCGTCTGCGGCGGCGCGCACGTCGCGCCGTCGGTCCGGGAACGCTGTACCCGGTTGCTCCCGGACACCACGCTGGTCGAGTACTACGGCTCGGCCGAGCACTCGCTGATCGCGACCCGGTACGACGGCGGCCCGCTCCGCCCGGTCGACGGCGTGCGGCTGGAGCTGCGCGACGGCGTGCTGTGGGTGGACACCCCGCAAGCCGTGCTCGGGCGGCTGCGGGCCGGCGTCCTGGAACCGGCGGGGCCCGGGGCGACGACCGTCGGCGACCGGGCCGAGCTCGGCGCCGACGGGGCGCTGACCGTGCTCGGACGGGCCTCGGCGACGATCTCCTCCGGCGGTGCGCTGGTCGGCGCCGAGGAGGTGGAGCAGGTGCTGCGCACGGTCCCCGGCGTGGCCGACGTCGTCGTGGCCGGGACCCCGCACCCCTCACTGGGGATGCTGGTCACCGCGGTCGTCGAGCCGGCCCCCGGTGCCACGGTCACCCGGCACGCCCTGCGCGCCGCCGCCCGGGACGCGCTGTCCCCGGCGAAGCGGCCGCGGCGCTGGCTGGTCACCGCCGCGTTGCCCCGGCTCGGCTCCGGAAAGCCGGCCCGCGCGGCCGTCGACGCCGGGCTGCGGGACGGCGGCCTCGACGCGGTCCCGTTCGACGCCCCGGGCTCCGGCGCGCGGCGCGGGACGGGTGCCGCTCCACCGGACGCGCAGACCAGCGGACGGAGCCACCGGTGATCCCCGACGACACCCCGGTCGTGGTCGCCGCGTACCGCACCCCGATCGGCACCGCGGGCGGGTCGCTGCGCGAGCACACCGTCGACGCCCTCGCCGCCCCGGTGCTCGCCGCCCTTGCGAAGGAGGCCGACACCCGGATCGACGACGTGCTGCTCGGCAACGTGTTCGGCCCCGGCGGCAATCCCGCCCGGGTCGCCGCGCTGGCGGCGGGGCTCGGCGACACCGTCCCGGGGATGACCCTGGACCGGCAGTGCGCGAGCGGGCTCGCCGCGATCGTCGCCGCGGCCACCGCGATCCGGGCCGGCGACGGGGCCGCGTACCTGGCCGGTGGCGTCGAGTCGCCGTCCACCGCCCCGGCCCGGACCCGGCCGGACGGGACCACCTACACCCGCGCGCCGTTCGCCCCGGCCGGGCACCCGGACCCGGACATGGGACCCGCCGCCGACGCCGTCGCCGCCCGGTCCGGGATCACCCGGGAACGGCAGGACGCGTTCGCCGCCCGCAGCCACGCCCGCGCCGTCGCCGCCCAGCTCGCCGGCCGGTTCGCCGGCGAGATCGTCCCGGTCGGGACCGCCGACGGCGACGAGCGCCCCCGCGACCGGTTCACCCCGGAGCGGCTGGCCCGGTTCCGGCCGGCGTTCACCCCGGACGGCACCCACACCGCCGCGAACTCGTGCGGGGTGAACGACGGCGCCGCCGCCGTCCTGCTGGTGTCCGAAGCCCGGCGCCGCGCGCTCGGCGTCCCCGGGCTCGCGCTGGAGGCCGCCGCGACCCGCGGTTGCGCGCCGGAGTGGCTCGGGCTCGGCGCCGTCCCCGCGATCTGCGCGCTGCCCGGGGACCCGCCGGACGCGGTCGAGTTCACCGAGGCCTTCGCGGGCCAGGTCCTGGCCTGCCTGGACGCGACCGGCGTCGACGAGCACGCCGTCAGCCCGGACGGCGGCGCGATCGCCCTCGGCCACCCGTGGGGCGCGTCCGGCGCGGTCCTGGTCGTCCGGCTGTTCCACCGGCTCGTCGTGCAGGGGCACGGGACGACCGGGCTGGCCGCGCTCTCCTCGGGCGGCGGGCTGGGCGTCGCCACCCGGTGGAGGGTCGTCCGATGATCGAGTTCGCCGGGGTCGGGCACCGCTACGGCGAGCGGGTGGTCCTCGACGGCATCGACCTCACGCTGCCCGAGCGCCGGGTCGCGCTGATCGGCGCCAACGGTTCCGGCAAGTCCACCCTGGCCCGGACGGTGAACGGCCTGGTCACCCCCACCGCGGGCACCGTCCGGGTGGACGGCCGCGACCCGGCCCGGCACGGGGCGGCGGTCCGGCGCCGGGTCGGCTTCGTGTTCACCGACCCCGACTCGCAGATCGTGATGCCGACCGCGGGCGAGGACGTCGCGTTCTCGCTGCGCCGGACCGTCCGGGACAAGCGAGAGCGCGCCCGGCTCGCGGCCGAGGCCCTCGCCGGGTTCGGGCTCGGCGACCACGTCGAGCACCCCGCCCACCAGCTCTCCGGCGGGCAGAAGCAGTTGCTCGCGCTGTGCGCGGTGCTGGTGCTCGACCCGGACGTCCTCGTCTGCGACGAGCCCACCACCCTGCTCGACCTGCGCAACAAGCAGGCGTTCGCCGAGCGCCTGGCCGGGCTGCGCCAGCAGGTCCTGCTCGCCACGCACGACCTGGACCTGCTCGAGGGCTTCGACCGGGTCGTCGTCCTGGACGGCGGGCGCGTCGTCGCCGACGACGAGCCGGAGCCGGCCGTCACCTACTACCGGAAGCTCTGCGCACAGTGACGCTCCTCGGCCTGCACGAGCCCGGGACGAGCCCGCTGCACCGGCTGCCGGCCGGGCCGTCGCTGCTGGTCGTGCTCGCGTTCGTGACCGGCACCGTGCTCACCGCCGACCCGCGCGTGCTCGGGGCGGCGTGCGGGCTGGTCGCGCTCGGCTACCTCGTCGCCCGGATCCCGTGGCGGCGGGTCCGGCCGCTGCTGCGCACGCTGGCGGTGCTGCTGGTGCTGATCGGTGCCGTGCAGTGGTGGTTGCTCGGCCCGGAGCGGGCGCTCGTGATCGCGCTGCGGCTGGTCGCCGCGATCGCCGCGGCCTCCCTGTTCACCCTGACGACCCGGGTGGACGACCTGGTCAGCGCCGTGCAGCGGGGCCTCGGCCCGCTCCGGCGGTTCGGCGTCGACCCGGAACGGGCCGGACTTCTCGTCGGGCTGACGATCCAGTCGGTGGGGACCCTGGCGGCCATCGCCGGCCAGGTCCGCGCCGCCGCGCGGGCCCGCGGGGCCGGCGGCTCGGTCACCGCGTTCGCGGTCCCCTTCATGATCCGCACGCTGCGGCACGCCGAGTCGCTGGGCGAGGCACTGGCCGCCCGCGGCTGGGGGGACGACGACGAGCCCGGCCGGCGTGCCCGCTGACCGTGCCTCGCAGGCTTGGGCCGGAACAGGTCCGGCCGGGCGCGGACGGCTCGGCCGGGACTTCGTGATCGACACTGGTCGGTGATCCGGTCAGCGGGCGGGGCTCACGGTCACGACACGGACCTTCCGCGTGAACAGCGACGTCCACTCCCCGCCGGGCGTCCCGGGCGGGGCCAGCCGGGTGTCGATCCGCAGGTCCAGCGGCACGGCCTGCGGGCGGGTGAAGCGGGCGTAGTTCGCCTCCAGCAACGCCCTGGTCACCGGGCCCGCGGTCGCGAGCCGCTCCTCCAGCAGCGGCGTGAACCGCCCCCGGTCCGCGAACTGGTCGACGACCCGGCACTCGCAGAACCAGGCGAGCGTGCCGATCTCCCCCGGCGACAGGACGGTCGCCCCGGCCGGGAGCCGCGCGGCCAGCGCCGCGTACTGCGCGGGCGTGGCCCAGTTGAACGAGATCGGCGCGAACTCCCCGCGGGGCAGGCCGTCGTTGATCCCGGTCCAGGCGGTGCCGAGCAGGTACGCAGCGGCGAGCGTGCCCGCCGTGACGCCGGCGGGACCGCGCCGCGCGACACACCGGGCGACCGCGGTCGCGCCGAGCAGGCCCAGGCCGCACAGCCAGAACGTGCTGTGCCAGAAGAACGGGCCCGGGTGCAGGAGCGACATCGTCACGTAGTGCACGACGGCCGCACCCGCCCACACCCACGCCAGCCGCTCGCGCCACCACCACGCCCACGCGACCAGGCCGGCCGCGGCAGGCACCACGGACAGCGCGACCGGGCCCGGGAGGATCGACCAGTAGTGCGGGACGCTGTTCCAGAACGAGGTGCCGCCCCACGACTCCGGCCCCTTGATGACCACGGTGTCCGGGACCGCCGAGCCCAGCCACCACCAGGACACGGCGAACCACGGAACCGTCACCGTGAGCGCGGCCCCCGCCGCACGCCACCGCCCCGCACGCAGGGCAGCGACGACGACCAGCGCGGACGGCCCCAGGTCGGGCCGGGTCAGCACGAGGAGCCCCGCGATCAGGCCGGCCGCGGTGGGGCGCCCGGTCACGACCGCCCACCCGGCACCGACCAGCAGGGTCAGCGCGAGCTGGCTCTCCAGGCCGTACGCCGACATCAGCATCGGGTTCACCGCGAGCATCGCCAGCGCGAGCAGCGGGAAGGAGTACCTGCCCAGCCGGAAGGCGCGTGCGATGCCGTGCAGCCAGTACCCGGCGAGCGCGAACTGGGCGGTGGTGGCGACGGCGAGCGCGAGCGGCGCGTCCCGCAGGACCGCGGTCAGCCCGCCGAGCAGCAGCACCGACAGCGGGCTGGTCGCGGTGTTCGACTGCAGGCCGTCGACCATGCCCCAGTTGCCGTGCAGGCCGAGCTGGCGGGCGTAGTTCAGGACGATGTAGGCGTCGTCCACCGGCACCCGGTGCATGACGAACGCGACGCCGGCCCCGAGCACCGCCCCGGTGAGCACGGCGGCCGTGGCCCCGGCCCGCCAGGTGTCAGCCCGCGTGGCGACACCGGGTCGCCGGAGAACCTCCATGCCGGCGGATCAGATCAGATCCCAGGTCAGCGGCGTCCCGCGGGGCACGTCGCGGGTGAAGGTCCGCCCGAGCACGGTCCCGATCGTGTCGGTCGGCAGCCCGCCTGCGGGACGGATGGACCGGACGTTGGCCTCGGTGACCTTCTCCCCGGCGGCGACGTCGGCGACGACGTACAGCGAGCGGCGCAGCGCCAGCGTGTCCCGCTCGGACTCCCGCGGGCCGAACCGGGCCGGGCCGATCGCGCGCCGGGCCACGTCGGTCTCGGTCACCAGGGAGGCCAGCTCCGCCGGTTCCAGGGAGAAGTCCGAGTCGACGCCCCCGTCCGCGCGTTGCAGCGTCACGTGCTTCTCGATCGCGACCGCGCCGAGCGCGACCGCCGCGACCGGGACGCCGATGCCCGGCGTGTGGTCGGACAGCCCGACCGGGAGCCCGAAGGCCTCGCGCAGGGCCGGGATCGTCTGCAGGTTCGCGTCCACCGGATCGGCCGGGTACGACGCCGTGCAGGCCAGCACGACGATCTCGGTCGCCCCGGCCTCGCGGGCGGCCGTCACCGCGGCGTCGATCTCGGCCAGCGTCGCCATGCCGGTCGACATGACCAGGGGCTTGCCGGTCGCCGCCATCCGCCGGATCAGCGGCAGGTCGACGAGCTCGGCCGAGGCCACCTTGTACGCCGGGGCGTCCAGCGACTCGAGCAGGTCGACCGCCGTCGGGTCGAACGGACTGGAGAACGGGACCAGCCCGTGCTCGCGGGCCCGGGCGAACAGCGGTTCGTGCCACTCCCACGGCGTGTGCGCCTGCTCGTAGAGCTGGTAGAGGTTCCGGCCGCCCCACAGCCCGTGGTCGTCGCGGATCCGGAAGGCCGGGCCGTCGGCGTCGATGGTGATCGTGTCGGCGCGGTAGGTCTGGAACTTCACCGCCTGCGCCCCGGTGCCGGCGATCGCGTCCACGATCTCCAGTGCCCGCTCCAGGGACCCGTTGTGGTTGCCGGAGACCTCGGCGATGACGAAGGGCCGCTCGCCGGGGCCCACGCGGTGGCCGCCGATCTCGATCGGGTCCGGGGTGCGCATGACCGGAGAGGCTAGTCACCTCCGCGCCAGCACCATCACCTCGGACACCGTGCCCTCGGAGTCCTGGCCGAACAGCCCGGCGTCGGAGGCGACGAGCTCGAAGCGGTCGAACATCTCCAGGTAGCGATGCCGCAGCATCGGCTCCCGCACCCCCGGCTTGCCGGTCGGCGAGTTGCGCAGCAGCAGCCACCGCGCGCCCAGGCAGGTGACCAGGTTCGCGTAGTTCTCGACGACACCGGGCTCCATCTCCTGGAACGAGATGAAGTTCGCGAACAGGTCCACGGTGCCGGTCAGCTGCGGCAGCTGCCACGAGCACAGCACCGTCGCCGGGTGCTCGATCCCGTCGATCGCGATCGTCTCCTGCGCGCGGGTCGCCGCGTAGTCGAGCACCCGGTGTTCGCCGAGCACCCGGCGCAGGTAGTAGGTGGCGACGGCGGCGACCGGCGGGATGTCGACGTCGATGTAGCGCATGCCCTCGTTGCGGCCCAGCAGGATCTCGCCGAGGGTCCCGAACCCGCCGCCGATCTCGAGGACGGTGGACACGTCCAGGTCCGGCACCGCGCGTTTGAGCAGCACGAGACCGCGCAGGTAGTTGAGCGAGGACCGGCTGAACCGGCGGCCGTCGAACACCAGCTGCTCGGCGGGCGCGCCCGCGGTCGACTCCGAGAACCCGTTCAGGAACGGCGGCCGGTCGGCCGGGTCGAGGGCCCGCACGCAGGCGTGGTGCCCGCGCGCCACCGGGAGCTGGTCGATCCGTTCGCGCAGGAGCGTGCCCGGGCTGCCGGCCAGGCCGAACGCCGCCGACAACGCCGCCGCCGGGCGGGACACCGGGGCGTACTGCGGGGCGTAGAAGTAGCGGGCCGACGGGTGCCGCCGGAACTCCGCGAATCCTCGTTCCCGCAGGTCGGCGACCACCTTCTCCAGGCCGGTCCGCCAGAAGTCGGTCGGCCGGTACCGTTCCGGTGCGTCCTCCAGGTCGGACAGCATCAGTTCGAGCAGCTTCCTCTCGTCCACCTCGCCGACCGTAGAAGAACGTCACGTTCGTCCGAATCGCGCCCCTCCGGCCGAGGTGCCGGGCGGGGGAAGCGATAGCCTGCATTCGGCGGACGGAACGACGAGGGAGTGGGTGTGGTCGCCGACAGCGGCACCTGGGTGGTGGTCCCCGTGTACAACGAGGACACCGTCATCGCCGACGTCGTCGCCGAGATCCGCACCTGCTTCCCGAACGTGGTCTGCGTCGACGACGGCAGCCGCGACGCCTCGGCGGACCGCATCGCCGGGACCCCGGCGCACCTCGTCCGGCACCCGATCAACCTCGGACAGGGCGCGTCCCTGCAGACCGGGATCGACTACGCGCTGCGGCGCGGCGCCGAGCGGATCGTCACCTTCGACGCCGACGGCCAGCACGACGTCGCCGACGCCGTGCGGATGGTCGACATCGTCCGCTCGGGCGAGGCGGACGTCGCACTGGGCTCCCGGTTCCTGGCCGCCACCGAGCCGGTCCCGCCGCTGAAGCGACTCGTGCTGCGCAGCGTCGCGGCGCTGTCGCCGGCGAGCCGGAAGCTGAACCTGACCGATGCGCACAACGGCCTGCGGGTGCTGTCCCGGCCGGTCGTCGAGCAGCTGCGGATCTCGATGAACGGGATGGCGCACGCGTCGGAGATCGTGGCCGCGCTGGCCAGGTCGTCGTGGCGGATCGTCGAGGTCCCGGTGACGATCCGCTACACCGAGTACTCCCGTTCGAAAGGGCAGTCGTTGTTCAACGGGGTGAACATCCTGTTCGATCTGTCGGTGCGGCAGCGATGACCCAGGAGGCGCACACCGTGATCCTGCAGATCGTCCTCGTGGCCGCGGCGCTGCTCGCACTCGTCTACTTCGTCCGCAGCGGACAGAGTGTCGGCATCCGGGCCAGCAAGCGACTGGCCTTCGGCGCGTTCGTCGTGCTCAACATCTACGCCGTCCTGCGGCCCGACGACGTCACGGTGGTCGCCCGCGCGCTGGGCATCGGGCGCGGCACCGACCTGATCGTCTACCTGCTGGTCGTGGCGTTCGTGTTCGGGATGCTGAACACCTACCTGCGGGACCGGGAGATCAGCCAGCACCTGACGAACCTGGCCCGCCAGATCGCCGTCCGGGACGCCGAGCTGAGCCGCCGCGAGCAGGAGCTGGCGGAGCGCCTGGACGCCCTCGCCGCGCGCGAGGCGGCGGAGCGGAACGGGCACCGGCGCGACGCCGACGACACCGTGCACAACCCCTGACCGGGCACCCACCCGCCCGGCACGGAAGGACCCCATGCGCGCGCTCGTCACCGGCGGTGCCGGTTTCATCGGATCCACCCTGGTCGACGCCCTCGTCGCCCGGGGCGACGACGTCCTGGCCGTGGACGACCTGTCCGCCGGGACCCGGGACAACCTGGCCTCCGGCGTCGAGCTCGCCGTGCTCGACATCCGGGACACCGCCGGGCTGGCCGCGGCCACGGCCGCGTTCCGGCCGGACGCGGTCTACCACCTGGCCGCCCAGATCGACGTGCGGACCTCGATGGACGACCCGCTGCACGACGCCTCGGTGAACGTCCTCGGGACGCTGTCGGTGCTGCAGGCCGCGCACGCGGCGGGCGCCCGCGCGGTCGTCGTCTGCTCCACCGGCGGTGCGATCTACGGCGACGGTGCCCCGCTCCCGACGACCGAGGACGAGCCGCCGGAGCCGGAGTCGCCGTACGGGCTGAGCAAGCTGGCCGCCGAGCGCTACACCCGGTTCTTCGTGCGGGCACACGGCCTGCCGGCGCTGGTGTTGCGGTTCGCGAACGTCTACGGCCCGCGCCAGCACCCGGCAGGCGGGGCCGGCGTCGTGTCGCTGTTCTGCGACCGGGCCCGCGCCGGCGGGCGTCCGACCGTGTTCGGTGACGGCGAGCAGACCCGGGACTTCCTCTACGTGGGCGACGTCGCCCGGGCCGCGCTCGCCGCGGCCGACCGGCTCGTGGCCGGGGAGCTGGCCGGGGCGGTGTTCAACGTCGGCACCGGCACCGAGTCGACGATCACCGAGCTGGCCGGGACGATCGGGGAGGTCGCCGGGCTGGGCGCCGGGGAGTTCGCCCCGGAGTTCGCACCCGCCCGGCCCGGGGAGCTGCGCCGCAGCTGCCTGGACCCCTCGCGCGGGATCGCCGCGCTCGGTCTCCCGGCCCCGACGCCGTTGCGCGAGGGGCTCGCCGCCACCTGGGCGTGGCACACCGCCCGCGGCTGAGCTCTCACCCGTCGCACCGGCACCACTCGCCCCGCTGGCCCCATCCGCCCCATCCCCGTGACGCACTCATGGCCCTTTGGTCCCGTGGCACGGGACCAAAGGGCCATGAGTGGAAAAGGGTGGGGGTGTCGCGGATGTCGCAGCCGGCCGCGCCGCGGTCAGCTGTAGACGGCGAGGGTCAGCATCGCGACCCAGGCCACCGCGAGCACCTGCAGCGTCCGGTCGGCCAGCGCGATCTCCTCCGGCTCGCCACCGGTGCCGCGGTCGACGTCCACCGAGTACCGCAGCACGGCGATCACGAACGGCACGATCGACAGCACCGACCACACGGTGTTGTGGTGGGCCTCGCGGATCTCGAACGCCCACAGCCCGTAGGTCATGATCATGACCGTGGCGGACAGCGACCAGATGTAGCGCAGGTACGAGGCCGAGTAGCTCTCGAGCGACTTCCGGATCTTCGCGCCGGTCCGCTCGGCGAGGCGGATCTCGGCGTACCGCTTGCCGGCCACCATGAACAGCGAGCCGAAGCCGGTGACCAGCAGGAACCACTGCGACAGCGGGATCTCGGTCGCGACACCGCCTGCGATGGAGCGCATCAGGAAGCCGGAGGCCACGATGCAGATGTCGAGCACCGGCTGGTGCTTGAGCCACAGGCAGTACGACAGCTGGACCGCCACGTACACGGCGAGCACCACGATCAGCTGCCAGGTGACCAGGATCGACAGCGCGATCGAGGCGGCGAACAGCACCGCGGCCGCCGCGTAGGCCAGCGGGAGCGGGACCACGCCGGCCGCGATCGGGCGGCGGCGCTTCGTCGGGTGCGCCCGGTCGGCCTCGACGTCGAGCGCGTCGTTGACCAGGTACACGCCGGACGCGGCCAGCGAGAACGCGGCGAACGCGATCAGGCAGTCCAGCAGGACCGGGAGGCCGAACAGCCCGCCGCCGACGAACGGGGCGGCGAACACGAGGACGTTCTTCACCCACTGCCGCGGGCGCATCGTCTTGAGCAGTCCCCGGGCGACCATCCCGGTGGTCCGCTCGGACGGGTCCAGCGGGATGTGCGGGGCCGGGGTGTCCGGCGACTCGGCGGCCTCGGCCTGGTGCCCCTCGGGGGCGCCGGCGTCGTCGGGGACGTCCGGCGCGACCGCGGTGCCCGGGTCGGCCACCTCGGCGACCTTCTCGGTGGAGGACTTCTCCTCGTCGATCTTCGTGGGATCGGTGCTGGTCATGCGCTCACCCTCCGGTGGTGGGGTTGCGACGGATCACACGACGGGCGCCGGTGGCGACGGCCGCGCCGAGCGCGGTGCCGGTGGCGACGTCGCTCGGGTAGTGGACGCCGAGCACGAGACGGGACAGCGCCATCAGGCCTGCCGTGGCCGTGGCACCTGCCCGCGCCCGACGGCCGAGCAGGCCGCCGTAGAGCACGGCGGCCGCCGTCGTCGACGTGGCGTGCGAGGACGGGAAGCTGAGCCGGCTCGGGGTGCCGACCAGCACCCGGACCGACGGGTGGTCCGGGCGGCGGCGCCGGACGACGCGCTTGACGCCGATCGACGTGCCGTGGGCCAGCGCGACGGCGGCCGCCGACCCGAGCCACTCGCGTCGCCGCGGGCGGTCCAGGACGGCGCCGGCGATGCCGAGCGCGAGCCAGCCGGCGGCGTGCTCGCCGAACAGCGACATGCCGCGCGCGACCCGCAGGACGGGGTCGCCGGCAAGCGTGTCCTGCACGGTCACGAGCACGGCGATCTCGCCGGTCGCCGGGGTGTCGGTCGGGGCGTCGACCTCGGCGGTCGGTTGCGGACCGGGACGGTCCAGGGTGTCTGCCACGGGGTGGGGCCCTCCTGGCGTGCCGCTGGCACCCGGCTCGACCCGGGCGATGACAGCCGGTCATGGTACGCCGGGGCGGGTCCCCGGCCGGGGCCGGGGCACGTCGACACGCCCGGGGCGACGTTCCGGTGAACGTCCGGCGGCCGCCCCGTGGACGCCTCCCGGCGGCCCGGGATACGCCCGGAACGGGCCGTCCCGAGCGACCGGGTGCGGCGCCGCCGGGCCCCGCTCAGAACCAGCGCTCGAGGATCTCCGCGATGCCGTCGCGGCTGTTCGGCGCGGTCACGACGTCCGCCAGCCCGACGAGGTCCGGGTGCGCGTTGCCCATCGCGACACCGGTGCCGGCCCAGCGCAGCATCTCCCGGTCGTTGGGCATGTCCCCGAACGCGATCGTCTCGGCCGCCGCGACACCCAGGTGCGCGGCGACCTCGGCCAGCCCGGTCGCCTTGGTGATCCCCGGCGCGGAGGCCTCCAGCAGGCCCGACGGGTGCGAGAACGTGAGGTCGGCCAGGTCCTCCACCTTCGGTGCGAGCTCGTCGAGCATCTGCTCGCTGGTCAGCTCCGGGGCGCGGATCAGCAGCTTGGTCACCGGGCGGGCGAAGAGCTCGTCGTGGCTGGCGTCGCCGCCGTCGTGCGCCCCCCAGGCGTGCACGTAGCCGGGTCCGGTGAGGAACTCGTCGACGGTGCCGGGCGACGCCGCCACCCGCTCGACGCCGATCCCGCAGCCCGGGAACAGCTCCCCGGCGAGCCTCGCCAGGGTCCGGACGGCTGCCGTGTCGAGGGTGTGCTCGCCGAGCAGGACGCCGTCGGCGGCGTCGTAGAGCACGGCGCCGTTCGCGCACACGCACAGCCGGACCAGGCCCGGGGGCAGCTTCGCGACCACCGGCGGGATCCACCGGGGTGGACGCCCGGTGACGAGCACGAAACCGGCGCCCGCCTCGACCAGCCGGGCGATGACCGCGGCGGTGCGCGGGGAGACCTCGTCGCGGTCGTCGAGGAGTGTGCCGTCCACGTCGGTCGCGACCAGCCGGGGTGCGTTCTCGGCGATCACCTCGCCGAGACTACGTAACCCACGTCCCGGCGGTGGCGCGGTTACGCTCGTCCGGTGCGCGTTCTGGTGGTCGCGGCCCCGCTGCCGGGGCACCTGACGCCGCTCCTGCCGTTCGCGCACGCGCTCTGGGACTCCGGCCACGAGGTGCTCCTCGCCAGCGGCGGGGACGCGTTCGCGCACGGCGCCGCCGGCCCGGGCGGGCGGGCGCTGCCGTTCATCGACGTGGCCCGCAACCTGCGGCTCGGCCGGCTCGCCGCCCGCTCGCTGGTCACGCACCCGGTCACGACCCACGCCGAGCTGACCGGGCGCGGCGGGGACGCCGGGCTCCGGTCGATGTTCGGCCCGGTCAACGAGGAGCTGACCGACGCGCTGATGACCGTGGCCGAGCAGTGGCGGCCCGACGTCGTCCTGCACGAGCCGTTCGCGGTCGCGGGGGCGCTGACCGCGGCCCGGCACGACGTGCCCGCCGTGCTGCACGAGAACGGCCTGCTCGACGGGCTCGCCGCGGCCGCCACGCTGCTGGACTCCCGGCCCCTGCAGCGCGCCCGGGCCCGGTACGCGGTGCGCGGGGTGCCGCCGCCCGCCGTCGTCCTCACGATCGCGCCGGCCAGCCTCGTCGGGGCGCGCGACGCGCTGGCCGTCCGGCCCGCCCCGGTCACGGTCGGTGGCCCGCTGCCGGGCTGGCTGAAGGTGCCGTCGGTGCGGCCGCGGATCCTCGTGCTGCGCGGCGGCGGCCCGGTGCGGGGTGACCTGCAGACCTCCGCGCTGCGCGTCGTGCGGGCCGCGGCCGGGGGCCTCGACTGCGAGCTGGTCCTGGCACGCCCGCCGGCCCGGCTGGCCCGCCGGCTCGGCTCCGGGGTGCGCTCGGTCGGCCGGGTCGCGCCGGCCGAGCTGCTGCCGGTCTGCGCCGCCGTGGTGCACGGCGGCAGCTCCGGGCACGTCCTGTCCGCGCTGGCTACCGGGATCCCGCAGCTGGCCCTGCCCGGGCCCGGCGACCGCCGGCACAACGCCCGGCTCGTCGACGCCCGCGGTGCCGGGATCGGCGGGCCGGTCACCGAGGACGCGCTCCGGCGCCTGGTCCACGACGGCGAGCTCGCCGCCGCCGCCCGGGAGGTACGCGCGGAGATCGCCGAGATGCCGCCGCCGCAGGCCCGGGTCGACGTGGTCGCGGCCCTGGCGTAGCCGGCGCTCCGGATGCCCGGGGGCGTGCCACTCGGGGATCGCAGGCCCTGGTCGTCCCCGACGCCGCGGCCCACGACCTGCTCCTGGCAGCCGGCGGCCCCGCCGTACTCCCTGGGGCATCCCGGCGGTACCCGGTCGATCAACGCGAATCGGCCGCACCCGGGGCAGAAACGTGCGCACCGCCCACAGGCCAGATGTCGATCAGCACGAACCGGCCACACACGAGGCGAGAACGTGCGGCTCGACCACGCATCGCCAGTCGATCAGCACGAAACGGCCACGCCCGAGGCGAAAGCGTGCGCCTCGACAGCACGCGGCCGGTCGATCAGCACGGAACGGCCGCGCCCGGGGCTACAACGTGCGACTCGACCACCCACCGCGCGCCGATCAGCACGAAACGGCCGCGCCCAGGGCGACAACGTGCGACTCGACAACCCACCGCCAGTCGATCACCACGAAACGGCCGCGCCCGGGGCTACAACGTGCGACTCGACCACCCACCGCGCGCCGATCAGCACGATCACGCCCCCATGACGGCACGAACGTGCACGCCGACCACCCACCGCCGGTCGATCACCACGGAACGGCCGCGCCCGGGGCGACAACGTGCGACTCGATCACGCGCCGGATCGGTCGATCAGCACGCTCGTGCCGCGCCGGGGGAGGGAACGTGCACCTCGACCGGGCGGCGGGGTTCCGCAGGCGGGTGCGCGCTGCCACGGGCGCCGAGTCCCGGCCGGACGCGTCGGACATGCCCGGCCCGGGTACCCGCATCCCATGACCGATCACGACGCGACCGTCGCCGCGCTGCTCGACCGCGCCGGGACCACGTACGCGGCGGAGGCGGGCATCACGCTGAAGGACACACCGGCCCCGCTGTACCGGGTGCTGGTGCTCGGCACCCTGCAGGCCACCCGGGTCCAGGCGTCGCTGGCCGTCGCCGCCGTCCGGGAGCTCGTCGACGCCGGGATGGGCACGCCGGAGAAGATGCGGGACGCGTCCTGGCAGGAGCGGGTCGACGCGCTCGACCGGGCCCACTACACCCGGGTCGACGAGCAGACCGCGACCGCGCTCGGTGAGGGCGCCCGGCAGCTGCTCGACGACTACGACGGAGACCTGCGGAACCTCCGCGCACGGGCGGACGGCGACCCGGGCCGGATCCGGGACCTGTTCACCGAGTTCCCCCGGCTCGGCCCCACCGGAGCCTCGATCATCGCCCGGGAGCTCCAAGGGGTGTGGCCGGAGCTGCGCCCCGCCCTGGACGGCAAGGCGCTCGACGGCGCGAAACGGCTCGGGCTGCCCACCGACCGCGACGAGCTCGCCGGCCTGGTCGACGGCGACCGTCTCACCGAGTTCGCCGCCGCCCTGACCCGGGCCGGCCTGGACAAGAAGCTCGCCGAAGAGGTCACGGCCGGCAGCTGACCGCTCCGGTGAGACGGCCCGCCCCCAGGCCACCGTGGCAGCACGCCCGTAGGCGGGTACGGCCCTTCTCCGGTGCACCTGCGGAGCGGTGATCACGGATCGGGAGCAGATGCGGTCGCATCTGGCCGGATCGCCTCCCGATCCGTGATCACCCGGGCGGCGGTGCCCGGCCGCGCCTCACGACTCCCGACTCGCCCGCCCGGAACTGTCGGGGGTCCGCTCTAGCGTCGTTCCCGGCGACACCCCGACCGCCGACCGAGGGAGCGACCGTGCAGATCATCGTGGAAGGCCTCGACGTCGGCGGGCTCGAGGCCACCGTGGACCCCCGGACCCATGATCGCGGCGTGGAGCTCGCGCGGCGCGGTGCGGTGCGCGACGTGGCGTGGAACCGGGCGACGGCCTCGCTGACCGCGCTCGTGCATGACGACACCGGCGACTTCGCGACCACCCTCGTCCTGGTCCGGGGTCGCCGGGGGCGCTTCGTGGTCGGCTTCGGGGACTGCCCCTGCCCGGTCGGGTTCAACTGCCGGCACATCGTCGCGGTCGCGCTCACCGCCGCCGGGCTGGCGGCGCCGGCGAGCGAGGAGACCCCACCGGGGACGGACTGGGAACAGGGGCTCGGCGCGTTGATCGGCCCGGTGGGAGCGGGAGCACCGGCCGACGAGGGCGGTGTCCCGCTGGCGATCGAGCTGTCGGTGTCGCTGTCGGCGGCGGGCGCCCTGCGGTACGGGCGGCCCGCGGCACCGCGGCTGCTGGCCAGGCTCGTCCGGCCGGGCCGCAACGGCTGGGTCGGGGGCAACCTCAGCTGGGGGCGCCTGGAGACGCCGTGGATGCTGGGCGACGCCCGACCGGCGCACGTGCGCCTGCTCCGCGAGCTCTACGGTCTCTACCGCGCCGACCCGCTTCCCGGGTCCTACGCCCGCGACGACAAGACGATCGACCTGGCCGCCTGCGCCAGCCGGCGGTTGTGGTCGCTGCTGGACGAGGCCGCCGACGCCGGGGTGGAGCTGGTGCACCAGCGCAAGCGCCTGGGTGCGGTGACGCGGGATCGGAGTGCCGGGCTCCGGCTCGACGTCACGGCCGGTACCGAGCCGGGCTCGCTGGTCATCGCGGCCCGGCTGGCCACGGAGGAGATCACCGATCCGGTGCCCGTGACGTTCCTGGGTGCCGAGGCGCACGGCGTGGTGTACGTGTCGCGGCGCGATCAGGCCGGTGAGCCGGACCCGTCACGGTGGCGCCTGCGGCTCGCCGAGCTCACCCCCTCGGTCCCGGCGGCGCTGCGGGCGATGGCGCTGCAGGGCAGCACGCTGCTCGTCCCGCCGGGACAGCACGAGCGTCTCGCCCGCGAGTACTACCCGAGGCTGCGCCGGCTCGCCCTGGTGGAGTCCTCGGACGGTGCCTTCGTCCCACCGACGATCTCCGGGCCGACGCTCGTCCTGCACGCCGAGTTCGGTGACGAGCACGACGTGACGCTGGACTGGGAGTGGGCCTACGAGGTCGCCGGGGAGCCGGTGCGGGCACCGCTCGCCCCGCCGGGCGACGACGACGCGTTCCGCGACGCCGCCGGGGAACGTGCGCTGCTGGACCGGCTCGACGTCCCGCTGGAACGGCTCGGCCTCACCCGCGCGACCGGTCGCGCGACCCGGCAGCGCCTGACCGGCATGGCCACCGTGCGCTTCAGCACCGAGGTGCTCCCACTGCTCGCGGACGTACCGGGCGTCCAGGTGGAGTGCATCGGGGAGCCCGCCGACTACCGCGAGGCGGGCGACTCGGTGCGGATCGGGGTCTCCACCCGCTCGCTGTCCGGGGATACGGACTGGTTTGACCTCGGGGTCACCATCACCGTGGAGGGAACCGAGGTCCCGTTCGCCACCGTGTTCGGCGCGCTGGCCGCCGGTGAGGAGTACCTGCTGCTGCCCGACGGCGCCTGGTTCTCGCTGCTCAAGCCGGAACTCCAGGCCCTGCGCGCGCTGATCGAGGAGGCCCGGCAGCTGCAGGACCGGACCGGGGACGGGTTGCGGATCAGCCGGTTCCAGGCCGGGCTGTGGGAGGAGCTGGCCGCCCTGGGGGTGATCGATCATCAGGCGCGTGCGTGGCAGGAACAGGTCAGCGGCCTGCTGGCGCTCGACGGGAGCAGAGGCACGCCGCTGCCCGAGGGCCTGACCGGGCAGCTGCGGCCTTACCAGCGCAGCGGCTTCGGCTGGCTGGCCTTCCTGTGGCGGCACCGGCTCGGCGGCATCCTCGCCGACGACATGGGCCTGGGAAAGACCCTCCAGACGCTCGCCCTGATCTGCCACGCCACGGAGGCCGACCCTGCGCTGCCGCCCTTCCTGATCGTCGCCCCGACCAGCGTGGTCGCGAACTGGGCCGGCGAGGCCGCGCGGTTCGCGCCCGGGCTCTCCGTGGTCACGCTGACCGACACCCTGCGCCGGCGCGGGCAGGACCTCGCCGACGCGATCGGCGACGCCGACGTCGTGATCACCTCGTACACCCTGTTCCGGATCGACGCCGACGCGCACGCGGCCGCGCGCTGGGCCGGCCTGGTGCTCGACGAGGCCCAGTTCGCCAAGAACCACCAGTCGAAGGTGCACCAGTGCGCCCGGAAGCTGCCGGCGCCGTTCAAGCTGGCGATCACCGGGACCCCGATGGAGAACAACCTGATGGAGCTGTGGTCGCTGCTCTCGATCACCGCACCGGGCCTGTTCCCGTACCCGGCCCGGTTCAAGGAGACCTACGTCCGGCCGATCGAGCGTCAGCACGACGTCGAGCTGCTTGCCCGGCTGCGCCGCCGGGTCCGGCCGCTGATCCTGCGCCGGACCAAGGACCAGGTGGCGGCCGACCTGCCACCCAAGCAGGTCCAGCGCGTGGAGATCGACTTGGATCCGGCCCACCGCCGCATCTACCAGCGGCACCTGCAGCGTGAACGCCAGAAGGTGCTCGGGCTCCTGTCGGACGTGGACCGCAACCGGTTCACGATCCTGCAGTCGCTGACCCTGCTGCGCCAGCTCAGCCTGCACCCCGGGCTGACCGACCCGGAGCACGCCGACGCGGGCAGCAGCAAGATCGACGCGTTGGTGGCGCAGCTCGCCGAGGTGTCCCAGGGCGGGCACCGGGCACTGGTGTTCAGCCAGTTCACCGGGTTCCTCACCCTGGTCAAGGCGCGGCTGGATGCCGAAGGCATCGTCCATGCCTACCTGGACGGCTCGACCCGCGACCGCGAGGCGGCCGTGCGCAGCTTCACCGATGGCACGGCCCCGGTGTTCCTGATCAGCCTGAAGGCGGGCGGGTTCGGGCTGAACCTGACCGAGGCCGACTACTGCTTCCTGCTCGACCCGTGGTGGAACCCGGCGGCCGAGGCCCAGGCGATCGACCGGGCCCACCGGATCGGGCAGACCCGCACGGTGATGGTCTACCGGATGATCGCCCGGGACACGATCGAGGAGAAGGTCGCCGCCCTCGCCGAGCGCAAGGCCGAGCTGTTCCGGGGCGTGATGGACGCCGGCGACTTGTTCAGCGCCCCGCTCGGCGCCGACGACATCCGGACACTGCTGGAGTGACGGCGCCGCCGGCCGGTGCTCAGAAGACCGCGACCGCCACGATCAGCCCCAGCGCCACGTGCGCGGCGGCGACGACCTTGGCGGCGTCGCGCGGCTCCTCGGCCTGGATGACCTCGCCGATGTCGATGCCGGTCACCCACTCCAGCAGCCGCACCGCGGCAACCTGGACGACGATCCCGATGAGGCCGAACACCAGCGACGAGATCACGCCCTGCAGCAGCGACCCGTACGAGGCGTAGATGGCGAGCACGATGATGAACGCCATCGAGATCATCCCGGCGGCGGTGATCGTGACGGCGTTCGGGAGGCCAGCGCGCACCATCTGGGGCAGCTTGCCGGGCGTGGTCAGGTCGATCGCCCAGAAGCCGATGAGCATCATCAGGGTGCCGATGACGGCGTAGAGCAGGATCGCGCCGATGCCACGACCGAGGAAGGCCCAGTAGGTGGCGTCGAGCGCCTGGGCGAGGATCACGGATGCCTCCGGGGAAAGTGCGGGGAGCGGTCAGGAAGGGATGCGGTGCGGCACGAAGGCCGCGCCGTCGTCGGTGATCAGGCCGGCGGTCTCCCGGATGCCGAGTCCGGCGGAGGTGTCCCCGACCAGCCAGGCGCCGAGGCACGGGCGGTAGCCGTCGAACTCGGGCAGCGGGTCGAACAGCTGGTAGACGAAGCCCTCGTCGCCGTAGACGCCGCCGGTCGCCGTCTCGTAGCCGGGCGCGACGATCTGGATGTTCGCGCCCTCCCGGCCGAGCAGGGGCTTGCGCACGTACTCGGTGAGCAGGCCGGGGTTGCCCAGCGAGGCGGGCAGCAGGTTCGGGTGCCCGGGGTACATCTCCCAGAGCACCGCGAGGAGTGCCTTGTTCGAGAGCAGGGCCTTCCACAGCGGTTCCAGCCAGAGCGTCTCCGGCAGGCTGCGGGTGACGTGCTTGCCGAACTGGTCGGACAGCACCCACTCCCAGGGGTAGAGCTTGAAGATGCACCCCATCGAGACCTCTTCGAGGTCCACGAAACGGTCCAGCGCCGAGTCCCACCCGATGTCCTCGATGGACAGCCCGACGGTGTCGATGCCGGCCTCGGCCGCGGTCTCCTGCAGGTACCCGACGGTGATGTGGTCCTCGCCGGTGGACTCCGCGCCGGACCAGGTGAAGTGCACCTCCGGCGACGGCAGCGCGCCCCGGATCTCACCCCAGCGCTCGACGAGCTTCTCGTGCAGCGAGTTCCACTGGTCGTCACCGGGGTGGGTGTCCTGCAGCCAGTACCACTGCAGGATGGAGGCCTCCAGCAGCGACGTCGGGGTGTCCGCGTTGTACTCCAGCAGCTTGGCCGGGCCGGAGCCGTCGTAGCGCAGGTCGAAGCGGCCGTAGACGTGCGGGTCGGACCGCTTCCAGGAGTCGGTGACAGCCTGCCAGCTCCACTCGGGCAGCGCGAAGTCCCGGAACCGCTCGGTGGTGACCACGTGGTCGACGGCGGCCAGGCACATGGACTGCAGGACCTCGACGTCGGCCTCGAGGGAGAGGATCTCGTCCATCTCGAAGACGTAGTGCACCGACTCGTCCCAGTAGGGCCGCTCGCCGCCGGAGCCGTCCCGGCCGGGCGTGCCGAACACCAGACCCTGGTCGGCGACCGTGCGCTGCCAGTCCGGGCGCGGGGCGCCCCGTTCGCGTCGCACCCGTCAGCTCCCGCTGGACGAGCCGGACGAGCCCGACGAGCCGTAGGACGAGCTGCCGCCCACCCCGAGGCCGCCGCGGGAGATCGTGCTGCCGGAGGTGCCGCTGCGGACCGTCGTCCCGCCGCTCGACACGCCGGGCGGCGGGGAGACCGTTCCGCCGCTCACCCGGGTGCCGATCGGGCTCGTGCTGCCGTAGTTGTAGTGGTACTGGCGCCCGCCGCCGCCCAGGAAGATCGGCACGAACGCGAACCCGCCACCGTGGCTGACCTGGCCGTCCCGCGACGGCCCGGAGCAGTTCTCGTCCGGGACGACGACGCCGGACTCGTCGACGCACTGCGCGACGACTTCCTCCTCGTCCGGGCTGGACGCGGCGTAGACGGCGGCGATCAGCGCGACGACGCCGATCGTGGCCCCGGCCCCGATCAGCACCCGCTTGGTCGTCTTCGAGCGGGCCTCCTTGAGCCGCACCGCCTCGCGGTCGGCGCGCAGCTTCTGCTCCCGCGCCCGCTTCTCGGCGAGGGTCGGCTCGCGCGGCGTGGTGCTCGCGGGGTCCTGGTGGCGGATCCGGCCGGTCGGCGCCGTGCCGGCATCCGGCTCGCCTCCGGTGTCCGGCCCACCGGCCTGTGGCGTCCCGGTCGGCGGCGTGGCGTCGTCCGCCCCGCCCGAACCCCCCGCAGGCTGCGAGAACCAGTTCGAGCCGTGCTCCGGCCGGTCGTCCGCCGAGTGGCGCCCGTCGCTCATCGATGATCACCCATCACGTGAATCCCCCCACGTCGAACCGTACCGGGCGCCCCACGCGCCCCGGGACGAAGCCCGGATTTCGATTCGGCTGCGGTTCGGCGCATCCCGCTCCGACGAGTGGTCGGTACCGCCCCCGCACCGCCGTCACCTGCACGTTCACAGCACACCGCCGACCGATGACCGCCGCGGCCCCCGGTCGGGCGAAGCATCTACGCCGCGGGCTGCATCATGGGTGGGCCATGGATCCCAGCTCCGCTCCCCTCCGGCCCGCCCGGTCCGGCCCCGACGGGACCGACGACCAGGCCCACGACGGGCACGCCGGCGACTCCGCGCCCACCGTGGGCGGCGGGGCGACGTCCGTGCTGACCCGCCCGGAGCCGCCGACGACGGCGGTCCCGGCCGGCCCTCGCCACGGCGCCGGCGACGCCAGCGACGGTGGCGACGTCCCGGCCGGCCACGGGCTGCGCGGCGCACGGCGGGTAGGGATCGGGATCCTCATCGGCGCGTTCCTGATGTTCGCCGTGGCGTCGCTGGACTCGGTGCTCGGCGCGGAGGTCCCGGTGCTCGGGTCGTTCGCGTCGTCCGGCGTGCCGCCGCGGGCCGAGGAGCCGCCGCCGCTGCCGCCCCCGCCGGACACCCCTGGCACCTGCCTGACCTGGAACCGCGCCGACGGAGCCGACACCGCGCCGGTGGACTGCTCGCAGCCGCACCTGTTCGAGCAGGCCGGGCGGGTGGCGCTCGCCGACCAGCCGGTGTTCCCGCCCGACGCCGCCTGGCAGGACCTCGTCGCCGAGCGCTGCACGCCGGTCGTGACCCGCTACCTAAACGGCAAGTTCGACCCGAACGGCAAGTTCCGGGTCGGTGCGCTCAAGCCGACCGAGCAGCGCTGGAACGAGGGCGACAAGGGCATGCGCTGCGGGCTGCAGGGGGCCTCGCGCAGCGGCGCGATGCTCCCGATCACCGGAAAGGTCGCCGCGCAGGACCAGTCCGCGGTCCACCCGCCGGGGACCTGCCTCGCCCTCGACGGCCGCACCGTCGGCGACCCCACCGGCTGCGCGGGCCCGCACGCCGTCGAGACCGTCGGCGTGATCGACCTCGGCACCCGGTTCAAGGAGGAATGGCCCTCGGTGGAGGACCAGGACGGTTTCCTGCAGCCCGCGTGCACCGAGGCCGCCACCCGGTTCGCCGGCAACGACCGGGTCATCCGCGAGAAGGGGCTGACCGTCTACTGGGGCAACCTCGAGCAGGAGTCCTGGAACGCCGGCAGCCGCAAGGTGAACTGCAACGTCGGCACCCTCCTGCCGGACGGCAGCGGCTTCGCCGCCCTCACCGGTTCGGTCAAGGGCAACCTCGTCGTCGACGGCCGGTCGGCACCGGCGGCGCCCGCTCCTCCCGGGGCCCCGGCGGCGCGGTCCGCCCGGCCGGCACCCTCCGGCTCGCCGAGCGCCACGCAGGGTTCGCCCGGCACCGCCGAGCAGCCCGACGGCGAGCCGTCCGAGGGACCGGGCGCCGGGCAGGCACCCGACCTGAACATCCCACCCGGCCTGCCCGGGCTCACCGACGGCTGACGGTGCCGGTGCCGATGCCGCCGGACCGGTTCGACGAGCTGGTCGGCGACGCGCTCGACCTCGTCCCGGAGCAGCTCGCGGCGGCCATGGACAACGTCGTCGTGCTGGTCGAGGCACGCCACCCGGAGGAGCCCGACCTGCTCGGGCTGTACGAGGGCGTGGCGCTGACCGAGCGGACCGCCGACTACGCCGGCGAGCTGCCGGACCGGATCACGATCTACCGGGACGCGGTGCTCGACGTCTGCGAAGGCGAGGACGACGTCGTCGACGAGGTCGCGATCACCGTCGTGCACGAGATCGCGCACCACTTCGGCATCTCCGAGGAGCGGCTGCACGAGCTCGGCTGGGGGTAAGCCCCGTGGTTCCCCTAGTGCGGGGAGCGGCTGCGGTCCGGCATCGGGTCCCACAGCTCGCGGGTCCAGCCGTCGGGGTCCCGGCGCAGGACGACGCGCCCGGTGTTCGGGATCGGCTGGTCCCGGCCGGCCCCCGCGTCCGGGCGGGCGGGCCCGGACCCGTCCCGGCCCCCGAGCAGCGCGAGGGTCATCAGCCGGATCGCCGCGCCGTGGCTGACCACGACCACCGCCCCCGAGGAGACGCCGTCCACCGCGGTCGCGACGTCCGGCAGGAACCGGTCCCAGAGGTCCCGGGCGGACTCGCCGCCGGGCATCCGGCGGTCGACATCGCCGTCCCACCACGCGTCGAAGATCTCGTCGAAGAGGCGGCGGGCCTCGTCGTCGGTCCGGTCCTCGAGGTCGCCCACGAAGATCTCGTGGGCGCCGGGCAGCAGCCGCACGTCGAGGCCCAGCGCGGCGCTGATCGGTGCCGCGGTCTCCCGGGCCCGGGTCGCCCGGGAGGCGTACAGGGCCCGGACCGGCCAGCCGACGAGCAGCCCGGCGATCTCGCGGGCCTGCGCGCGGCCGTGCTCGTCGAGCGAGGGACCGGGCAGCGCCGTGTCCAGCGCGTGCCGGACGTTGGACGGCGTGCGGCCGTGCCGGACGAGCACGAGGCGGACCGCGCCGTCGTCCGGCGGGATCTCCGGGGCGCGTACCCCGGCTCCGGCGTCGGTGAACGAGGCGGCGCCGTCGTGCTCGTCGTGCGGGTCGCCTCCGGTCACGTGACCGACCCCGCGCGGATCGCCGCGAGCCAGCGCTCGGAGGCCGCGTAGTCGTCGGCGGTGGCGGCACCGAGCGGGACGACCGGGCTGCCCGCCCCGGCCGCCGGCGCAGCGGGGGCATCCGACCGGGGGAACGACCCGAGGTAGATCAGGCGGTCGCAGCGCCGGTGCAGGGCGGCGAGCGCCTCGCCCATCGCCGGGTCGGCGACGTGCCCGGAGCAGTCCAGGTGGAACCAGTACTCGGCGTGCCGGTCCTTGACCGGCCGGGACTCGATCCGGGTCAGGTCGATCCCGCGGACGGCCAGCTCGGTGAGCAGCCCGAGCAGGGTGCCGGGCCGGTTCGTGGTCGTCGCGGCGAGCGTCGTGCGGTCCCACCCGGTCGGCGCCGGCGGCGGGCCGGGCCGGGTCAGCAGCACGAAGCGGGTGACGGCGCCGGGGTTGTCGGCGATGTCGTCGGCCAGCACCGCGAGCCCGTGCTGGGACGCGGCCAGCGGCGCGGCGACGGCCGCGTCCACCTCCCCGCGGGCCGCCTGCGCAGCGGCCTCGGCGGTGGAGGAGCTGACCCGCACCTCCGCGTCGGGCAGGTGGGCCGCGAGCCAGCCGCGGGTCTGGGCGATGCCGTGGCCGTGCGAGGCGACCGTCCGGACCTGGCCGAGCCCGGTGCCGGCCCGCCCGAGCAGGCAGAACCGCACCGCGATCCGCGCCTCCCTGGCGATCACCAGCGGCGGGTCCTCGACCAGCCCGTCGAGCACCGGCGGCACGGCGCCCTCGACGGTGTTCTCGATCGGCACGCAGCCGGCGTCGACCGACCCGTCCCGGACGGCGGCCAGCACCGCCGGGGCACCGGGCAGCGGGACGAGCTCGGCGTCGTGCGACTCGGGCAGCGTGCGCAACGCCTGCTCGGTGAACGTGGCGTGCGGCCCCAGGAAACCGATCCGGGACATGCTGCTCAGTCCAGCAGCCCGAGCGCGACGAGATCGGCGATCGGAACCGGGTCCGGGTCGACGCCGCAGCGCGGCAGCACCGTGCGGACCTGCTCGACGGCGGCGTCGGGCAGCTCGTCGAGCTCGCGGGCGAGCGCCTCGCCGTCGGTGCTGGCCAGCGCGTCCTCCGCCGGGTCCGCGGAGGCGCTGACCCCGGTCATCCGGGCGACGGCGACGATCAGGTTCAGCAGCCCGTGGCGGCCGCGGGGGCAGGACTCGGAGGCGTCCTCGCGGACGATCCGGTCGAGTCCCTGCGCCGAGATCCCGCCGGAGCCGCTCTCCAGGCCGGCCTGCAGGAACCGGTGCACGTCGGAGATCGTCGGCACGTCCGACGGCCGCGGCCCGCCCATCCGGATCTTGGGGGTGCAGCCGTGCTCGGCGACCTTGCGGACGGCGGCGAGCCAGGCGTCGGTGCCGTCGTCGTCGCCCTCGACCGGGCGGCGCGGCTCCACGACCGGCGTCACCTCGTCCGGGACGAACTCGGACACGCGCTCCAGCCAGACGCCGTCGACGTCCGGCGGTGCGGCGCACTCCACGGTGCTCGGCGTGAGCAGGCTGGAGCGGGAGAAGACGGTCGAGAGGGCCTTGGGCACCGCACCCAGGCCGGTGTCCACGACCAGGGCGAGCTCGGCCGGCCGGCTCGGCGCGGACCGGGCCAGTTCGGTGACCACGGCGGGCAGTTGGGAGGCCGGGCAGACCAGCCGTCCGACGAGGCCTCCGTAGTGACCGTCGCGGGCGGCGAGGTAGCGCGACACGACCGCGTCGACGCCCGGTGCGACGGTCCGCGGCTGCAGGAGGCTGGTGTCGTCGACCAGCGCGGCCAGCAGCGGACGGATCGGCCACGGGTCGGCGGCGGAACCCGAGGGCACGGTCATCACGCCGAGAGACGCTAACGGTCGGGTCACGGCTCGTGGACAACGGGGCTCCCCCTCTCCGCGCGCACCCGCGCGTGCCAGGGGTGGACAGGGGACGCTCACTCCTGATTAGGTAAGGGTTACCTAATGGAGGTGAGAGTGGGAACCACCCGCACGCGCCGCCCGCCGACGCCCGCCGTCGCCGAGCGCGCCCGCAGCCTGATCACCCGTGGCGGCCGCGCCGCACTCGTCGGAACGGGCGAACCGGAGCCGTGCACGCCGCTGATGCATCACGCGTGGCCGGACGGGACGACCGACCTGTTGCTGCCCGACGACCACGTGGTGCGCCGGCACGCCCGGCTGGCACCCGACGGCCTGCCGGTCATGCTGGAGCTGACCGGGACCACCCCGGTCCCGCTCGCGGAGCCGGTGCGCGAGCTGATGTGGCTGCTCGGGCGGCTGCACGAGCCGGACGACCGGATCGGGCGGGAACGCGCGCTGCGGCTCGCCGAGAAGGCGCCGCACCCGAACCTGCTCGACGCCGGCCGCGGCGCCACCCTGCTGCGGTTGCACCCGTCGTCGGGCGTCTACTCCGACGCCGAGGGCTGCGCGCCGGTCTCCCCCGCCGAGCTGGCGGCCGCCGCCCCGGACCCGTTCTGCACGGTCGAGCAGGCCTGGCTGGAGCATCTGGACCGGGCCCACCCGGACATGCTGTCCGCGCTGCGCCGGCACCTCCCGCCGGCGCTGCGGGACGCCGCCGAGACGGCCGGGCGGATCCGGCCGATCGGCGTCGACCGGTTCGGGATGCGGATACGCGTACCGGTGGCCGGCGGGACCCAGGACGTCCGGCTGGCGTTCTCCGCCGAGGCGGCGACCCCGGCCGAGTTGCAGAAGCGGTTCACCGAGCTGGTCGGCTGCCCGGTCCGGCAGGCGTAGCCCTCAGGAGCCGGCGGCGGGCAGGTGCTCGGCCTGCACCTTCCGGGTGACCTTGCGCTCGGCGACGAACGAGGCGATCGGGATCGTGCCCGCCGCCAGGATCACGACGGCGAACACCGGCTTCCAGCGGCACCGCTCGGCCAGGATGAGCGTGCACACGATGTAGATCATGTACAGGAAGCCGTGCACCATCCCGATCATCGCGACCGGGCGCGGGTCGCCGAAGAGGTACTTGGCCGGCATCGCGTAGAAGGTCAGCAGGAGCAGGCCCACACCGGTGACCCAGGCCGAGATCCGGAAGGCCTTGAGCGCGCTGGCGACGGTCATGAGGTCGTCTCCTCCTGTCGGGCCGCCAGTCGGGCCAGTTCCTCGTTGTAGGCCTGCAGCTGCGGGTCGGTGCTGCGGGGCGGGGTCACGCCGGCCGGGCGGGCGGTGAACGGCGACGGCCGCTCGGGGCCGGTGCCGGAACCGCCGTTCGCGCCGGGTTCACGCGGCTCGCCACCGCGGTCCGCCGCGGATGCGGTGTCTTCGGCTGCGGGTGCGGCGTCGCCGGCCGGACGTGCGGGGCCCTCCGGGACGTCCGGCGGCACGGCCCTGCCGGCGCTCTCCGCGGTCCCGGCCTCCCGGGCGCGCATGGTCGTGATCTCCATGCGCAGGAAGCGCCACCACATCACGCCGAAGAACACCGCGAACAACGGCCACTGCAGGCCGTAGCCGATGTTCAGGGCGGACCCCATCGCCGACCCGGCCCGCCCCCACTGCCAGGCGGCCAGGAATCCGCAGGTGACCATCGCGCCGAGGGTGAGCACGTGCCAGGCCATCCACTTCGGGGACAGCAGCAGCCGCATCACGCGAACCAGGGTACGCACCTCGGCCCGGGCGGCATCCAGGCGAGTCGGCCGGCACGCCCCGCCGGGGACCGGCGTCGACACCGGCGGCACAGAGGTTGGGAGGATCCCCCTCGTGACGACGACCGGTGGCCGACCCACGCTGCGCGGCTGGCTCGCCCCGGACCGGCCGGCCGAGCCCGCGACCGTCACCGACCCCCGGGAACGACGGCTGATCGGCCTGGAGATCGCCGTCGTCCTGACCGTGACGCTCGGGCTGTCCGCGCTCCGCAGCGCGCTGTCGCTGCTGGAGGCGCTGCTCGCGCCCGCGCCCCTGTCCGACCAGCAGGTGGCGCTGAACGCACCGGCGTCCACCGACACCTGGATCGACCTGGCGTTCCAGCTGGTCCGCGCGCTGCAGCTGGCCGGGTGGGGCGCGCTGGCCGCCTACCTGCTGCTGCGCGCCGGGTTCGCGCTGCGCCGGGTGGGGCTGGACCGGCGGCGGCCGGGCCGCGACACCCTGCACGCGGCCGGGCTGGCGGCGCTGATCGGCATCCCCGGGCTCGGGCTGTACCTGCTCGGCCGGGCGGCCGGGATCACCCCGGACGTCGCACCGAGCACCCTCACCGACGCCTGGTGGCGGATCCCGGTGCTGATCGTCTCGGCGGCCGCGAACTCCTGGGCCGAGGAGGTCGTCATGATCGGCTACCTGCTCACCCGGTTCCGGCAGCTGGGCTGGTCGGAGAACCGCTCCGCGCTCGTCGCCGCCCTGCTGCGCGGGTGCTACCACCTCTACCAGGGGGTCGGGGCGTTCGCCGGGAACGTCGTCATGGGTGTGGTGTTCGCCCGCTACTGGCAGCGGTCCAGCCGGCTCTGGCCGCTCGTCGCGGCCCACCTGCTGATCGACGTCGTGGCGTTCGTGGGCTACGCGCTGCTGGTGGACGTGCTGCCGTTCTGACCTGCTCGCGCGCGGGCCGGACGGATGGCGCGGTGGAGGCTCGAATCCGTCCGGGACCACGCTCGTCCGGCCACACCGGACAGCCCGGAAAAGCGCCCCTCACCAGGGGAAAGGTAACCCTCGCCAACTGAGATCGAACTCAAGTCTGGAATGGTTCAAGAAAACGCTGGACGTGGCTACCCTCGATGCCATGACCGACGAGACCAAGTTCCACGCCCTGCTCCGCGACCAGGTCCGGAGCGAGCTCACCGCGAGCCAGCAGTACCTCGCCGTGGCCGTCTGGCTGGACGGCCAGGACCTCCCCCGGCTGGCGGCGCACTTCTACGCCCAGGCCCTCGAGGAGCGCAACCACGCCATGAGCATGGTCCAGTACCAGCTGGACAACGACCTGACGGCCACGATCCCGGCCATCGACGCGGTCCAGAACGAGTTCACCTCCGTCGAGGAGGTCGTGCAGCTCGCGCTGACCCAGGAGAAGCAGGTCACCGAGCAGATCACCACGCTCGCCCGGACCGCCCGCGACGAGGGCGACTACCTCGGCGAGCAGTTCGTGCAGTGGTTCCTCAAGGAGCAGGTCGAGGAGGTCGCCTCGATGTCGACCCTGCTCACCATCGTCCGGCGGGCCGAGGGCAACCTCTTCAACATCGAGGACTTCGTGGCCCGCGAGATGACGTCGGAGGGTGCGGACCCGACCGCGCCCGCGGTCGCCGGCGGCCGCGTCTGAGCGACCCTTCCGTCGGTCCGTCCCGGTGCCACCCTCCACGGGCGGTACCGGGACCGCGGGACCCCTACCGGAGGGTGATCTGCTTTCCGGCGAGCACCTCGCGGGCCCGGTGCTCGGCGTCGGTGAGCGGCGTGTCCGCCAGCCCGGCGAGCACCTCGTCGAGGCGCTTCGCGAACTCCGCGGCGGGGCCCGCCCACTCCGACGAGTGCATCTCCCGGTCCACGTCCCAGACCGGGACGAGCAGCCCGTGCGCCCGGAACGACCCCGCGTAGCGGGACCCCTCCCCCAGCTCCAGCCCACCCTGGTGGGACAGCCGGGCCAGCGCGCCCATCAGGACCGTCTCGTCCTCGGTGCGCACCCAGCGGACGTGCGCCTTCGAGCCCGTGTCCACCCAGTACGCCCCGCGCACGCCCGGTGCGGCGACCGCCTCGGTCGGCATGATCACCGCGTTGGCGCGCTCCAGCATCGCCTGCGCCTCCGGGTCCGGGGTGTCCCCGGGCAGCCACCAGCCGAAGTCGGCGTGCACGGTCGGCTCGAGCGGCGTCTCCGGGTCGAGCACGTCCTGCAGCCGCTCCCCGGTGCGCCGGTCCGGCCCGACGACCGGCAGCGACGAGCCGGGCTCGGCCGACCGGGCCCAGGCCAGCGCGCCGGCCAGGTCGGCGGACAGGTCCCCGGAGCGGGTCTGCACCTGCATCCCGAGCAGGATGTCGCCGTTGTCGCGGACGATCGCCGCGGACGCGCCGGGCAGCACCGACGCCAGGGTCACCGGACCACCCGAGCGGACCGGCAGCGCGGCCGTCGCCGACGGCAGGAACTCCCGCATCGCGACGAGGTCCGGTTCGGCGGCCAGGCCCTCGAACGGGCGGATGACGATGACATCGTCACCGGCCCCGTGGCAGACCTTGTACCGCTTGCCGGATCCGCACGGACACGGCCGGCGGGGGTTGTCGCCCTCGGACCGGGTGGCACGGTTGCGCGTCTTCTTGCCCATCACCGGGCAAGGTAGCGGGTCGTGCCCCTCTTCGATCCGGCAGACCCCGGTTTCCTCGCCGACCCCTATCCCGCCTACGCCGAGCTGCGGGCCGCCGGCCCGGTGCACCACCACCCCGGTCTGGGCCTGCCGGTCGCGGTGACGCACGCGGCCTGCTCGGCGGTGCTGCGCGACCGCGGCCTGGGCCGGATCTGGGCCGACGCCGAGCCGTCGTCCGAGCTCGCGGCGTTCAACCTGCTCCACCACAACTCGCTGCTGGAACGGGAGGGCGAGCCGCACACCCGGCTCCGCCGCCTGGTCGCCTCGGCGTTCGCCCGCGGGCACACCGAGCGGCTCGCCCCGCTGGTCCGCGCCCGGGCCGAGCACCTCGTCGGCGAGCTGGTCCGCCGGGTGCACGACGGCGAGCCGGCGGACCTGGTCGAGCTGGTCGCGGAGCCGCTGCCGGTCGCCGTGATCGCCGACCTGCTCGGGGTGCCGGAGGACCGGCGGGCGCCGCTGCGGGACTGGTCGGACGCGATCGTCCGGATGTACGAGCCCGACCCGGGCGAGGACGGTCGCCGCGCCGCCGAACGGGCCTCCGCGGAGTTCGTGGCGATGCTCCGCGACCTGGTCGCCGAGCGCCGCGCCAGCGGCACCACCGCGATCCCCACGAGCGGGAGCGACCTGGTCGCCGACCTCCTCGCCGTGCGGGAGGCGGCGAGGAGCATCTCGGACGACGAGCTCGTCGGCACGGCGGCGCTCCTGCTCATGGCCGGGCACGAGGCGACGGTGAACGTGATCGGCAACGGGGTGTACGCGCTGCTGGAGCATCCGGATCAGTGGCGACGGCTGCTGGCCGACCCCGGGCTGATCCCCACGGCGGTCGAGGAGTTGATCCGGTTCGACGCGCCGCTGCAGCTGTTCGAGCGGACGGCCATGCGCGACACCACGATCGCCGGACACCCGGTCCCCGCGGGGACCCGGATCGGGGCCCTGCTGGGCGCCGCCGGGCGCGACCCCGCGGCGTTCGGCGCGGACGCCGACCGGCCGGACGTCACCCGGTCCCCCAACCCGCACCTCGGCTTCGGCGCCGGCGTGCACTACTGCCTCGGCGCGCCGCTGGCCCGGCTGGAGATCGCCGAGGTGCTCCGCGCGCTGCTGCTCCGGTTGCCGGACGCCGCCGCCCACGGGACCCCGTCCCGGAGGCCGCGCTTCGTCATGCGTGGCTGGGCGGAACTACGACTCACAAGATAGACCGAACGGACGCATTTCCACTCGACCGGACATCGCATTTCCCAGGGCCGTACGCCCAATTCTGGTGCCGCGTTCCGCCCTCCACCGGAATCGGGTGCGAATCGTCGGGCTGCCGGTACGGCACACCGGGATCCATGGTGGAATCGCGCGGGTGGAATCGTGGTCGGAGGTGCTTCGCGGCGTCCTGGACGCGCCCGGCGTGCGCTACACGTGCCTGGCCGACCCGGCCACCGGCGCGGTCGTCGCCGCCCACGGCCGGGCGGGCCCCGGCGACCCGGCGGGCGCGGTCCCCGACGAGGCCGCCGCCGTGCTCGGCTGGGGCGCGGCCGAGCTCGGGCCGGGTGCGGCCGGCATCGGGTTCCAGGACGGCGTGATCACCACCGGTGCCACCTACCACCTGGTCCGCACCCTGCGCCGGGACGGCACGACAATGCTCGCCTACCTGCAGGTGGATCGCGTCCGCGGCAACCTCGCGCTGGCCCGCCGCGCCCTGCTCGCCCTGCCCACCGATGACCAGGTCCCCGTTCCACACCCGCGCCGGCCTGGGGAGACCCCGGAGCCGGCCGGCCGGTCGGCGGCGGATCGGGCGCCCGCCGTCCCGCTCCCCCGCCGGGAGGCCGGTCCGGGCGGGGCGCCACCGTCCGCCGTCGCCCCGAGCACGAGCCCGTCCGGCGCGACGGGCGAGGTACCGGCCGTCCCGCTGTCCGCACCACCCGGCCAGCCCGGTGGGCGCTGGGCCGACGATCTCCGGACGATGGCCCGGATCCTCGCCGGACTACGCCGGCTGGACGAATACCCCACGGCCGGGAGTTGACGATTCCACGGGCGTGGTTATCGTGGGCGCTCTCCCCGGAAATCCGCGGAGAACCCTTTCCGGCTCCCCACCGGAATGGGCACGAGCGCAGCTCCCCCATTCGGACGAACACGGCGCGCGGTGCGTGCCGCGCGGAGGCAACAATGAACAACATCGATCGTTCGCTGGACATGGCCGCCAACATCAAGGGCGCGTTCGCGGTCGCGGTCGTCGACTTCGACAGCGGCATGACGCTCGGCTCCCGCGGTGGCAGCCCGGAGTTCGACCTCGACGTCGCCGCGCCCGGCAACTCCGAGGTCGTGCGTACCAAGCTCGAGGTCATGCAGAAGCTGGGCCTGCGTGAGTCCATCGAGGACATCCTGATCACGCTCGATTCCCAGTACCACCTGATCCGGATCATCCGGGGCACCGACGAGCAGCTGTTCTTCTACCTCGTGCTCAACCGCGCCCAGGCCAACCTGGCGATGGCCCGCCGCGACCTGCGCGTCATCGAGCAGCAGTTCGCCATGACCTCGCCGCAGGCGGCCCCGCAGGCCGGCCAGGCGTTCTACCCCGCCCAGCAGCGCTGATCGGAGCGGACCGGACCACCACATGGCACGTCACCGGCACGCCGTCTCGGTCCGCACCGACGGTCTCTCCGCGGTGCTCGGTCCGCTGCTCGGCGACGCCAGGATCCGCTCCGCGGCGCTGATCGACGTCGACAGCGGCATGGTGCTCGACGTCTGCGGCCCGGACACCGCGGCGGGCCGCTCCGGGCGGGGCCGGGCCGCCGAGCACGACCACCGTGACGAGGTCCGGGGCGCCGCACACGCCGAGCTGGTCCGGATCGGCCTCGCACTGGCGCCCGGCTGCGGCGGGGTGCTCGGGCTCGTTCTCGAGGCCGGGCCGGACCGGCACCTGCTGCAGACCGTCCCGGACCCGCACGGCGGCGGGCTGGTCCTGTCGGTCGTCGTCCGCGGGTCGGACCGGGCACTGGCGCGGGTCCGCAAGCGGCTCCGCGCGGTGTCCGAGGAGGCGTTGACGGCCGGGCCGTCGACCGCCGTCCGGCCCGGCACGGCCGGCTGGGCGCTGCCCGGACCGGCCGGTCGACAGCCGCCCCGGGAGACGCCGGATCGACCACCCGGCCCGTGGCCGGCCGGACCCGCCACGGGTGCCACGCCACCGCACACCGCCACTCCGCACGGGTGGTCGGCGGGCGGTGGGCCGTCGGTGCCGGCCGCGCTCCCGTCCGGCGGCGTGGATCGGAACACCGAGCGGGACGTCGAGCGGACCGAGCCGCAGGCCGCCGTCACCGGTGTGCCGGCGCCGCCTCCGCAGGACCGGGCGCGTCCGGGCCCGGCGGTGCCGCCGGCGGCGATGCTGCCGGCGCCCCGGGTGCCGCCACCCGCACCAGCAGCTCCCGCGGACCCGGTGGATCCGGCTCCAGCAGAACGGTGATCCAGCGGACGACGCGGATCGTCCGGTACGCGGTGACGGCGGCGAGCACGTCCGCCCAGGCGTGCAGGACCACACCGTCGGCGAGGGCCTGGGTGCCGGTGCGGAACCGCCAGACCAGCGAGAGCGCCGCCAGGAGCACCGAGGCGACCCACAGGCCCCACCAGATCAGCAGCCCGCGCGACGGCGCGGGCCGGCGCTCCGGGGGAAGCTCGAGCGCGGCGTGCTCGGTCTCGGCCAGCAGCGATCCGGGCGCGACCAGGTTCCACCCGGGCACCAGCCAGCCGGCGACGATCCGCCGCCGGCTGCGCCACGGTCGCGTCCCCGACCGGGCCGCCGCGGCCCGGTGGGCCCAGATGCTCCACGAGATCGTCAGCACCCCGGCCGCCACCTGGGCCGCGACCGAGGACCAGCCGCCGAACCAGACCGCCGCGTCCGACCAGCCCACCGCCACCGGCGACAGCGCGTCCGACCGGCTGACCAGCAGCAGGCCGTACCGCCACACCTCGGCAGCCGCGGCGACCGCGCTCATGACGACGACCACCCACAGCACCGGGATCAGCTGCCCGGCCAGCGCGCGGGCCCGCTCGAGCGGCGGGCCCGGGCCGTCGTCCGCGAGCGAGTAGCGCCGGCTGATCGCATCCGGGAACTGCGACGGCGCCCGCCACGGCCCCACCGGCAGCCCCCACCGGGGCACGGAGCGGTAGCGGGGCGGGCCGGCGTAGCGCACCGGCCCGCCGGGCGGGCGCGGCTGCGCGGCGGTGCCGGGCCCGGGGGGTGTGGCCACCCACTCCAGGGCCGCGAGGTAGCGGCCGCACCACGGGCAGAACACACCGCTGCCCGGCGGCGCCTGGCGCCCGCAGCGCGGGCACGGCGGCAGCGCGGGTCCGGGCGGCACGGCGGGGCCTCAGGCGATCCGGGGCGCGCTGCCGTCGTCGGTGATCACGTCGCGGCCGGCGGCCGCCCAGTCCTGCATGCCGCCGGCGACGTTGACCGCCGGGTAGCCCTGCTGGGCCAGGTAGGCCACCACCCGCGCCGAGCGGCCCCCGGAGCGGCAGACGACGTAGAGCGGGTCGTCGGCGGGCAGCTCGGACATCCGGCCCGGCAGCTCGGACATCGGCAGGTGACGGGCGGTCGGGGCGTGCCCGGCGGTCCATTCGTCGGGCTCGCGGACATCCAGCAGCGGGGCGTCGGCGGGCAGGTCGGGCACGCGCACGGTCGGCACCTGGTCGGACATGGCGCCATCCTGCCACGCGACACCGTCAACCCCCGGTGAGAGCGCCCGCCCGCCGTCACTCCCGCCGGCCGTCGCGAGGCAGCGATCCGTGCGGGAGCGTCACCTCGTTCGGGTCCTCCGGCGGTGCGGCCCGGTAGCCGCCGGTGGCGTGCACGGGCCGGTACCCGCCCGTGCCCTGCCGCCGGCCGGGCCGCACCGGATACCCGGACGGCCGGACCGCGGGCTGGGTTCCGGTCAGGCCGGTGTTCCCGAACAGCTCCGCGCCCGGACGTCGGGCGCCGTCGCTCCCGACGGCGGGCGCGGGCCGCCGCGGCTGGTCGCCCACCCCGGCCGTGACCGGGTGTGCTGCCGGCGTGGCGGCCGGGACCGCGGCCGGCCGGGGCTGCTCCTTCGGCGGTGTGGTGGCGCGCACGGCACCGGCACCGGTCAGCGAGCGGACCTCCATCTCGGCGTGCCGGGCGGCGTCGAACCGGTCCCGGCCGCCGGCGATCGTGCCGACGATCCCCAGCAGGAACGACGCGGGGATCGACACCAGGCCCGGGTTGGACAGCGGGAAGATCGCGAAGTCGGCGCTCGGGATCATCGCCGACGGCGAGCCGGACACCGCGGGCGACACCACGATCAGCACCACGCAGATCAGCACCCCGCCGTAGATGCTGCACAGCGCGCCGGTCGTGTTGAACCGCTTCCAGAACAGCGAGAACAGGATCGTCGGCAGGTTCGCCGATGCGGCGACGGCGAACGCCAGCGCGACCAGGAACGCGACGTTCTGGCCGTTCGCCACGATCCCACCGATGATCGCGACGAGGCCGATGACCAGCGCCGTCGTCCGCGCGACCCGCACCTCGGAGTCCGGGGAGGCCGTCCCGCGGCGCAGCACGTTCGCGTAGACGTCGTGCGCGAAGGAGGCCGACGCGGTGATCGTCAGCCCGGCGACGACGGCGAGGATCGTCGCGAACGCGACCGCCGAGATGAGGCCCAGCATGAGCTCGCCGCCGAGCGCGTACGCGAGCAGCGGCGCGGCGTCGTTCTGGTTCTCCCGGGTGATCGTTCCCGGTGGCAGCAGCGCCGTCGCGCCGTAGCCCAGGACCAGCGTGAACAGGTAGAAGATCCCGATCAGCCAGATCGCCCAGACCACCGAGCGGCGGGCCTCCCTGGCCGACGGCACGGTGTAGAAGCGCATCAGGATGTGCGGCAGCCCCGCCGTGCCCAGCACCAGGGCGAGCCCGAGCGAGACGAAGTCGACCTTGTTGGTGAACTGCAGGCCGGGCCCGAGGATGGCCGCACCGTGCGCGGAGTTCTCCGTCGCGCGCTCCAGCACCGCCGAGAGGTTGAACCCGTACCGGCCGAGCACCCAGGTGGTCAGCACCGCGGCGCCGACGAGCAGCAGCCCGGCCTTGATGATCTGCACCCAGGTGGTGCCCTTCATGCCGCCGAACAGCACGTAGACGATCATCAGGGCGCCCACGACGACGATCACCATCGCCTGGGAGAACGCGTCGTCCTTCGGGATCTGCAGCAGCAGCGAGATCAGGCCGCCGGCACCCGCCATCTGCGCGATCAGGTAGAACAGCGAGACGACCAGGGTCGACGTCGCCGCGGCGGCGCGCACCGGGCGCTGGCGCATGCGGAACGCCAGCACGTCGCCCATCGTGAACCGGCCGGTGTTCCGCAGCAGCTCGGCGACCAGCAGCAGGGCCATCAGCCAGCCGACGAGGAAGCCGATCGAGTACAGGAACCCGTCGTAGCCGTAGAGGGCGATCGCCCCGGCGATCCCGAGGAACGACGCCGCGGACAGGAAGTCACCGGCGATCGCGGTTCCGTTCTGCGGCCCGGTGAAGGCGTGCCCGCCCGTGTAGTAGTCGGCACGGGTCGCGTTCGTGCGGCTGACCCGGAGCACGATCATCAACGTCACGATCACGAACAGCAGGAAGAAGCCGACGTTCGCGGTGAGGCTGCCGACCGACTCGGCCTGCGCGAGGACGGTGGTCATGCGCGCACCTCCTGGGCGGCCTCGACCCGGGCACGCAGCTCGGCGGCCGGGCCGTCGAGCTCACGCTCGGCGAACCGCACGTACAGGGTCGTGATCAGGAACGTGCTCACGAACTGACCGATGCCGACGAGCAGGCCCACGGTGATCGTCCCGGCGACCCGGGTCGACATGAACCCGGGCGCGTAGGTCGCGAGCCCCACGTAGGCCAGGTACCAGGACAGGAAGATCACCGTCATGGGGAAGACGTAGCGGCGCAGCCGGACACGGAACGCCTGGAACTCCGGACTCGCCTGGACCTGTTCGTAGATGGTGCCGGTCGAGCGCTCGGCGTCGGGGCTCATGGCGCTGTTCACCGGTCCTTTCACGTCGTGCTGGTGGGGAGCCGGGGCGCGCGACACCGCGCCCTGCGGGGGAACTCTTCCCCGGGAACAACGAGCGCCGTCGGGACCGGCGACGTCGTCGGGCCGGGAGCAGGCGAAGAACCCCGATCCGGAGCAATCAGCGCGCCGATCTGGTCACCGTACGTAGCGGTACGGCGATGCCGGTCAGCTCCGGTCGTCCAATCGGTCACGCATCAGGCCCAGTCGTTCGGGTGCGTGCAGTCGCAGGAGCACCTGGCCGGCGTCCGCGGGGCGGCGCGCCCGGGTGAACCGGGAGACGGCGACCATCGTCAGGAACGCCAGCGGCACGCTGACGATCGCCGGCCGGTAGAGCAGGACCTCGACCCAGCCGTCGGTGCCGCCCGGCAGGACCGCGCTGAGACCGGCGAGCGCGGCGACGACGGCCCCGGCCGAGACCACCCCGCCGACGATGACGCCCGCGATCGCGCCGACGTCGGTGAGCCCGCGCCACCAGATCCCCAGGACCAGCAGCGGGCAGAAGGTGGACGCCGCGACCGCGAACACCAGCGCCACCGCCTCGGCGAAGTTCAGCCCGGTGGGGGCGAGCGCGACGACCGTGGGCGGGATCCCGGCCAGCACCGTGGCCACCGGGAACCGCCGGGTCATCAGGCTCTTCCGGGGCAGCACGTCGGTGGACACGACGCTGGCGAGGCTCACCAGCAGGCCGGACGCCGTCGACAGGAACGCCGCCCACGCACCGGCCGCCACCAGCGCGCCGACGAGCGTCCCGAGCAGCCCGCTGCCCAGGATGGCCGTCGGCAGCAGCAGCACGGCGGCGTCGCTGCGACCGGTGACCAGCAGCTGCGGCGTGTACACCCGGGACAGCACGCCCATCAGCGTCACCAGGATGTAGAAGCCGCCGAGCATCCCGACGACGACGGCGGCGGTGCGCCGCGCCGCGCGCCCGTCGGAGTTCGTGTAGAAGCGGCCGAGCACGTGCGGCAGGCCCATGGTGCCGAGGAAGGTCGCCAGGATCAGCGAGTACGTGGCGAGGAGCTGGTGCTCCTCGGCCCCGCTGAACGGACGCAGCCAGCTCTCGTCGTCGGCGGGGGCACCGCTGGTGACGGGTACGGGTTCGCCCGCGGCGAAGCCCAGCCGGGTGCCTTCCGCGATCTCGTGCGACGACCCGGCGTCCCACCGGAGCGGGCCGTCGACCCGCTGCCCGTCGACGGTGCCGTGCGCGGTGACGTCGACCGGAAGCCGCACGTCCAGGGTGACCGGCGTGGTCACCGAGACCGTGGTCGGCTCCCGGAACGCCGGCGGCTCGTTGGCCCGGGCGAACGAGGCGCCGTCACCGAACCACACCGCGAGACCGATGATCACCGGAACGGCCAGCGCGGAGAGCTTGAACCAGTACTGGAACGCCTGCACGAACGTCACCGACCGCATGCCGCCGAGCGCGACCGTGGCCAGCACGGCGACGCCCGCGACCGCGGCGCCGATCCAGTCCGGCAGGCCGGTGACGATGCCCAGGGTCAGCCCGGCACCCTGGATCTGCGGGAGCAGGTAGAGCCAGCAGATGACGATGACGATGACCGTGCACACCCGCCGCAGTGCTGGTGAGGCGAGCCGGGCGTCGGCGAAGTCCGGGACCGTGTAGGCGCCCGAGCGGCGCAGCGGGGCGGCCACGAACAGCAGCAGCAACAGGTAACCGGCGGTGTAGCCGACGGCGTACCAGAGCGCGTCGACGCCCTGGACGAGGATCAGGCCGGCGATGCCGAGGAACGACGCCGCGGACAGGTACTCGCCGGAGATCGCGCCCGCGTTGAGCCGGGACGGCACCGACCGCGAGGCGACCAGGAAGTCCGACGTGAGACGGGTGCGGTGCCCGATCGAACCGATCACCGCGGACACCACGGCGACCAGGAGGATCGCGATCAGCGAGACGATCGCGGTCGCGCTCATCGATCGGTCACGTCCTCCGCGAACTCCTGCTCGGCCGCCTCGGCCGACCGGACGTACCACCATCCCAGGCCCAGCAGGAACGGGTAGACGAGCAGCCCGAGCACCAGCCAGGTCAGCCGGATACCCAGGATCTCGATCGCGCCGAGCGCGGGCACCGCCATGAACAGCGCCGGGAGCATCCCCAGGCCGAACAGCGCGACCAGGCTCACCCGCAGCGCGAGCAGGAGCTGGGTGCGGACCAGCGAGTTGCGCAGCAGGGTGCCGACGGCCCCCGGGTCCTGCACGTCGGACAGGCCGCGCGACGAGTGGGTGGTCGAGCGGCGCTCGGACAGCACGATGCGCACGCGGCCGGGACCGGGGCCGTCCGCCGCCTCGTCCGGTCCGGCGGCGGCCGGGGCGTCGGTGGGGGCGGCCGCGAACCGGCGGGGCAGGGCACCGGTGTAGGGCTCGGGCTCGGAGACGGCCATGTCCCCGGACGCCTCCGCGTCGTCCGCCGGGGACGGCGCCGGGCCGACCGGGGCGTCCAGGCCGGGCGCACGCCAGATGACCTCGGTGCGCTCGACCGCGGTCTCGTCCTCGGGGTCGTCCAGGTCGGCGAACTCGTCGTCCTCGTCGAGGTCCCGGTCGATCACCGGGTGCGGGCCCGGCACCGCGGCCGGCCCGGGGATCGAGACGACCTCCTCGTCGTCCGGCGCGGGCGGGGCCGGTGTGCCGCGCCGGCCGGTGGTGGTCCACCGGGTCGGGACCGGGCGGGTCTCGGTGTGCTCGCCCGCCTCGCTCTCCGTGGTGGCGGCGCCGGCGTGGAGGGCGTCGGGATCCGGCGACCAGCGGCGTGCCCAGGACGACGACGTGGCCCCCGGCACCCGCCGGGGCAGGCCCGAGCCGCCGGTGACGGGCGGCCATTCCTTGCCGCTGTCGGTGGGGCCCGGCCGCACCCCCTCCGGGGCGTACGGGTCGGGCTCGAAGGCCGGGCGGGGGCGTGGACCGCCGGGCCGTGGCCGGGGGTGGCGCGGCCAGACCTGGCCGTCGGCGTCGTCGTCCTCGTCGGCCGTGTGTCCGGCGGCGACGGCACGGTCCGCGGGCGCGGCCGGGCCGTCGGAGGTGGAGGGGGGCGTGGCGCCGGTGGGCGCGGTGTCGCTCGGCGCGGTGCCCTCGGCGGGCTCGACGCGGGCGTGCCGGCCGGACTCCCCGGACCGGCCCGCGATCCGGCGGGCGATCTCCTGCTGGAGCCAGTCGGAGCCACTGCCGCCGGCGTCGTCGTCCCGCCGGGCCCGGCGTCCGGCCCGGCCGGTGCTGCGCTCCGCCGGCGTGGGATCGGGGGGCACGGTTCCGCCCCGGGCAGGGCCGGAACGTGCTTCTCGCGTGGTACCGGGCGGGTCGGCGGGCACGATGTCGCCCTCGGCGGGGCCCGAACGTGCATCTCGCGGCGGGCCGGGCGGGTCCTCCGTGGACCCGGAGCCGGCCGCCGGCCCGCCGTCCTGTGCAGACCCGGCACCGGTCACGGACCCACCGTCCTCCGCGGCCCCGGAGCCGGGCACCGCCGACCGGCCGCCGTGCGGACCGGCCGGCGTCGGCGGGGTGGCGGGGCGCGGGTGCCCGCCCGAGAAGTTCGGGCTGCGCGGGCGCGGTGGGACCGGGCCGGGCACACCGTCCTGCGGATCGTGCCCGTTCGCCGCACCGTCGGCATGCCGGGCCGGCTCCTCGGAGCTCCCGGCGGGGCGGGCCGAGCCGTTCGTCGCGGTGGTTCCGTGCTGCGCCCCGGCGGGTGCGGCACCGTTCACCGGTGCGCGGCCGTTCGGCCGGGGCTCGTCGCCGCGCCGCGCATCGCCGCCGCGGCGGGAAGCGGGCCCGTCGTCGTCCGGCGCACCGCCGGACGCCGGGCGCACCGACGGCTGGACGCCGCCGGCGGGCCTGCTCACCTCTGGCTCCACGCCTGCTTGGTCGCGCGGACGAGGCGGTCCTTCAGCTCACGGGTGTGCCGGCGGCTGACCGGGAGCTCGGCGGTCTCCGGCCCGGACCCGATCCGGACGACGTAGCCGGATCCGGCCAGCCGTAGCTCCGTCACCAGCGGCAGCGCCACCAGGAACGACCGGTGGATCCGGACGAAACCGGCGTCGCGCCAGCGGTCCTCCAGCACCGACAGCGGGATCCGGACGAGGTGGCTGCCCTCCGTGGTGTGCAACCGGGCGTAGTCGCCCTGGGCCTCGACGTAGCGCACCGCCGACCGTGGGACGAGCTTCGTGGTGCCCGCCAGCTCGACCGGGATCACCTCGTCGTCCCCGCCGGACTCGTCGCGGACCGGTTCGGCGGGGCCGGCGCGGCGGGTCGCGAGGATGCGGTCCAGCGCGGCGGAGAGCCGCTCGGTGCGCAGCGGCTTGAGCAGGTAGTCGATGGCGCCGACGTCGTAGGCGTCGACGGCGCGGTCGTCGTGCGCGGTCACGAACACGATCGCCGGCTGCACGGCCATGTTCTTCAGCACCCGGGCCAGTTCCAGGCCGTCCAGACCGGGCATCCGGATGTCGAGGAAGACGGCGTCGATGTCGGTCTGCTCGGCGACGTCCGCGCCGCCGCCGGGACCGGCCGGGCCCCCGGCGGGTGCGCCGGCCCGGCGTCCGTTCAGGATCCGCAACGCCTCGGTGGACTCACCGGCCTTCAGGACGGTCGCCACGCGCGGGTCCTCGTCGAGCAGGAATGCCATCTCCTCGAGCGCGGGCTGCTCGTCGTCCACCGCGAGCACGACCAGTCCCCGAGTGGTGTCGTTGCTGTCCACGATCTCCTCATCCTGCTTCCGGGCCGGGGCCGGGCCATCGATGATCGCCCGACGCCGCGACCATGGTGACGTGCGAACGCGCCGGATGCCAGGGCACGAACCGGATCGGTGACCGTCCGGACACGCCGGGGAGCCCCGGGCCCCGCGCGGCCGTCGACCGGGTCACAGCCCGTACCGGGCCCAGGCCGCCCTCGCCTCGGCCGCCGACATCAGCTCGAACGCCAGATCCGCGGCGTCACCGAACGGGTGAGCCCGGGCCGCGCCGCCGGCACCCAGCCGGGCCAGCAGCGGCTTGCGCTGCTCGACGGGGTGGCGCTCGGCGTCCGGGAACCGCTCGGCGAGGACGTCCTGGGCGGTCCCGATCCCGTCGACCAGGCCCAGCTCGCGGGCCCGCTCACCCAGCCAGACCTCGCCGTCGAACAGCTCGGCCCCGGTGGCGAGCCGGTCACCGCGGCGTTCGCGCACCCAGCCGACGAACCGCTCGTGCAGCTGTTCCTGCAGGTCGGTGAGCCAGGCGACGTCCTCCTCCTTCTCCGGGAGGAAGGGGTCCAGCCGGGATTTCGCCCCGCCCGCGGTGTGCAGCCGCCGGGTCACGCCCCACTTCTCGATCAGCCCGTCCAGCCCGAACCCGGCACTGATCACACCGATCGAGCCGACGATCGAGGTGGTGCAGGCGTAGATCTCGTCGGCGGCGCAGGCCAGCCAGTACCCGCCGGAGGCGGCGACGTCCTCGCAGAACGCCAGCACCGGTACGCCCTTCTCCCCGGCCAGGCCGCGGATCCGGTCGGCGATCAGCTGGGACTGGGTCGGCGACCCGCCCGGCGAGTTGATCACGAGGGCGACGGCGGCCAGCCGGTCGGGCGCGAACGCGCGCTCCAGCACCTTGTCCAGCGCAGACGCGTTGACAACGTGCCGGGGCACCGGCGCGGCCTGCGCGCTGATCACACCCTGCAGGCGTACGACCGACACCACGGGAGTGCCGACGGCGGCGACGGTCTCACCGAGCTTGCCGGGCAGCCGCGAGGTCACCGCGGCGGGAATGCGCAGGACGTCCATGCGACACCACCGTACGCGCGAGCGCAGCGTGACGAGCTGTGACCGGGTCGGCACAGCAGGTGTCCGCCCATGTCAGCCGGGTGGAGCAGTGCCGGGTGGGTCAGGCCCGGATCCCGGCACGGAACTTGGGCACCCGCAGGGTGATCTTCATTCCGGCGCCGATGTTGGTGTCGACGACGAGACCGAAGTTGTCCCCGAACGCCGAGCGCATCCGGTCGTCGACGTTGCCCAGCCCGACGTGGGCACCGGACAGGTGGGCGTCGTCGAGGTCCTCGTTGAGCCGGGCCGGGTCCATGCCGACGCCGTCGTCCTCCACGACGATCACGCACTCGGACCCGGCGTTCTCCGCCCGGATCGTCACGGTGCCCCCGTTCGGCTTCCCGGACAGGCCGTGCCGGACGGCGTTCTCCACCAGCGGCTGCAGCGCGAGGAACGGGAGCACGACGTTCTTGATCTCGTCGTCGATCTGGAGCCGGATGTTGAGCCGGTTGCCGAACCGGGCCTTCTCCAGCTGCACGTAGCGCTGGATGTTGTCGAGCTCGTCGGTCAGCGTCGTGTACTCGCCCGCCGAGCGGAACGAGTACCGGGTGAAGTCCGCGAACTCGATCAGCAGCTCGCGGGCCCGTGCCGGGTCGGTGCGGATGAACGACGCGATCGTGGTCAGCGCGTTGTAGACGAAGTGCGGGGAGATCTGCGCCCGCAGCGCGCGGACCTCGGCCCGGTTCAGCCGGGCCCGGGAGTCGTCGAGCTCGGCGAGCTCCAGCTGGCTGGACACGTACCGGGCGACCTCGCCGGTGGCCCGCAGGACGGGCGGCCCCGCGGTCGTCGGGGTGAGCGCCGCCAGCGTGCCGATGATGTTGCCGTCGCTCTCCAGCGGGACGACGACGATGCCCCGCACCTCGCACCCGGGCTGGTTGCACTTGATGGAGGTGTGGCTCATCAGCTCCATGCGACCGGTGGAGACGACCCGGTCGGCGAGCGTCTGGACGTCCTGCTGGTGCTGGTCGGCGGTCCCGTCCCAGCCCAGGACGGTGCCGCGGGCGTCGGTCATCGCCATCGCGGTGGTCTCCAGCAGCTGACGCAGGTACGGCAGCGCCTGCGACGCCGAGCGCGACGACAGCCCCTCCCGCAGCACCGGCGCCGCGAGCGCCACCGTGTGCAGGGCCGAGAACGTCGCCTTGGCCAGCGGCGACACCATGTTGTTGCGGCGGTTGCGCTGCCACAGGAAGACGAAGACCGTCCCCGCCAGCACCACGCCCGCGATCGCCAGCAGCAGGACCAGCGACGGCGAGATCCCCGCCGGACCGTCGACGACGGCGGGAACCGCGGTCCTCACAGCGCTGCCCCCCGACACCACGTGCACCTACCTCACCAACCGGGACAGCCTGCGGTCGGCGAGCGGCTTGCCGCCGGTCTGGCAGGTCGGACAGTACTGGAACGATCTCTCGGCGAACGAGACCTCCCGGACGGTGTCGCCGCAGACCGGACACGGCAGCCCGGTGCGGGCGTGCACCCGCAGCCCCGACCGCTTCTCGCCCTTGAGCTCGGCGGCGCCCTGGCCGACCGACCGCGTAACGGCGTCGGCGAGCACCGCGTGGACGGCCTCGAACAGCGCGGCCCGCTGCGCGTCGCCCAGCCGGGCCGCGGTGGCGTAGGGCGAGAGCCGCGCCGTGTGCAGGATCTCGTCGGAGTAGGCGTTGCCGATCCCGGCGATCGTCGCCTGGTCGGTGATCAGCGTCTTCAGCCGGCGGGTGTCGCCGTCGAGGATGCCGTCCAGGTCGTCGCGGGTCAGCTCCAGCGCGTCCGGCCCGAGCTTGGCGATGCCCGGCACCTGCGCGGGGTCGTCCACCAGGTACACGGCGAGCCGCTTCTGGGTGCCGGCCTCGGTGAGGTCGAAGCCCGGGCCGCCGACGGCGTCGAGATGGACCCGCAGCTGCAGCGGACCCCGACCGGGCTTCGGCGGGGTGGCGCTCGCCGTCGCGTGCCAGCGCAGCCAGCCGGCCCGGGACAGGTGGGTGACCAGGTGCAGCGTCGGCTCGTCCGGGCGGTCGGCGAAGTCGACGGACAGGAACTTGCCGTACCGGGACGCGCCGGTCACCACCCGCCCGACCAGCGCCGACACCGGCGGCTGATGGGTCTTCAACGCGCTCATCGACGCCAGGTCCACCCGGGCCACCGGGCGGTACACGGCGTGCTCGCGCAGGTGATGGGCGAGGGCCTCCACCTCGGGCAGTTCCGGCACCGGGACTCCTAGTTGATCGGCTGCAGCGGGCTGTCCGCGTGCCCGGGAGTCGACCGGTTCTTCAGGCTCCGGATCACCACCCGGGTCTCCTCCCTCGCGGTGGCGAGCCCGCGGACCATGCCGGTCCACTTCTCCGGCGGGAGGTCGTACCCGCCCTGGGTCTTCGCGGTGATCGTGAACGGCCGCCGCAACAGCCAGCGGACCGGGAAGAACCCGAGGCCGATGACCACGACCACCCAGTAGAACCAGGGGAAGACCACCTGGTCGGGCGCCCAGATCAGCAGCATCAGCCAGAAGAACGCGAGCGCGGACAGGATCAGCACGACCGCGCCGCTACCGGCGTCGACGTCGTGCTCGAACTCGTCGCCCACCGCGGGTGTGGTCCACTCGATCCGCCGCTGCACCTGCCACTCGCGGTAGTCCGCCGCGATGACCGTCTTCGTCCCCAAGGTTTCCGCTCCCTGCCCCGTGCCGCCGTCGATGTTCCCACAGCGCACCGACAGAACCGAGTCTCCGCGCGGGGCGGGGCCCGCGCCTCGGCCGCCGCGCCGTCGCGCACGCTCACCGGTCCCGGGACCGCTCACCCGGTCCCGCGAGCACGGGGCCGGGTCCGGTGAGCGGCCGGTCAGCAGGCCGGGGTGGTGGGTTCCCGCTCGGGGGCGCCGGGGGCGAGCAGCTCCGACCGGGTGAGGACGACCGGGTCCGGCCCGTCGTTGCGCAGCAGGTTCGGCTCGCCGTCGCCGAGGAAGAACGCCTGCCCGCTGCCGAAGCCCTGTGGCTCGCAGCCACCGGCCCGCTGCACGGTGACGGTGCCGGAACGCACCGCGGAGGTCACCGTCCCGGGGTGGCGGACCCAGCCGGTCGCCTGGCCGGGCTGCAGCACCTCGGTGCGCACGAGCAGCTCCGCCGGGCCGGGGGTCCGGATGTCGACGGGCCGGTCCAGGGATCCCCGGGCGTCCGACCCGGCCTGGGCGACCGGTGGAGGGACGCCCGGGCCGCCGGGCCCGGCGCCGTCCGCAGGCGCCGGTGCGCCGGGGGCGCCCGGGGTGGCGGCGGGTGCCGCGGGGTCGGCCGGGGCGCCGGGTCCGCCCGCCCCCGGAGGCACGGCAGGTGGTGCGCCCGCCCCCGGAGGCACGGCAGGATCACCCGGCCCGGCCGGCGACGCGGGATCACCCGGCGCCCCCGGTGCCCCGCCGGGCGGCGCGGGCGCACCCGGTGCATCGGTGGCCCCGCCGGGCGGCGGCGCGGGCGTTCCCGGGTCGGTGTCCGCGGCGCCCGGCGACCCGGGAGCCGGTCCGGTCGACGTCGAGGACGGCGGCGTGGTCGCGGCCTCGTGGCCGAGCTGGCCGGGCTGGGCGCAGCCCGCGAGCAACGCACCGGCCGTGACGAGCAGGGCGACACCGGTCAGGGGCGAGGTGCGCACAGACGGTCCTCCCGGGGAGCGAGACGGATCACCGCGAGGCTAGTGCGCGCGGGCCGTACCGGCCGCAGCCGGGTGATCGCACCCGGTGACGCCCGAGGCCAGGCGGCCGGTGCGCACCACCCGCCGTTGCCGTGCTCCGCGCACCGGAGCATACTTGCATCGACCAACTAGTTGCGTGATACACGCATGATCGAGAGGGCCGCGATGAGCACCGCCGAGCCCGCCACGACCGAGCCCGACGAGGCCGAACTCGAGCTCGCCGACGCCGTCGTCCGCGAGCTGTTCCTGCTGATCCGGCAGGTCAAGCGCTCGGCCGAGCGGCACCGCCCGGAGACGATCGTCGACATGGCCGCCTACCACGTGCTGGCCCACCTGCACTTCGGCGGCGCGCAGCGGGCGACCGAGATCGCGGCGACGTTCCACTCCGACCCCTCGACGATCAGCCGTCAGGTCTCCGGCCTGGTGAAGGCCGGTCTCGTGGAGCGCCGCGCCGACCCGGCCGACGGCCGCGCCTCGCTGCTCGCCGCCACCGACGAGGGCGTCCGCGTGATGGAGGCCGAACGACGCCGGCGGGCCCGGCTGATCGCGAAGGTGCTCGGAGCCTGGGACCCGGCCGACCGGCAGACCCTCACGAGGTTGCTCGGCCGGTTCCTCGACGACTTCCAGACCTACGACGCACAGGAGTCCTGACCGTGTCCACCGCCGCTGCCGCTCCGCAGCCCGCCGCCCCGCGGGCGGACGGGGAACTGACGCACCGGCAGATCCTGACCGTCCTGGGTGGACTGATGCTGGGCATGTTCCTGGCCGCCCTGGACCAGACGGTCGTCTCGACCGCCATCCGCACCATCGCCGACGACCTGTCCGGGCTGTCCCTGCAGGCCTGGGCGACCACGGCGTTCCTCATCACCAGCACGATCACCACACCGCTCTACGGCAAGCTGTCCGACATCTTCGGCCGCAAGCCGCTGTTCATGGCCGCAATCTCGATCTTCCTGATCGGGTCGGTGGCCTGCACGCTGGCCTGGTCGATGTACTCGCTCGCGGCGTTCCGCGCGCTGCAGGGGCTCGGCGCCGGCGGGCTGATGTCGCTCGCCCTGACCATCCTCGGTGACATCGTCCCGCCCCGGGAGCGGGCCCGTTACCAGGGCTACTTCCTGGCCGTGTTCGGCACGTCCAGCGTGGTCGGCCCGGTCATCGGCGGCCTGCTGTCCGGTGTGGACACCTTCTTGGGGATCGACGGCTGGCGCTGGATCTTCCTGGTCAACGTCCCGGTCGGGCTGATCGCGCTCGTCGTGGTCCAGCGGGTGCTGAACATCCCGCACGTCCCGCGGCCGGCCCGGATCGACTGGCCCGGCGCGCTGGCCCTGACCCTGGGCCTGGTGCCGCTGCTGATCGTGGCCGAGCAGGGCCGCGAGTGGGGCTGGACCTCGGTGTCGTCGATCGTCTGCTACGCCGTCGGCGCGATCGGCCTGGTGCTGTTCCTGCTGGCCGAGCGGGCCTACGGCGACGCGGCGCTGCTCCCGCTGCGGCTGTTCCGGACCGGCATCTTCTCGCTGTCCGGCGTGATCAACCTGCTGATCGGCATGGCGATGTTCGGCGGGATCGCGATGCTGCCGCTGTTCCTGCAGATCGTGCACGGCGCGACGCCGATCGAGTCCGGCCTCATGATGCTTCCGCTGATGGCCGGGATCATGGTCGCGTCGGTCGCCTCGGGCCAGCTCACCGCCCGCACCGGGCGCTACAAGATCTTCCCGGTGCTGGGCACCGCGTGCATCACCGGCGCGATGCTGCTGCTCTGGGCCACGGTCACCCCGCAGATCCCGCTCGGGCAGCTGTTCGCCACGATGGCGCTGCTCGGGCTCGGCCTCGGCCTGTGCATGCAGACCCTGGTCCTGGCCGTGCAGAACGCGATGCCGGCCCGCGACATGGGCGTCACCACCTCGACGGTGACGTTCTTCCGGCAGATGGGCGGCACGCTGGGCACGGCGGTGTTCCTGTCGGTGGTGTTCTCCACCGCAGGCGACCGGATCGGCGAGGCCGTCCGCTCCGCGGCCGGCACCGACGCGTTCCGGTCCGCGCTCACCGACCCGGCCGTGCTCGCGAACCCGGCGAACGCGCAGGTCGTGGCGGGACTCCGGGACGGCGGGCTGACCTCGTCGGTGCTGAGCGACTCGTCGTTCCTCCAGCACATCGACCCGCGGCTGGCCGCCCCGTTCCAGGACGGGTTCACCAGCTCGATGACGCTGGCGTTCCTCATCGCGGCCTGCGTGATCGCGCTGGCGTTCGTGCTCGTGCTGTTCGTGAAGGAGCTGCCGCTGCGCACGATGTCCGGAGCGCAGGCCGCGCGGGCAGAGGCCGAGGCCGGTACGGCCTCCGACGCCACGACCGGCAGCACCGTCGCGGTGACCGGCGCCGCCGTGCCGGCCGCGGCGGCCCTGCCGGCGGCGACCCCGGCGGACACGTCGGGAACCGCTGCGGTCCCGGTTCCCGGTCCGTCCGGGGAGACCCCGGCCGTCCCGGCGGACCGCTCCAGCACCGCCGCACCGCACCGGCCCGGGCACGCCGGCGGGCCGGCCGTCGCCGGCCAGGTCCGGGACGGGGACGGCGCCCCGGTCGCCGGCGCCACCGTCACCGTCACGCGGCTGACCGGCGACCAGGTCGGCCGGGCGAGCACCGGTGACGACGGTTGCTACCGGGTCGCGGTCGACGGGCCGGGGCGGTTCGTCGTCGTCACGGCCTGCGGGACGCTGCCGCCGCACGCGGCCACCGTCCCGGTCGGCACCGGGCCGGTCCGCCACGACGTCCGGCTGCCCGGCGGCAGCGGGGTCCGCGGAACGGTGCAGGACACCGCCGGGCACGGCGTCGGCGGCGTCACCGTCTCGCTGATCGACGCCGGCGGTGACGTCGTCGCGTCCGGCCGGTCCGGCGACGACGGCGGCTTCGCCCTCACCGGCGTGCCCGCCGGGCGGCTCACGCTCACCGGTGCCGGTGTGGGTGTGGACCCGGTGGCCGTCGGGGTGGACGTCCCGGTGGCCGGCACCGTCACCCAGGACCTGCGGCTGCCGCAGCGCTCGCGGCTCACCGGACGGGTCACCGCGGCTCCGGACGGCATGCCGGTGGCGCACGCCGTGGCCACCCTGATCGACGCCGACGGCGCGGTCGTCGGGTCCCGGCTGTCCCGGGCCGACGGCACGTTCGCCTTCGACGGCCTGGCCGCGGGCAGCTACACGCTCGCGACCAGCGGCTATCCGCCGGTGGCGACGGTCGTGGCGCTGGAGGCGGGCCGGGTCACGCACTCGGACGTGGAGTTCCCGCACCCGCTCGAGGGGTCGGGTGCGGAACCGCCGGACGTCGAGGCGGGGAACGGGTCCCGGCCGTGATCCCGCCGGGTGGATGTTCCACGTGGAACGGCCCGGTGTTCCGCGGGTACGCCGGGCCGGTGGGTCAGTCGGCGTGGACGCCCGTGCCGATCGGGCAGCTCACCCCGGTGCCCCCGATGCCGCAGTAACCGTCGGGGACCTTGGCCAGGTACTGCTGGTGGTAGTCCTCGGCGTAGAAGAACTGGGTCAGCCGGGCGACCTCGGTGGTGATCTCGCCCCGGCCCGCGGCGGCGAGGGCCCGCCCGTAGGTGTCCGCGGACGCGGCGGCCGCCTCGGCCTGCGCGTCGTCGACCGTGTAGATCGCGGACCGGTACTGGGTGCCGACGTCGTTGCCCTGGCGCATGCCCTGGGTCGGGTCGTGGCCCTCCCAGAAGACCTTGAGCAGCTGGTCGTAGCTGATCCGGTTCGGGTCGTACTTCACCATGACGACCTCGGTGTGCCCGGTCAGGCCGGTGCACGTCTCCTCGTAGGTCGGGTTCTCGGTGAAGCCCCCGGCGTAGCCGACCGCCGTCGAGTACACGCCGTCGAGCTGCCAGAACAGGCGCTCGGCACCCCAGAAGCAGCCCATGCCGAACACGGCCGTGGCGATGCCATCGGGGAACGGCGGCACCAGCCGGTTGCCGTTGACGAAGTGCGTCTCGGGGACCGGCATCGCGGACGCCCGCCCGGGCAGCGCGTCCTCGGCCGTCACCATGTCCGTCTTGCGACCCCAGCCGAGCATGGCGACCACGTTACGCGTCCCGCGGGCGGGTCACGAGCCGTGGCCGGACCGGGGCTACAGCGCGATCGCCGCGCCCACCCCGGACCGCGGGTCGACGGCCGCGTGCAGCGCGCCCGGCCCGCCACCACCCGGGACGGCCTCGCCCCGCCCGACCGCGCACATCCGGCCCAGCGCCCACGCACCGGCATCGGTGACGTCGTGGCCGCGGCGCCGCAGCCCGGCGAGCGTGTCCGCACCCAGCCGGGACTCGACGACCAGCCCGTGCGGCTCCCAGCCGCGAGGGGCGAACGAGGCGGGGAAGGCCGTCGAGTGCCAGGCCGGGGCGTCGATCGCGGCCTGCAGGTCCAGGTCACCGTGGACGACGGCGAGCAGCAGGCACAGCTGCCACTGGTCCTGCTGGTCGCCGCCCGGGGTGCCGAGCGCGATCGCGGGTGCGCCGTCGCGGAACGCGAGCGTCGGGCTCAGCGTGGTCCGCGGGCGGCGGCCGGGGGCGAGCGAGCTGGGCAGGCCCTCCTCCAGCCAGAACATCTGACCGCGGGTGCCGAGGCAGAACCCCAGTGACGGGATCGTCGGCGACGACTGCAGCCACCCGCCGGACGGCGTCACGGAGATCATGTTCCCGGCCGCGTCGACGACGTCGACGTGCACGGTGTCGCCGCGCGCGACCCCCTCCCGGCTGACCGTGGGCTCGCCGGTGCCCGGGCCCTCGACGCCGGTGCCGCGCCCGGCGCCCGGGCGGGCCGCGTAGGCGCCGATCCGCGGCTCCCGCCCGCCGGGTGAGCCGGGACGCAGGCCGCCGTCCGACACGGGGCCGATCAGGGCCTGCCGGGCCGCCGTGTAGCGGTCGGACAGCAGGTCGGTGATCGGGACGTCACCCTCGGCCGGATCGCCGTACCAGGCCTCCCGGTCGGCGAACGCCAGCTTCGCCGCCTCGGCCGCGGCGTGCACCGTCTCCTCGGTGGCGACCCCGCCGGGCAGCTCGACGTCCACACCGGACAGCAGGCGCAGCTGCTGCAGCAGCACAGGGCCCTGCGACCACGGCCCGCACTTGGCAACCGACCAGCCCCGGCCGGCGTCGGCGACCAGGGCGTCCTCGTAGTGCGACGACCAGCCGGCGAGGTCGTCGGCGGTGAGCAGGCCGGCGTGGTCGAGGCCCGTCTCGTCCCGCACCGGTGTCGTGCAGAACCGTTCGATCTCCTCGGCGACGAAGCCGCGGTACCAGGCGTCCCGGGCGGCGTCGATGCGTGCCTCCCGGCTCGGGCCGGTCGCGGCGTCGAGCAGCCGCTGCCAGGTCGCGGCCAGCGCCGGGAGCCGCACGGTCTCTCCGGGGCGGGGGACGCGGCCGTCCGGCAGCCAGGTGACCGCCGACGTCGGCCAGTGCGTGCGGAAGTGCTCGGCGACCGTGCCCAGCGCCACCGGGATGCGCGGGACCAGCGGGAAGCCGCCTGCCGCGTAACCGAGCGCCGGTTCCAGCACGTCGGCGAGCTCCCACCTCCCGTGGTCGCGCAGCAGGGTCAGCCAGCCGTCCCAGGCACCGGGGACGGTCGCCGGGAGCAGCCCGGTCCCGGGGACGATCCCGCAGCCCTCGGTCCGGAGACGATCGATCGTCGCGGCCGCCGGGGCGACCCCCTGCGCGCACAGGACCTTCGGAGCCGGGTCGTCCGCGGTGACGAACACCGCGGGCAGCTCGCCGCCGGGCCCGCACAGGTGCGGTTCGACGACCTGCAGCACGAACCCGCAGGCCACGGCGGCGTCGAAGGCGTTCCCGCCGCGTGCGAGGACGGTCGCCGCGGCCGCGGTGCCGAGATGGTGGGTGCTGCTGACCGCGCCGCGCGGCCCGATCCGGTCGAATCCACGGGGTGCCACGCCCGCATCCTCACACGGCCGCGACACCCGGACGCCTCGCCCGGCCGTAGCGGCGACCCGGTGCGCCCGCTGCACCCCTCCGGTGCCTGCTGCACCCTCCGCGACGGGTGCAGCAACCGCACGCGGGGTGCAGCAGGGACCGGAACGTGCAGATCGACAACGCCACCCCCGCCGAACGGCACGATTCCGCCCCACCGACGGCCAGAACGCGCACATCGACAGCAGCCCACCCGCCGAGTCGCACGATCCCGCCGTCCCGAGGGCGAAACCGTGCAGATCAACAACTGCGCGCCCGGCGAGCGGCGCGTTCCCGCCCACCCCGGGGCGATGCCGTGTAGATCGACAGCGCGTGCTCACCGGCCGGCACGGACGTACCTGGAGGGTCCCCGCGGGGTCCGGCGAATCCGGCCGGCGGCGGCGTGCCCGGCTCAGGGCGCGTCGCGCAGCTCGCTCACCAGCGGAACCTCGAGCACCCGGTCCGAGGACATCCACTCCCGCAGCGCCTGCGTGGCGAGCACGTCGTCGGTGTTGTACCCGAGCAGCCGCTCGCGCTGCACCGGGTCGGGCTCGCCGCCCTCCAGCGCGACCGCGTCGCGGTACCAGCGCATCGAGTTCTCGCCGCCGGCCTCCGGGTCGCGCCACGCGAACCCGGCGGCGGGGGCGATCTTCTTCAGCCCCTTGCCCTGGGCGCACAGGAACCAGGTGGACACGACGCCGTACAGGTCGACCCAGCACGGATCGGCGATGAACTCCTGCACCTGTGCCTCGGTCGGGACGCCCGGCACCCCGGCGAACCGCTGCGCCGACGACAGCATCCAGCGGTTCTCGGCCTGCTCGTTGTAGCAGTACGCGGCGAACGTGCGCCCCGACCCGAGCGCGGCCGCGCGGATCCCGGAGAACCACGTCCAGAACTCGCCGAACGAGCGGGCCTCGTCCGGGGTGGGCAGCGGCTCCCAGGTCGCGAACGCCCGGTAGCCCGGCGCGGGGTCGCCGGCGCGCCGACCGCCGGGATACGAGAGCAGCACCCCCCACAGGTAGGCACCGGACTCGCCGAAGCTCTCCATGTCGACGTCGACCTCGACGTCCGCCCGCGGGACCGGTACCCGCGGCACCCGGCGGGCGACGGCGAGGCCGTGCCGGCGGGCCCGGGCGAGCGCCACGAGGTCGCCGAACGGCGGTCCGGGCAGCGGTGCGGCGAGCGCGGCGGGCGGCGCGGCCGGATCGAGCGCGGCGAGCTCCGCGACGGTCGCGACCCCGGCCTCCCGCAGCAGCCGGGCGGTCTCGCCGTGGGCGACCAGGCTGACGTCGTCGACCTGCTCCAGCTCGGCCTCGCAGGTCGGCCACCAGGGACAGCGGCGGCACTCGGTGATCCGGGACGGCGCGGCCAGCGCGGGCCCGTCGCTCGCGGCGGCCCGGGCGACGGCGGAGCGGTCGGCGAACCGGGCGTCGTACTCGTCGAGTGTGGACCGGCCGCCGGGCCAGTGCCCGGTCCGCAGGTCGTGCCAGACGACGACGTCCGCGTCCAGCCCGATCACCCCGCCCAGCCGGGGCGCGGACTCCGGCGGCGCCCAGCCCGCCGCCTCGAGCAGCCGGGTCAGCTGGGCCAGCGCGAGCAGGTCGCGGGGCTGCGAGCGGACCTTGCGGTCCGGGTCGTGCCGGGCGCGCTGCGGCCACGGGTCGGTGACGGCGGTGGTGCGTGCGCCCTCGCCCGGATCGGTGATCCGCCTGCGCACGACGAGCAGCGGCACGTACCCGCCGCCGGGGGCGCGGACCAGCAGCTCGGCGGTGCCCCGGCGGTCGCCGTCCGGCGGGAGGACGGCGCCCCAGATCATCGGCGCGCCCGCCGCGACCAGCTCGGCGGTCCGGGCGGCCCGCTCGGCCCGCGACCCCGCAGCCGGCCCGGACGCACCCTCCGCGGCCGCACCGGCGCCGGCCGGGACCACCGGAACGGCACCCGCCCCGTTCGACGGCCCCGCCACGGACACGGCACCGAGCCCGCGCGGATCCGCGGCGCCCGGTTCGGCGTCGCTTGGTCCGGCGCCGCCACCGGGCCAGGCGCTCGCCCAGTCCGCGCCCCAGGTCTCGGCGAGCAGCTCGCCGATCCGGACCCGGTGCGCGGCCGCGTCGGCCCGGCGCTGCTCGATGGCCGGATCGGGCAGCGCGCGCGGCGAGCCGACCGCGGACGGGGCGTGGTCCAGGTGCACCCGGCGCCGGCACCCGCTCAGCGCCGCGGCGTCCAGCAGGACGCGCGGTGCGGTGCGGGATCCGGTCGAGGTGCTCACGGGAGGAGAGGGTAGAGACCACCCCCGACACTTCCGACGGGTGCCGATCTCCGACACGAGTCGGTCACTCCCCGGTGTCGGACGGGCGTGTGCGGTGGCGCGGGCTCTAGGCTGCGGCGACGATAAGGCGATCAACTGTGGTCGGACGGACCCCGGGAGGGCACGACATGGGACTGCTGCGCAGGAAGCCGGGCGCCGGCGAGCGCGCCGCCGCGGCGACCAGGGAAGCGGCGGTCGACGCGTCCGAGTGGGTGCAGGACGCCGCGAAGCACACCCGCGAGACCGCCGACCGGACCACCGAGAAGCTGCACCGCAGGGCGGTGAAGGCACGCAAGCGCGCCGAGGCGGCGAGCCGCCGCGCCGAGCGGGCCGGGCGCAAGGCGGCCCGCAGCACCCGCCGGGCGGTCGGGTCGGGCTCCGGTTCGGTCACCGCCGTCGCGTCCGGCCTGCTCAGCGAGGCCGACCTCAAGGACCGCTCGGCCGACCGCAAGGTGACCAAGGCCGCGGCGAAGGCCGACGCGAGCGCCCGCAAGGCCGAGGCGAAGGCGGCGCAGGCCGCGGAGAAGGGCCGGCTCAAGAGCGAGGCCCGGGCCGCGAAGGATGCCGAGCGCGAGCGCGCCGCCCGCGAGTGGAACGCCAAGCGGGTCCAGCGCTACCTGGGGATCGCCAAGGTCCTGGCCCCGCTGGCCGCTCCGTACGCGATGGCCGCCGCCGGGTCGCTCCGGCACCGGCTCGACGACCACCGGTCCCGCAAGCTGGGCGTCTCCCCCGACGAGCTGGGCGGCTACTCGGGGCCGGGCGGCAAGCTGCACGCCCGGATGTCCCGGATCTCCCGGACGATCATCGAGCTGCGCGAGGACGGCACGACCGACCGGGACGCCCGGGCGAAGCGGTTCGCCGACGAGACCGAGCCGCGGCTGCACGACCTGGCCGCCGCCGTCCGGGCCGCGGAGAACATGCCGGCCTCCCGGCGCAGGGCCGCGTTCCGGACGGTCTCGCACGACCTGGACCGCATCGAGGTCGAGCTGCTGGACCACCTCGGCGTCCGGTCCTGATCACCTGGCCCGGTAGGCCTCCAGCAGGCGCAGCCACACCTCGCTGACCGTCGGGAACGCCGGTACGGCATGCCAGAGCCGCCCCAGCGGCACCTCCCCGACGACGGCGACGGTCGCGGCGTGCAGCAGCTCGGCGACCCCGGGCCCGACGAACGTCACCCCGACGAGAACCTCCCGCCGGGTGTCGACGACCGCGACCACCCGGCCCGACCAGCCGTCCGCGGTGAGCGCGGACCCGGCGACCGCGATGTCGAGCTCCACGACCCGGACGTCCAGCCCCGCCTCCTCCGCGGCGTGCGCCGTCTTCCCGACCCAGGCGACCTCCGGGTCGGTGAACACAACCTGGGGGACGGCGTGGTGGTCGGCGGTCGCGGCGTCCTCGCTCCACGGCTCCGGGTCGGGTTCGCGGCCGGCGGCCCGCTCGGCGATCGCGTGCGCGGCGATCCGGGCCTGGTACTTGCCCTGGTGGGTGAGCAGGGCGCGGCCGTTGACGTCACCGACCGCGTAGAGCCAGTCGGAGTGGGCCAGGCCGGTGTCGTCGGCCTCGACCGCGCCCCGGCCGGTCGTGGTGACGCCGACGGTGTCCAGGCCCAGCCCGCCCGTCGCCGGACGGCGGCCGGTCGCCACCAGCAGCCGGTCGACCTCGAGGGGGTCGCCGCCGCCGTGCAGCACGGTGGTGTCCTCCTCACCCCGCTCGACCCGGTCGAGTCCGGTCTCCAGCCGCACGTCGACACCCGCTTCCCGGAGCCCGTCGGCGACCCGCTCGGAGGCCACCGGCTCGGCGTTCGGCAGCACCCGCGGCCCGCGGTGGAACAGCGTCACCCGCGAGCCGAGCCGGGCGAACGCCAGCGCCATCTCGCACCCGACGACCCCTCCGCCGAGCACGCCGAGCCGGCGCGGCACCTCCGTCGCCGAGGTGGCCTCCCGTGACCCCCAGTACGCCACCCGGTCGAGCCCGTCGACGTCCGGCGTGACCGGGACGCTGCCGGTCGCCAGCACGACGGCCCGGCGGGCGGTCAGGGTGGTGCGTTCGTCGCCGTGCCCGGTGACGAGCACGGTCCGTTCCCCGGTCAGGTGCCCGCGCCCGCGCAGGACGGTCGCCCCGGCGCCTTCGGCCCACTCGACCTGCGCGGAGTCGTCCCACCCGGAGGTGAACGACGTCCGGCGTTCCAGCACCGCGGCCGGGTCGAAGCTCGCGCTGACCCCGGGCAGCCGGCGGGCGTCGGCGACCGCCTGCGGGGTGCGGAGCAGCGCCTTCGACGGCATGCACGCCCAGTAGGAGCACTCCCCGCCGAGCAGGGCCGACTCGACCAGCGCGGTGGAGAGTCCGGCATCCACCGCGTACCCGGCGGCGTTCTCGCCGACCGGGCCGGCTCCGATCACGACCACGTCGTACTCGTTGTCCATCGCCCCAGCATTCCCTGCCGGGGCGGGTCCCTCACCTCGCGGCGGCGACCGCGTCGGCGACGGCGACGTCACCGGCCCGCAGCTCCAGGGTCGCGCCGATCGTGTGGCCGGCGGTGAGCAGCGCGGCCAGGGTCGCTGCGGTGTCGTCGCGGGTCACTTCGGCCCGCTCGACCGGCGGCGGGCCGAGGGAGATCCTGCCGGTCCCGGGGTCGTCGGTCAGGCGGCCCGGGCGCAGGATCGTCGCGTCCAGCCGGTCGTCGGCTCGGATCGCCTGCTCGGCGGCCCGCTTCGCCCGGACGTAGGCGGCCCAGACCTCGCCGCGCTCCGGGTCGGGCTCGGCGTCCACCCCCGTCGCGGAGACCAGCAGGTAGCGGCGGATCCCGGCGGCCGCGGCGGCGTCGGCGAGCAGCACCGCGCCGGCCCGGTCGACGGTCTCCTTCCGCGCCGCGGTGCTGCCCGGCCCGGCGCCCGCCGCGAAGACGACGGCGTCGGCGCCGCCGAGGTGCCCAGCGAGCTCCGGGGCGGTGATCGCCTCCAGGTCGGCGAGCACGGGCGTCGCCCCGGTCGCCGACACGTCCGCGGTGTGGCCCGGGTTGCGCACGAGCGAGCGGACGGTGTGCCCCTGCCCGGCGAGCAGGGTGGACAGCCGCAACGCGATCTGCCCGTGGCCTCCGGCGATCACCACGTCCATGGCGGTGAGCCTAGGAGCGAGCCGGCTCCGGCGCGCGGTTCGGCTTCAGCGTCCACACGATCGTCATCGCCCCGGTCTGCACGCCGCCGGCGTCGGTGATCGTGACGTCGACCGTGAACTCCGGGCGCGTCCCGGCGTCCAGCTCGGCGAGGACCTCGTCCGCCGGCCGGGTCAGGACCGCCTCGGCACGCAGGTCACCCCTGGCGAGTTTCAGGTAGCGGATCTCGGACCGGACGACGAGCGGGACGGCCCGGTCCCCGGCGGCGGCGAAGGCGGCCAGGCCGACCGCGCCGGACGCCGTCTCCCCCAGCCCGAACATCACCGCGGCGTGCGGGCCGCCGACGTGGTTGTGCTGATCGGAGCGGTCGGGCAGGAACGCCTCCACCCGCTCGGTGGTGATCTCGCCGAACGTGATCCCCGCCGTGCTCACCCACGGCACGGCCTGCGTCATCGCCCCGGCCACCCAGCTCGCGTCGTCCGCCATACCCCGATGCTACTCACGAGTAACACGCGCGCCACCCCTCCGGGACGCACTCATGGAGCAAAAGTCCCGTGGCACCGTGCTCTTGGTACATGAGTGTGAGCCGGGGTGGGGCGAGTCATCGGCCCCAGATGTCGTCGGCGACCGCGACTATCAGCTCCAGCTTGCGCTTCTGGTCGTCGGCGGTCAGCTCGTTGCCCTCCACCGTGGACGAGAAACCGCACTGCGGGGACAGGCACAGCTGGTCCAGCGGGACGTACCGCGCCGCCTCGTCGATCCGCCGCTTCAGCAGGTCCGGGTCCTCCAGCTCGCCGGTCTTGGTGGTGACCAGCCCGAGCACGACCTGCTTGCCCGGCGGGACGAACCGCAGCGGCGCGAACGTGCCGGAGCGCTCGTCGTCGAACTCGCAGAAGAAGCCGTCCACGGCGAGCTCGCCGAACAGCGCCTCGGCGATGTGGTCGTACCCACCCTCGGCGGCCCACGCCGACCGGTAGTTGCCCCGGCACATGTGCGTGGTGACCTGCAGGTCGGTCGGCCGGTGGGCGATCGCGGCGTTGATCTGGCGGATGTAGCGCAGGTGCTGGGTGTCGGGGTCGTCGCCCTTCTCGGCGAGCTCGGCGCGGTGCGCGGGGTCGTTCAGGTAGGCCAGCGCGGTGTCGTCGAGCTGCAGGTAGCGGCAGCCGCGCTCGTACATGGCGGCCAGCTCGTCGGCGTAGGCGGCGGACAGGTCGGCCCAGAAGAGCTCGAGGTCCGGGTAGACGGTCTTGTCGATCACCGCGCGGCCGCCGCGGGCGTAGACCATGCTCGGCGACGGGAGGGTGAGCTTCGGCGTCGCCGTCGTGACCTGTGACCGGAGGTAGTCGAAGTCCGGGCCGAAGACGGGCTCGTCGAGCCGGATGCGGTCGTCGACCGCCATGCCGGCGGAGGTGAAGCTGGTCCTCCCGTGGCGCCCGCGCATCTTCACCTCGACCGTGCCGGAGGTCCGGCTGACCCCGCCGAGGCGGTAGATGAAGTCCATGTGCCAGGAGGTGCGGCGGAACTCGCCGTCGGTGGCCGAGCGGAGCCCGACCGACTCCTGCAGCGCGACGACGTCGGAGATCGCCGCGTCCTCGGCGGCGCGCAGCCCCGCGTCGTCCAGCTCGCCGGCGGCGTGCCGCTCGCGCGCGGCGAGCAGTTCCGGCGGCCGGAGCAGGCTGCCGACGTGGTCGGCACGGAACGGCGGGACCGTGCGGGCGTGCGACGACTGCGGCTGCTGCTCGGTCATGCCCGCGAACGTATCGCCGGGCGCGCATGTCCGCTCGCCGCCGACCGGGTCGTCAGCACCCCCGCCACGTCTCCCGTCCGGTCGCCAGCGACCCGCCACGTCCCCGCCCGGTCGTCAGCGGCCGCCACGTCTCCGCCCGGCCGTCACCGGCCCCGCCACGACGGGGCGCGCCGCTCGCGGGCCGCCGCGGCGCCCTCGGCGGCGTCCTCGGTGGCGGTCACGACCTTGCGCATGGTCTCTCCGAAGCGGATCGCCTCGGTCGCGCCCATCTCCGGGCCGCGCACGGCCATCTCCTTGATCGCCCGCTGGGCCAGCGGCGCCCCGGCCGTGAGCCGGTCGGCCAGCGAACGCGCGGCCGGCATGAGCTCCTCCGGCGGGACCACCCAGCCGGCCAGCCCGATCTCGTGCGCCCGCCGCGCGTCGATCGTCTCCCCGGTCATCAGCAGCTCCATCGCGTACTGGCGGTTGATCATCCGGGGCAGCCGCAGCGCGCCCACGATCGTCGGCATGCCCAACCGGACCTCGGGGAACGAGAACGTCGCCCCCTCCGCGGCGATCACGAAGTCGCACCAGGTGAGCAGGGTGACGCCGTACCCGACGGCCGGGCCGTTCACGGCGGCGACGATCGGCTTGAAGATCTCCCAGCCGCTCTCGAGGGAGTTCACCGTCGGCCGCTCCCAGAAGCTTCCGGGGAAGTCACCTGCCGGGTTGCCGGTCGTCGAACGCATGTCCGCGCCGGCGCAGAACGCCGTCCCGGCGCCGGTGACGATCGCCACCCATGCCTCGTCGTCGGTGCGGAACCGGTCCCACGCCGCGTTGATCGCCCGGCGCATGTCCCCGTCGATCGCGTTGCGCTTGTCCGGCCGGTCGTAGGTGATCGTGACGACGTGCCCGTCCCGCTCGTAGCGGACGCCTCCCGGTGAACCCATCGGCCCATCCTGGCGGGTCGGCCCGGCGCGGCGACCCCGGACGCGCCCGCGCGCCGTCGCACCGGCCGTCCCGGTGCCCGACACCACGCGCCCTAGTCTCGCGGCCGCACACCATCGGCCGCAGCAACCGGGAGGACGAGTGGCAGGTGACTTCCGGCCCGTCGACCGCGACGGGCTCGCCGCGCACCTGGCCGAGCGGGTCGACGCCCGGCCCGGACGGCTGCGGGTGATCGTCGACGGCCCCCCGCCGGCGGGTCCGGTGGAGCTGGCCCGCGCGGTCGCGGACCTGCTCCGCGGGCGGGGCCGGGCGGCACTCGCCGTCGACGCCGACGACTTCCTGCGCCCGGCGTCGGTCCGCCTGGAGTTCGGCCGCACCGACCCGGACATGTTCCTCGACGGGTGGCTGGACGAGCCGGCGCTGCGCCGCGAGGTGCTGGCCCCGATGGCCGCGGACGGTTCGGGCCGGGTGCTGCCACGGCTGCGGGACCTGGCGCGGGACCGCGCGTTCCGGGACGACCCGGTGCCGCTCGGCACCGGCGGTGTCGTGCTCCTGGCCGGCGGGCGGCTGCTCGGGCGCGGGCTGCCCGCCGACCTCACCGTCCACCTGAGGATGAGCCGGGCCGCCCTGGAGCGGCGGCTGCCGCCCGAGCTGGCCTGGACGGCGGACGCGTACGACCGGCACGCACGCGAGGGCGATCCGGGCGGGTACGCCGACGTGCTGGTGATGGCCGACCATCCCGACCGCCCCGCGCTCCGGAAGTCCTAGCCGGCGCCCGTCCCGGCCCGGTCGGGGGATGCTGCGGAGCCCGCCGCACAGGTTCCGGTGGCGCCGCACAGGACCGGTCCTGTGCGGGGCCCGCACGACCTGTGCGGCGAACCGTGAACCTGTGCGACGTCGATCCCGCCGGCGGGAGCCCCGACCTGTGCGGCGCGGGGGTGGGTGCACGCGGAGTGCCGGAACGCGGACGCGGGACCGGATCGGGTGACACCCGATACCGATCTCGCGATGGCGGTGGTGACCCTCGGGGAGGGACAATCTCCCTCAGGAGGTGATCATGTGTGGGCGAGGAGGGAGTTGAACCCTCACGTCCTTACGGACACACGGACCTGAACCGTGCGCGTCTGCCATTCCGCCACTCGCCCTGAGCGACGGGAGGAAAGTTAGCACCCCGTCCGCGAGCCGTTCACAGGGGGGTCCCCACCGGCCCCGGGCCCGGGCGGCGGAGCGCGGCGGGCGCGATGCGCGTACACCGGAGGGAGCGCGGGTGCGGCTCCACGAGGGGCGCCGGCCCGTTGGGTCGGGCGCCGCCGGGTCCGGCAGATAGCACAGATACGATCGGCCGCACACGACCGACACGCCGATGCGGACGGAGGAGATCTTTTGGGCCGCGTGGATCGCTTCGAGCGCCGTCTCCAGGGGTTCGTCGGCGACGCCTTCGCGCGGGTCTTCGGGGGCAGTGTCGTCCCACAGGAAGTCGCACAGGCACTGCTGAGGGAAGCCGAGGACAACGTCGAGCAGCTCGCGGGAGGTCGCCTGCTGGCGCCCAACCGGTACACCGTGCTGCTCAGTCCCTCCGATCTCGACCGGATGGCGGGTGACGAGGACGGGGTCGCCCGATCCCTCTCGTCGCACGTGGCGAAGGAACTCACCGACCAGGGCTGGGACACCTACGGTGAGGTCGTAGTCTTTCTGGAGCGCTCCGAGGCGCTGCACACGGGACAGTTCCGCACCCGCTCCGCTGTCGACCCCGACGCTTCCCGTCGGGCCGCCACCAGAGCACGCACCGCAGGAGAAGCACCCATGAGCCAGCAACCGGGCCACCCCGAGGAGAACGGGCAGTACGGATACGACCGGGGCGCACCCGGCGGGTACGGACAGCAGACCTACGCGCCCCCGGGGTACGACCAGGAGCAGGGCCAGCAGGGCTACGGCCAGCAGCCGGGCGGGTACGGCCAGCAGGGCGGCTACGGACAGCAGCCCGGCGGGTACGACCAGTACGGCCAGCCCCAGGGCTACGCCCAGCCGGGCTACGACCAGTACGGCCAGCCCCAGGGTGGCTACCAGCAGGCGGGTTACGGCCAGCCCCAGGGCTACGCCGACCCGAACCAGGGTTACGGCGGCTACGGCCAGCAGCCCGGATACCCGCCGCAGCAGGGCTACGACCAGGGTTACGACGGCTACGGCCAGCCCCAGGGCTACGGCCAGCCGCAGCCGGGCTACGGCCAGCCCGGCTACGCCCCGCAGCCGGGCTACGACCAGGGCTACGACGGCTACGGCCAGCCCCAGGGCTACGGCCAGCCGCAGCCGGGCTACCCGCCGCAGGGCGGCTACGACCCGGGCTACGACGGCGGCGGCTACGGCGGCCAGGGCGGCTGGGGTGCCCCGCAGCAGCTCACCGCGATGCTGATCCTGGACGACGGCTCGAACCGCAACTACCAGCTGACCGAGGGCACCCACGTCATCGGCCGTGGCCAGGACTCCCAGTTCCGGCTCCCGGACACCGGCGTCTCCCGCCGGCACCTGGAGGTCACCTGGGACGGTCAGGTCGCGACGCTCAACGACCTGGGCTCCACCAACGGCACCACGGTGAACAACTCGCCGGTCCAGTCCTGCCAGCTCACCGACGGCGACGTGATCCGCGTGGGCCATTCCAGCCTGGTGTTCCGGACCCAGGGCTGAGCCCGCTGGAGCCGACACGTCAGACTGGACGCGACATCGACGGCGCGCCCGCCCGGCGACGATCCGGGTGGGCGTTCCGTGCACGGACACGAGAAGGCGAGCGGGCGAAGTGCCGGAACTGGTACTGCAGCTGACCAGAGGTGGCTTCCTGGCCCTGCTCTGGCTGTTCGTCCTGCTCGCCCTCCAGGTGGTCCGCTCCGACCTGTACACGGCGGCCGGCCTCAAGGCCTCCGTCCCCGGGCGCCGCTCGGGCGGCAAGGCCCCCCGGTTCCGGGGTGGCGGCCGCGGCAAGGTCGCCCGCCAGCTCGTCGTCACCCAGGGGCCGCTGGCCGGTAGCCGGATCACCCTGGACTCGCGGCCGATCCTCATCGGCCGCGCCGACGACTCGACGCTCAAGCTCGACGACGACTACGCGTCCACCCGGCACGCCCGGATCTCCCAGCAGGGAGACGACTGGTACGTCGAGGATCTCGGGTCGACGAACGGCACCTATCTCGAACGTAATAAGGTCACCGGGCCCACCCGGGTCCCGCTGGGGACGCCGGTCCGCATCGGCAAGACGGTGATCGAGCTGCGATCGTGACGGGTCTGGAACGACCATGACGAACCTGCCGCGCCCGCCCGCTCCCCCGGCGCCGCGGCCGCTCGACCGGTCCCGCGGCGCGGGATCGCCCCGACGTGCCCCGACCGAAGCCGGAGCCGCCCCGTGACACTGGTGCTGCGCTACTCGGCCCGCAGTGACCGCGGACTGGTCCGGCAGAACAACCAGGACGCCGTCTACGCAGGTCCGCGCCTGCTCGCCCTCGCCGACGGCATGGGCGGCCACGCCGCGGGCGAGGTCGCGTCGTCGCTGGTGATCTCCGCACTGGCCCCGCTCGACGACGACGTCCCCGGCGACGACCTGCTCGCCGAGCTCCGCGCCGCGACCCACGACGGCAACGACGCGATCTCCCGGCACGTCGCCGAGGCCCCCGACCTGGAGGGCATGGGCACCACCCTGACCGCGATCCTGTTCGCCGGCTCGCGGCTGGGCATGGTGCACGTCGGCGACTCGCGCTGCTACCTGCTGCGCGACGGCGAGTTCACCCAGATCACCAAGGACGACACGTTCGTCCAGTCGCTGATCGACGAGGGCCGGATCACCGAGGAGGAGGCGCACACGCACCCGCAGCGGTCGCTGCTGCTGCGCGCCATCACCGGCCAGGACGTCGAGCCGTCGCTGTCGATCCGGGAGGCCCGCGCGGGCGACCGCTTCCTGCTCTGCTCGGACGGGCTGTCCGGCCCGGTCAGCGACGACACCCTCAAGCAGACGCTCGAGGACTACCTCGATCCGCGCGAGTGCGCCGACCGGATGATCGAGCTCGCGTTGCGTGGTGGCGGCCCGGACAACATCACGTGCATCGTGGCGGACGTGGTGGACGTGGACTACGCCGACGACGCGCCGATCATCGGCGGGTCGGCAGGGCGCAACCCGCGTGCCGGCGACGGCGACTACCGGCACGACGGGCGCAGCCCGCACACGTCCGCGCAGCGCGCCGCCGCCACCACCCTCCCCCGGACCGAGCCGGTGCGGCTCGAGCCCGCGGGGGCCGAGCCGCCGCGCCGCCGGCGCGGGCTGCGGCCGGCGCTGGCCCTGCTCGGCGTGCTCGTGGTGCTGGGAGCCGGGATCCTCGTGGCCCGCTCGCTGGTGCTGCAGCAGTACTTCGTGGGCGTCGACCAGGCCCAGGTCGCGATCTACCAGGGCGTGCGCGGGAGCGTGCTGGGGCTCCCGCTGCACCGGGTGACCGAGCGCTCCGAGATCGACCTCGACGACCTGCCGCAGTCGGTGCGCACCCAGGTCACCAGCGGGATCGTCTCCGACGAGGGCGAGATGGGTGCTCGCAGCACGCTGGACCGGCTGCGCGCCCAGATGCTGCCGCTCTGCTCGACGCTGAACCCGCCGCCCCCGCCGCCGGCCGTCGCCCCGCCGCCCGCGCCCGGAGCGCCGCCCGCGCCGCTGGTGACGACCACCCCGCTGCCGACCGTGACCCCGGAGCCGGGCCGGAACTGCCGGCTGGACGGCTGATGGCCGGCGACAACGGCGCCGCGGAGCCGACGACGCCCACCGGCCGCGGCATCGAGCTGCTGATGCTCGGGCTGGCTGCGGTGCTGACGACCGGTGCCCTGGTGCTGGTCGAGGCCAACCAGGAGCAGTCGCTCACCACCGACCTGCTGTTCGTCGGGCTCGCCTACCTGGTGCTGTTCACGCTGGCGCACCTGGCGGTGCGCAAGCTGGCGCCCTACGCCGACCCGCTGATCCTCCCCTCGGTGGCGCTGCTCAACGGCATCGGCCTGGTCATGATCCACCGGCTGGACCTGGCCCGGGCCGCGCGGGCGGAGCTGCTCGGCCGGGAGGTCCCGGACGGGCTGATCACCGCGCAGATGACGTGGACGGTCGCCGGCCTCGTGCTGTTCGGGCTGGTTCTGTTCTTCGTGCGCGACCACCGCACGCTGGCCCGCTACGGCTACACCTCGGGCTTCGTCGGGCTGGTGCTGCTCGCGCTGCCCGCCCTGCTGCCGTCGTCGATCTCCGAGGTCAACGGCGCGAAGCTGTGGATCCGGATCCCCGGCGGCCCCGGCATCCAGCCCGGCGAGTTCGCCAAGATCCTGCTGATCGTCTTCTTCTCGGCCTACCTGGTCCAGAAGCGCAACCTGCTCTCGACCGCCGGCCGCCGCTTCCTGGGCATGGAGCTGCCGCGGGCCCGTGACCTGGCGCCCCTGCTCGTCGCGTGGGGGCTCTCGGTCGGCATCCTGGTGTTCCAGCGCGACCTCGGCAGCTCGTTGCTGATCTTCGGGCTGGTGCTGGTCCTGCTCTACACGGCGACCGAGAAGGTCTCCTGGATGGTGATCGGGCTGTCCGCGTTCGCGGTCGGCGCGACGGTCGCCTACCAGCTGTTCAGCCACGTCCGGGTCCGGGTGCAGATCTGGCTGGACCCGTTCCAGGACTACGACGGCGGCGGCTTCCAGCTCGCCCAGGCACTGTTCGGCCTCGGCACCGGCGGTGTCGGCGGCACCGGCCTGGGTGCCGGGCGCCCGGATCTCGTCCCGTTCGCGGAGTCCGACTTCATCTTCTCCTCGCTGGGCGAGGAGCTCGGCCTGATCGGCCTGTCCGCGATCATGATCGTGTACCTGGTCCTGATCACCCGCGGGCTGCGCTCGGCGCTGGCCGTGCGGGACTCCTACGGCAAGCTGCTCGCGACCGGCCTGGCGTTCTCGGTCGCGCTGCAGATCTTCGTGGTCATCGGCGGCGTGACGAAGCTGATCCCGCTGACCGGCCTGACCCTCCCGTTCCTGTCGTACGGTGGGTCCTCGCTGCTCGCGAACTACGCGCTGGTCGCGATCCTGCTGCGCATCTCGCACGTCGCCCGCGCCCCGCTGCCGCAGCGACCCGCACAGCCGCGGGCACCGATCGCCGAGGCCAGCACCGAGCTGGTCCGGCGCCCGGGTGGCGGGACCACCCCGACGCCCGCGACGCCCGACACGGAGAGGAGTGACACGTGAACCGCCCGGTCCGCCGCGTCGCCCTCGCCGTGATGGTCATGGTCGTCGTGCTGCTCGGGAACATCACCTACGTCCAGGTGGTGATGGCCGGCCAGTACCGCGACGACCCGCGCAACCAGCGGTCCCAGATCGACGAGTACTCCCGCCAGCGCGGCCAGATCACCGCGGGCGGGCAGGTGCTGGCGCAGAGCGTGGAGAGCGGCGGCCGGCTGCGCTACGCCCGGCAGTACCCGGAGGGCCCGGCATTCGCCCCGGTCACCGGCTTCCTGTCCACGGTCTACGGCAAGGGCGCGCTGGAGCGCTCGGCCGACGAGGTGCTCACCGGCACCGACGACCGGCTGTTCGTCCGGCGGCTGTCCGACCTGATCACCGGGCGCGACCCGGCCGGCGGCAACGTCGTCACCACGATCGACCCGGAGGTCCAGCGGGTCGCCTACGAGGGCCTGGAGCGCCGCGGCTACACCGGCGCCGTCGTCGCGCTGGAGCCGCAGTCGGGCAACATCCTGGCGATGGCGTCCACGCCGTCGTACGACCCGAACCGGCTGGCGTCCCCGGACGCGGCGCAGCAGCAGGCCGCGTGGCGGGAGTACAACAACGCCGAGCTGAACCCGCTGACCAACCGCGCGATCAACGAGATCGAGCCGCCCGGCTCGACGTTCAAGCTGGTCACGACGGCGGCCGCGCTGCAGAACGGCTACACCCCGGAGAGCCGGCTGACCGCGGCCCGCAACATCCAGCTGGCCGACTCCACGACGACGCTGGAGAACTACAACGGCACGCAGTGCGGCAGCGGGGACACCGCGTCGCTGCGCGAGGCGCTGGCCCGCTCCTGCAACACCGCCTTCGCCCAGCTCGGCGAGGAGCTCGGCGCGGACAAGCTGCGGGCACAGGCCGAGGCGTTCGGGATCGGCCGGTCCGACCTGCAGATCCCGATGCCGGTGACGGCCTCGCAGATCGGGCCGATGTCCGACGTGCCGTCCACCCAGCAGTCCGCGATCGGCCAGCGCGACGTCCGGCTGACCCCGATGCAGCTCGCCATGATCGGCGGCTCGATCGCCAACGGCGGCCAGACGATGGCCCCGCACCTGATCCGGGAGATCCAGAGCGCCACCCTGGACGTCGTCGACACCACCGCCCCGGACCGGATGGCCCGCTCGATGCCGGCGGACGTGGCGGGCACGCTGACCGACATGATGCTCGGCTCGGAGGAGCGCACCCAGGGCGGCGGGAAGATCACCGGCGTCCGGATCGCCTCCAAGACCGGCACCGCCGAGCACGGCACCGACCCGAAGAACACCCCGCCGCACGCCTGGTACGTGGCGTTCGCGCCGGCCGAGAACCCGAAGGTCGCGGTCGCGGTGCTGGTGGAGAGCGGTGGCGACCGCGGCGCGGAGGCCACCGGTGGTTCGGTCGCCGCCCCGATCGGCCGGGCCGTGATCGCCGAGACGCTCCGGGACGCCCAGTGACGCCGGGGATCGCGGCGCGCGCGGCGCCACACAGGCCCCCGGCGGGCCCGTGAGCGGGCTGGCGGCCGGTCAGCTGATCTCCGAGCGCTACCAGCTGGACCGGCGGATCGCGGTCGGCGGGATGGGCGAGGTCTGGGAGGCCTCGGACACCCGCCTGGGGCGCAGCGTCGCCGTGAAGGTGCTCAAGGCCGACCTGTCCGACGACCCCGAGTTCCTGCACCGGTTCCGGATCGAGGCGCGCACGGTCGCGTCGCTGGACCACTCCGGCATCGCCGCCGTCCACGACTACGGCGAGGACGACGGCCCCGGCGGCGACGGGCGGACCGCCTACCTGGTGATGGAGCTCGTGCGCGGCGAGCCGCTGTCGACCCGGATCGGGCGCGGCCCGCTGCCGACCGACGAGGCGCTGGACATCATCGAGCAGGCGGCCCGCGCGCTGCACGCCGCCCACGAGCGCGGGTTCGTGCACCGCGACGTCAAGCCCGGCAACATCCTGCTGCGCACCGACGGCGTCGTGAAGCTGACCGACTTCGGCATCGCCAAGGCGGCCGACGCCGTCCCGGTCACCCGGTCCGGGATGGTCATGGGCACCGCGCACTACATCGCGCCCGAGCAGGCCTCCGGCGAGGAGGCGGGCCCGTCCGGGGACGTCTACTCGCTGGGCATCGTCGGCTACGAGTGCCTGGCCGGTGTGCGGCCGTTCCGCGCCGAGAGCGCGGTCGCCGTGGCGATGATGCAGGTCCGCGACGACCCGCCGCCGCTGCCCGGGGAGATCCCGGAGCGGATCCGCGAGCTGATCTCCTCGGTGCTGGTCAAGGACCCCGAGCACCGGTACGCCGACGGCGCCGAGTTCGCCGAGGCCGTCGCCGCCGTCCGCCGCGGGCACCGCCCGCCGCCCCCGGGCATCCCGGCGCCGGCCGGGTACGCGCCGGGCTTCCACCGCGGCGACGAGCCGGCCGGTGGGCCGCGCCGGCACGCGCGACGGGCCGCCGAGGGCGACGCCGGGGGCGACGCCCCTCATCCACCGGAGCCGTCCGGCCGCCCCACCCGGCACGGCGCCGACGCCACCGACGGCGGCCCCGGCGGGCGGCCGGCCACCGGGCCGGGCACGTCGCACCGGGCCGACGAGCCGGGCCCCCCGGGCGCCGGTTCCCCTGGCACCGCTGCTCCTGGCGCCCCTGGTGCCGCCGCCCCGGGTGGCGGTGGTCCGGGAACCCCGCCCGGGGCCCGTACCCCGGGCGGGGTGAACCGGCCGCGTTCGGGCCCGCTCCCGGTCCCGCCGGCGTCCCCGGCGCACGGCCGCGACGCGGCCCGCGACCCGTACCGCCCGGGGGCCCCACCCGGCCGGCCACCGGCGCACGGGCCCGCGGGCGCCGGCGCGCCCGGTGCCCAGCGGCCGGCACCGGCCCGGCCCCCGGTCCGCCGGCACGCCGCCGACCGGCTGCCGGAGCAGCACCCGTCCGGCCCCCTCGATCTGACCCCGAAACGCTCCGGGCGGACGAAGGCGTGGCTGGCGGTGCTGTTCGTGCTGCTGAGCGTCGCCGCGGTGCTACTGGCCGTCATGATCCTTCGGGAGACGTCGCCGGGCGGTAGCCGAACCGGCTCGCTCGGCCCCGCCCCCGGTACGGTGGCCGTTGCCGCCGGACGGGAGGCCGGCGGTGCGGGACCGGCGGCCGTCCCCCGTCCGGTCGTCGCCGTACCGCTCCGCACGGAACCGGACACCGTCCGGTGACCCCACGCAACCGGCGGTCCGGCGCACGTGCCGACCGCCCGCCCATGATCACGCCCGCCGACCGGCATGATGAGTACGCCTCCGACCCCGGGAACCTGAACCGATGACGACACCGCGACTGCTGTCCGAGCGCTACGAGCTGGGCGACCCGCTCGGCTACGGCGGCATGTCCGAGGTCCACCGCGGCCTCGACACCCGGCTCGGCCGGGACGTGGCGGTGAAGGTGCTGCGCGCCGACCTGGCCCGGGATCCGCAGTTCCAGCTCCGGTTCCGCCGGGAGGCGCAGAACTCCGCGTCGCTCAACCACCCGGCGATCGTCGCGGTCTACGACACCGGCGAGGTCGAGTCCGAGTTCGGGCCGCTGCCGTACATCGTCATGGAGTTCGTCGACGGCCAGACGCTGCGCGAGATCGTCAAGACCCAGGGGCCGCTGTCCCAGCAGCGGGTGGTCGAGGTCATGGCCGACGTCTGCGCCGCGCTCGACTTCTCGCACCGGCACGGGATCATCCACCGCGACGTCAAGCCCGCGAACGTGATGATCAACAGCGTGGGCGCGGTGAAGGTGATGGACTTCGGCATCGCCCGCGCGCTCGGCGAGGGCCAGAACGTCACCCAGACCGCCGCCGTCATCGGGACCGCGCAGTACCTGTCCCCGGAGCAGGCCCGCGGCGAGGCCGTGGACGCCCGCTCGGACGTCTACGCGGCGGGCTGCGTGCTGTTCGAGCTGCTCACCGGGGAGCCACCGTTCACCGGTGACACCCCGGTGGCCGTCGCCTACCAGCACGTCCGGGAGGACCCGCGGGCGCCGTCCGAGCTCAACCCGTCGGTGCCGCCGGCACTCGACGCGATCGTGCTCAAGGCACTCAGCAAGAACCCGGCCAACCGCTATCAGTCGGCCGGCGAGATGCGCGCCGACCTGGTGCGGGTGCGCAACGGCGAGCCGGTGCACGCCCCGCTGGTGATGAGCGAGTACGAGCGCACCCAGATGATGGCGCACGACGACGCCACCGCGGCCGTCCCGACCCGCCGGCTCGATGCCGGGGCCGCCGGGCCGCCGACCGGCCGGCACACGATGCCCCCGGGCCATCCGGGCTACGACGACGAGGAGCGGGGCGGCCGCGGGAAGAAGGCCGCCCTCTGGGTGGCCGCGCTGGCCGTGCTCGGCCTGCTCGGGTTCGTCGGGTTCCAGATGTTCTCGAACTCGTCGCCGGAGCAGGTCACGGTCCCCGACGTGCTGGGCCAGACCCCGGAGCAGGCCCGCGCCTCGATCACGAACGCCCGGCTGCTGGTCGACATCCAGAACCAGCCCTCGGACGTCGCGCAGGTCGGCCGGGTCGTGCGCACCGACCCCGGCGGCGGCAACCAGGTCGCGGAGAACAGCCGGGTGACGTTGTTCGTCGGAACCGGGCCGGCCCAGGTGACGGTCCCGTCGCTGGTCGGGCGCACCCCGGAGGAGGCGGCGACCTTGCTCCGCGACGCCGGGCTGCAGCTCGGCGGCACCACCCAGCAGGACACGACCGATTCGAGCCAGGTCGGCCGGGTCCTCTCCTCCAGCCCGGGGCCGGGCGAGAGCGTCGCGGGCAACTCCCCGGTGGCGATCGTGGTCGGCCGCGAGCAGCAGACGATCGCGGTGCCGGACGTGGCCGGCCGGTCGCCCGAGGAGGCGCGGAGCACGCTGCAGGGCGCCGGGTTCAGTTCGGTCTCCGTCAGCCAGGTCGACGGCGGCGGGCAGGCCGGTCAGGTGGTCGGCACCGACCCGGCCGCCGGCACCCGGGTGCCCCGGGACCGCACGATCACCATCCAGGTGAGCCGGGGCAACCAGGCCGAGGTCCCGAACGTCACCGGCCAGCGGGTCGAGAACGCGGTGAACACGCTGCGCGAGGCCGGCCTGTCGTTCCAGATCCGGACCACCGACGTGTCGGACCCCTCGCAGAACGGCGTGGTGCTGAACCAGAACCCGTCGGGCGGCTCCCGGGCGTCGGACGGCCAGCAGGTCCAGCTGACCGTCGGGCGTCACTCCGGCGGCGGCGGCAACGGCGGTGGCGGCAACGGCGGCAACGGCGGGGGCGACGGCGACGGTGGTAACAGCAGCGACTCGAGCGAGACGTCCGACAGCGGGTTCCCCTTCAACTGATCTGGAAGGATGGCGGCGTGCGGGTTCTCGTCGTCGACAACTACGACAGCTTCGTCTACAACCTGGTCCAGTACCTGGCCCAGCTCGGTGCGGAGCCGGTCGTCCGCCGCAACGACGAGGTCGAGCTCGACGAGCTCGACGAGGTCGGTGCCGTGCTCGTCAGCCCCGGACCGGGCACGCCGGAGCGGGCCGGGCGCAGCGTCGAGGTCATCCGGCGGGCCGCGGACCGCGGCACCCCGCTGCTGGGCGTGTGCCTGGGCCACCAGGCGCTCGCGACGGCCTGGAACGGCGTCGTCGAGCGTGCGCCCGAGCTGCTGCACGGGAAGACCTCGCAGGTGTTCCACGACGGCGTCGGCGTGCTCGGTGGCCTGCCCTCGCCGTTCACGGCGACCCGCTACCACTCGCTGACGATCGCGCCGGACGGCCTGCCGGGCCAGCTGGAGGTCACCGGGCGGACCGAGACCGGTCTGATCATGGCCGTGCGGCACCGCGAGCTGCCGATCGAGGGCGTCCAGTTCCACCCGGAGTCGGTCCTCACCGAGGGTGGTCACCGGATGCTGGCGACCTGGCTGGGGCAGGCGGGGTTCGCCGTCCCCGACGAGATCGTGAACCGGCTGTCCGACGAGATGGCCGCGCTCGTCGCCGGGGTCTGACCCGTTCGATGGGCCTGCGTGACGCCGGTGGGCGCTGATCCGCGCTACCGTGGTGGTGGATCCGGGCCGGTCGCTCCCCGGTGCGCCGGACCGCGGATCCCGCCCCCGGCCGGCGCAGCGGCCGGACGACGTGTCCGCAGCGACAGCCCGATGAGGTCGTAGACCATGCCGAAGTCGAAGGTCCGCAAGAAGGCGGCGTACACGCCGCCGCCGGTGAGCCGCACCCCGCAGAAGGTCGCCGGCCCGACACATCCCGCCTACATCGCGGTCATGGTCGCCATGTGGATCCTCGGCCTGGCCTGGCTGGTCGTGAACTACCTCGCCGGCCCGTCGATCCCGTTCATGGCGGCGCTGGGCAACGCGAACTTCATCATCGGCTTCTCACTCATCGTGATCGGCCTGCTGATGACCATGCGTTGGCGCTGACCTGCAGAAACACATTGATGTCAGCTTATCCTCACTGTGGACTGCGGCTGTGGACAACCGCGGATGAGCACCCTGAGTGATCAGGACGGGCGGTCTTCCTGGTCGGCACCGGCCGGTGCCGTCGTCGCGTTGTGGGTCCTGGCCCTCGCCGCGGCCGGCTGGCTGACGACGCTCGTCGTCAGCGGTGGTGACCCCGCCGGGCAGCTGATCGCGGGCCTCGCCGCGCTGGGCCTGGCGCTGGCCGCCGCGTCCGGCACCCGGGCGCGGCCACGGCTCGAGGCGGGGCCGGACGGCCTCACCGTCCGGCGGCTGACCTGGACCCGCCACGCGCCCTGGGCCCGGGTCGACGACGTCCGGGTGCTCCGGACCCGCCGCTTCGGCCGGGAGTCCGCGCTGCTGGAGCTGGACCTGCGCGACGTCGACGGCGGCGAGCGCCTGGTGATCCTGGGCCGCCCCGAGCTCGGAGCGGACCCGGAGGACGTCGCCGAGGCCCTGGCGGCCCTGCGCCCGCCGCGCCCCTGAGCCGCGCTGCACGCCCACCCCGCCCCGCGACCACGCCGCACAGGCTGCCCCGCACCGCACAGGCTGCCCCGCACCGCACAGGCTTCCCGCGTACCGCACGGATTACCCGCGCACCGCACAGGTCCGGTCTCGTGCGGCGACCGGCGAACCTGTGCGGCGTCGGCATCGGGGCGGCGCGCGGCACCAGCATCGGGAGCGGCGCGGGAGCGGGTGGGCACGGGGCGGGAACGGGCGGGCGTGGGTCAGATCAGCGTGACCGCGGCACCGATCAGCGCCAGGGCCGCGACGGCGGCAGCGGTGACCGCGACGATCTGGATCTGCCGCCGGTGCGCCGACCCGGCGCCGAGGTAGAGCAGTGCGGCCGTGACGGCGGCGCCGAACACGAGGCCGCCGAGGTGCCCCTGCCAGGAGATCTGGGGGACGGTGAAGCTGATGACGACGTTGAGCGCGATCACGCCGATGACCTGCCCCGCCGGCAGCCGCAGCCGGCGCAGCAGCACGAACAGCGCCCCCATGAGTCCGAACACCGCGCCGGAGGCGCCCGCGGTCGCGCCCGCCGGGTCGCTGAACAGCATCACGGCGGCGGCCCCGCCGAGGAGCGAGACGCCGTAGACCGCGACGAACCGGGCCCGGCCCAGCACCGTCTCGACCTCGCGGCCGATGACCCACAGGGCGAACATGTTGGCCACCAGGTGCAGGGGGCCGATGTGCAGGAACCCGGACGTGACGATCCGCCAGTACTCGCCGCTCGCGACGAGCGCGGGGACCAGGGCCCCCTCGGCGAACAGGGCGGAGCCGGAGTTCCCGTTGAGGCTGCCGGCGGTGACGACCGTCAGCACGAAGACCGCGACGTTCGCGACGACGAGGCCCTGCATGATCACCGGCCGGCCGCCGGTGCGGCTGGCCCCGGCGACGTTCCGCCAGCGGGGCACGGCTCGCGACGACTGCGCCAGGCAGTCGACGCAGTGCTGCCCGACCGGTGCCGGGCGCAGGCATTCCGGGCACGCCGGTCGCCCGCACCGGGTGCAGGACATCCGGGTCGGCCGGTCGGGATGCCGGGCGCAGACCGGCCGGCTGCCGGTGCCCGCGGGTGGCCCGCCGGCGGGCGGTGGTGCCGCTCCGCCCGGCCGGGGTGTCCCGCCGGCGCCGGGTGTGCCGGGCCACGGGCTCTGGGGTCGCGGGTACGGCGGCCCGTCCGCGCCGTCGGGCCGCGGGGTGTCGCGCGGCTCCCGGGACGGCCCGGATCCGGTGGGGTCAGGTGGTTCGGTCAGGGCGGGGTCAGCTCCGCTCGATGTCGACCTTCTCGATGACCACGTCGCTGAGCGGGCGGTCGGCCTGCCCGGTGGTGGTGTTCGCGATGGTGTCGACGACGGCCCGCGACTCGGCGTCGGCGACCTCACCGAAGATCGTGTGGCGCCGGTTGAGGTGCGGGGTCGGGCCCACCGTGATGAAGAACTGCGAGCCGTTGGTGCCGGGCCCGGCGTTGGCCATCGCGAGCAGGTAGGGCCGGTCGAACTTGAGCTCCGGGTGGAACTCGTCGCCGAACTGGTAGCCGGGGCCACCGCGACCGGTGCCGGTCGGGTCGCCACCCTGGATCATGAAACCGCTGATCACCCGGTGGAAGATCGACCCGTCGTAGAACGGCCCGGAGTCACCGCCGCTGGAGTTCGGCCCGGTGTAGTCCTTGGTGCCCTCGGCCAGGCCCACGAAGTTCGCCACCGTCTTGGGGGCGTGGTCGGCGAACAGGTCGATCCTGATGTCGCCCACGTTCGTGTGCAGGACGGCCGTCGTCTTGGCGTTTCCTGGTTCCGTCACGGCTACCATCGTGCCAGTACGCAGCCGCATCAGTGGAAAGCAGGTCCCGATGACGAGCATCGAGCGCAAGCGGGCCAAGGCCCGCAAGGACGCCACCGAGGCCGTGCACGCGTTCGCCGACGCCGGCCGGATCGCGGGTGGTACTGCCGTCTCCACTGTGTCCGACGCGGTCGCGCATGGGGTGGAGGACGCCCGCCGCACGCTCGCCGCCGCCATCGACCCGGACCCCGCGCCGCGGACCCGCCGCCTGCCGTGGATCCTCGCGGTGCTGGTGCTGACCGGGCTCGCCGCCTACGCCTGGGCGGCCCTGCTCCGCCGGGAGCGCGCGGTCGACCCGGGGACGCCATCACCGACGACACCGCCGTCCGAGGAGCAGATCCACGGCAAGCCGGTCGGCCAGGGCCCGGCGTCGAGCAACCCGAGCTGACCGCGGTCAGAGCACCGCGCCCAGGAACCCGGTGACGGTGGCGGCGTAGCCGTCCGGGTCGGCGTTCCAGCTGCCGGTGTGCTCGGTGCCGGCGAACTCCTGGTAGGTCACCGGCCAGTCCAGCCCGGGCGCTGCGGCCGCGAGGTCGCGGCTCAGCGACACGGGGACGGCGGTGTCGCCGTCGCTGTGCAGCAGCAGGGTCGGCGGGCGGACCGCGGGCGGGTTGCGGAGCAGGTCGAACCGGTCGAGGTCGATCCCGATCCGGCGCTCGGTGAACCGGGCCGCCACCCCCGCCAGCGACGGCGGCAGCACCCGGTTGCGGGCCTGCTGGCGCAGGGTGCGGCGCCAGTCGAGCAGCGGTGCGTCCCAGACGACCGCCGCGACCGCACCGGCGTACCCGGAGCGGTCGAGGAACGCGCCGCCCACCGCGGCCCCCATCGACCACCCGACCAGCACCAGCCGGGTGGCGCCCCGGTCGAGCGCGTAGGCCGCCGCCGCGGCCACGTCACGCCACTCGGTGTCCCCGAGGTGGGACCGGCCGTCCGGCGGGTCCGGGGCGGCGCCGTCCCCGCGATAGCTGATCACCAGCGACGTCAGGCCGGCCGCGTGCAGCGCGGGCAGCGCCCGCAGCGACTCCCGCCTCGTCCCCCCGCGACCGTGCACGCACAGCGCCCAGGTGTGCCCGCCCGCGTCCGCCGGGGCCGGGACGAGCCAGGCCGGGGCGGGGCCGAGCTCGGTCGGGACCGCGACGTCGTCGAACACCAGGCCGCGTGCCCCGGGATCGGGGTCGAAGGGGCCCGCGTCGAGCACCGCCGGGCCGGTCGCCGGGACGGGGCCACCCCGCAGCTCGCGCACCACCCGCCGCCGGCCGCACTCGAGCACCGGCCCGACCACGCTCAGGCCGGCCGCGCCGCGCAGCCCCCACACGCCGGGCTGGGCGGCCAGCCTGCTGCGGGCCAGCTCGACGATGCCGGACCCGGCCTCGAGCACCCGTTCGGGGAGGCCCGGGTTCTGCGCCGGGTGGAGCAGTACGGTCGAGTACCGCCAGGAGACCGCCGCGGCGGCCGCTCCCCCGGCTCCACCGAGGGCGCCGGCCAGGACGCCGGCGACGTAGCCGGTGCCCGGCCGGGCGGACGGGGTCGGGACTGCGCGCACGCCGTCATCCTGCTCCCCGGTCCGTGAGCGGCGCACCCGGGATCGACTACTCCATGGTGACCACAGCTGACAGCCGGCTCTCACCTCGCCACCCGTCCGAGTGAAGTTGCCAACCATGATCGCTCCGAAGCGCAACAACTCACCTGATGGGTCGTTCCCCTTTCGGAGGCACATGTGCCTCGCTCCCCAACCCCCATCAGTTCGAAAGGACGCGCGAATGAACTCGCTCGCCCGTAACGCGCTCCGGTTCTCCCTGGCCGGCGCTGGTGTCGCCGTGCTGGGCGCCGGTGTGGCCGGCCAGGCTTCGGCCGCCGAGCTCCCGGACCTGCCGGAGGCCCCCGACGCCTCGGCGTTGACCGACGCCGTGCCGGCCCCCGGCGAGGACGGCACGGTCTCCACCCCGGAGAGCTCGGTGACGTTCGGCCAGCTGCAGGCCCCGCAGGCGGAGGCGTCCGGCCTGCCGGAGCTGCCCGCCTCCGACGGGCTCCCGGGTCTGCCGGAGCTGCCCTCCGCCGACTCGCTGCCCTCGGCCGACGCGCTCCCGTCCGCCGACTCGCTGCCCTCCGCGGACGCGCTGCCGTCCACCGACGCCCTGCCGTCCGCCGACGCCCTGCCGGGCGCCGACTCGCTGCCGGGCGCGAACGCGAAGGCCGAGGCGGGCACGCACCAGTCCGACCACGAGGACGAGTCCTCGGAGGACGAGGAGTCCGAGGAGGGGGCCGGCTCCCCGCTCGACGCGCTCCCGATCGACACCCCGGAGCTCCCGAGCGCCCCGCAGCTCCCCGGCGCCGACGCGCTGCCGACCGCGACGACGCTCCCGGCCCCGGCCGGCCTCCCGAGCGCCGGCGACCTGCCGGTCGACCAGCTGCCGTCCGCGGACGCGCTGCCCTCCGCCGACGCGCTCCCGCTGCCCTCCGCGGACGCGCTGCCGCAGCCGAACCCCGAGGCGCTGCCGACCCTGGACATCCCGGGTGTCATGTACGTCGAGGCGCCGTCCGTCAACGCCGGCTGACGCACCGGTCCCACCGGCACGCCCGGCCGGCCGCCCCGCCCGCTCCCTCCCAGCCTCGAGCGGGCCGGGCGGCCGCCGACGCGTGCGATCCCGACCGTCAGCACCACCCGTGGCGGGGCTGCGGCGGCGGGGCCGGCACCACCGGCGCCCGCACGATCAGCTCGTAGCGGTCGAAGTCACCCTCGTCGTCCTGCACGTGCCGGACGAACCGGAACCCGGCCCGGCGCGCCACCCCGATCGACGGCACGTTGTCCGGGTCGACGTCGATCGAGATCCGGTCGACGTCGCCGCGCTCCCCGAGATAGCGCGCTGCCAGCCGCACCGCCCGTGTCGCGAGACCCCGCCGGCGGTACGCCGGGTAGATCCCGTAGGCCAGGCCGGCGCGCCGGGCCGCAGGATCCAGATCGGCGTCGATGGTCCCGGCGAGCACCGCACCGCCGGTGATCCGGATGCCGAAGCTGAGTTTCGGGCCGTCGTCGGCCCAGCGTTCGATCGCCCGGCGGACGTGCGCCCGCACGGTCGCGAGGTTCCCGGGTCCGCCGTTGAGCCAGCGGATCAATTCGGCGTCCTCACCGGCGAGGTGCGGCTCCACATCGTCCCAGCGCAGCGGGCTGAGGACGACCACACCGTCCGCCAAGGTGTTCGAGGGCCGGGCCACGCATCCATCCTGCCGCACCCGTCGCGGTCCGTGACCGGGCCCTCCGTCCGTGGTGACCCCGGACGGTGGACTCACCTTCCCGGTGACGTCCCGACCCGGTAGCGGACGAGCAACGTGTCGTCGCCGGTGACGACGCTGACCAGCTCGAGGCGCTCCGGGTCCATGCCGGCGCCGCGGGCGATCCGGGCGGCGTCGCCGGAGACGAGGAACGGCGCGACGGTGAGCCGCAGCTCGTCGACCAGGCCGGCCTCGGCGAGGCTGCCGAACAGCGCGGGCCCGCCCATGCAGTTGATCCGGTGCAGCCCGCGGCGGCCGAGCTCGGCGACCACGGCGGCCAGGTCCACCGACCGGTCGCCGACCAGCACGACGTGCGCGCCCGCGGCCGCCCAGCTCGCGCGCAGCCGCTCCGGCGCCGCGGCGCAGGTGAACACGATCGTCGGGACCAGCGTGTCGGTGAGCACCGGCGCCGACGGGCCCAGTGACCGTCCGGTCGAGGTCACCACCGCCGTCGCCGGTACCGGCTCCAGCCCGAAGCGGTGCCGCCGGTCGGCCATCCGCTCGTCCGGTTTCACCCCGGTGAAGCCCTCCACGGTGGCGGTCCCGGCACCGACCAGGACGACGTCGGCGAGGTCGGTCCCGAGGTCGAGCACGACCCGGTCCGGGGGCGTGGACAGGCCCGCGGCCAGCCCGTCGACCTCGACGGCGCCGTCCGCGCTGGACACGAAGTTGACCGCGACGTAGGGGGCGCCGGCCGGGTAGGCGTAGAGCCGCTCGAGCGCCTCCACGGACAGCGGCCCGGCACCGGCCGTGGGGAAGATCTGCTGGATGCCGGTCATGCGAGCAGCCTCACCGCGCGCGACGGGGCCCGCTCGCCGCGGACCGTGGCGACCATCTCGCAGGTCTCGCGGGTCGCGCGGGCCTGGTGTGCGCGGACCATCGCGACCCCGCGGTCCGCGGCGATCGCCGTCGCCGCGAGCGTGCCGGTGAGCCGCTCGGAGAGCGGGACGTCGAGCGACTCGCCGACGACGGTCTTGTTCGACATCGCCAGCAGCACCGGCCAGCCGGTGGCGACCATCGCGTCGATGCCGCGCAGCACCTGCAGGCTGTGCAGCGTGTTCTTGGAGAAGTCGATCGCCGGGTCGATCAGGATGCCCTCGGCGGGCACGCCGGCGGCGACGGCCTTCTCCGCCAGCGCGACGGTCTGGGCGATCACCGTGCCGAGTACGTCGGTGTAGCGCGGCCGGTGCGGCTCGGTCCGCGGCGTGACGTGGTCGGTGTGCGCGCTGACGTACCCGGCGCCGTACCGCGCCGCGACCTCGAGGATCCCGCCGTCGGCGGCCGCCCAGTTGTCGTTGACGAGATCGGCCCCTGCCGCGCAGACGGCGTCGGCCGGACCGGCACGGAAGGTGTCCACCGAGATCACGACGTCCGGGAACTCCCGGCGCGCCCACTCCACGGTCGGGACGACCCGGTCGATCTCCTCCTGCTCGGTGACCTCGGTGCCCGGGCTGGCCGGCACGCCCCCGATGTCGATCACGTCGGCGCCCTCCCGGACGACGGCGGCGATCCGGTCCCGGGCGGCCTGCTCGGCGAACGTGACCCCGTGGTCGTAGAACGAGTCGGGGGTCCGGTTGACGATCGCCATCACCATCGCACGGTCGCGGTTCCAGGTGCGTCCGCGGAACGTCAGGCTCGGCACGGGTCCTCCTCGCAGCACGACACCGGGGTCCACGTCCGGACCCGGTCCGTGATCCATCTTCACCGCAACCCGACGGGCCCGGCCACCCGGCCGCCGTCCCGCCATGACCTCGCAGGTCATGGCGATGCGCGCCGCCGTCGGCGAGGATCGGCGGCGACCCCCACGACCTGGAGGACACCGTGCCCGCACCGGACCCCGCCGTGCTCGTCGCCGCCATGCCGTTCGCGGAGCTGCTCGGCATCACCGTCACCGACGCGACACCCGAGCGTGCCGTGGCGACGCTGGCGTACCGGCCGGAGATCTGCACGGCGGGCGGGATCGTGCACGGCGGGGCGCTGATGACGCTGGCCGACTCGACCGGTGCGCTGTGCGCCTTCCTCGGCCTGCCCGAGGGCGCGACGACCGCCACGACCAGCTCGCACACGGTGCTGCTGCGGGCGGCCCGTGGCGGGACGCTCACCGCCACCGCGCGGGTGGTGCACCGGGGGCGCCGTGACGTCGTCGTCGACACCGAGGTGACCGACGACGGCGGACGCCCGGTCTCCCGCACCACCCAGACCCAGGCGGTGCTGGGTCCCTGACCGGCCGTCAGCCGACGGGCTCGGGACGCGGCTCCCCGTCGCCGGTCCGCGGCGCCCGCGGGGGCGGTGGCTGCTCCAGTGGCGCGGTGAGCACGGCGACGCAGGCGTCGATCAGCCGGGTCGCCCACTCGGTCCGCGGCGGGTGGGAGTCGTCCTTCTCGTGGTCGGCGATCGTGTGGATGAACAGGTGGGTGACCATCCGCCACCGTTCCGCATAGACCTCGGCGGGCAGGTGGTCCAGTGCCCGCTGCAGTCCCTCGCGCACCGCGCGGAGGCTGGATGCGATCTGCCAGCTGTCGGAGACCCGGTAGTTCGGGGAGGCGGACAGCTGGGCGAGGAAGCGCGCGTAGTGGCAGCCGGGTTCGCCGACCGCCTCCACCAGTGGCCGGACCAGTGCCTCGACGAGCGTGCGGGGGTCGGCCGCCCGTCCGCTCGCGTACACCTGCGCCAGGTGCTCGAGCCGTCGTTCGTTGATCTGGCCCATCCGGTACTGGAAGACGGCGGTGACGAGATCCGGCCGCGGACCGAAGTGGTACTGGATCGCGGACGCGTTGCGCTGCCCGGCCGCGGTGACGATGTCGCGCAGCGGGACCGCGGCGATCCCGCGTTCGGCGAACAGCCGCTCCGCCGCGAGCACGATCTTGGTCCGGGTGTCCGAGGGGCCGGCGCCGGCCGCCGTTCCGGTCCCGGCCCCGTCGGCGTCGGTGCGGCGCGGCGTCGCCCGGCCGGGGCGGGCTGATGGACCTGACACGGAATCGAGTATACGGCGAGCCTTGACTATTGATGCCAGTTCATTAATTCTTGTGCGCAGCGCATCAGTGGTCCGGGTCGACCGGGCCAGCACCACACCGCGGTGGGACGCCCGCTCCACCGGACGGTTCGACGATCAGAGCGGGCTTCGCATCGCACCGGAGCGAGGTGCACATGCCTCAGGGGAACCGCACCGACACCGATGGCGGTACACCGTCACGAGCACTCGCATGGACGATCACGGGCCTGCTCCTGGTCTTCATGCTGATCAATTTCGCGGACAAGGCGGTGCTCGGGCTCGCCGCCGTGCAGATCATGGACGAGCTGGACCTGACCGCCGGCGAGTACGGGGTCGTGGCGAGCAGCTTCTTCCTGCTGTTCAGCCTGGCCGCCCTGGTCGTCGGCTTCGTCACCAACCGGGTCCGCACGAAATGGATACTGATCGCGATGGCGGTCGGGTGGTCCGCGGCCCAGCTGCCGATGATGGTGCCGATCGCGGGCTTCTGGACGTTGCTCCTGACCCGCGTGCTGCTCGGGGCCGCCGAGGGGCCGGCCTATCCGGTCGCGAACCACGCGGCCCACTCGTGGTTCCGGGATCAGGACCGGGACCTCGCCAGCGGTGTGCTGACGATCGGCGCACCGATCGGCGTGATCCTCGGGGCGCCGGTGCTCGGGTGGATCATCGGCGCGCACGGATGGCGGACGGCGTTCGGGGTACTGGGTGCGGTCGGTCTCCTGTGGGCGCTGGTGTGGGCGTTCGTGGGCCGGGAGGGCCCGGTCACCGACACGCTCGGCGGCTCCCGGGCCACCGCGGACGACCCGGCCGGCAGCGCCGACGACCGTCTGGTGCCCACGTGGCGGATCCTCACCACCGGGACCTGGCTCGCCAGCGTCACCGGCGCCTTCGCGGCGTACTGGGCCGTCACGATCCTCGTTGCCTGGGTTCCGCCGTACCTGACCAGGGTGCTGGGGTACGACGCCGGCAGGACCGGGGCGGTCGTCGTCCTGCCCTGGGCCGCCGGTGCGCTGTCCATCATCGGCGTCGGGCTCCTGGCGAAGCTGCTGCTCCGGCGCGGCGTCTCCAGCCGGTGGGCCCGCGGCGGGCTCGGTGGGGCCTGTGTCGTCACCGCGGGCGTGGCCATGCTCGGGATCCCGCTGGTGGACGTCGACTGGGCCAGGATCCTGCTGCTCACCGTCGCCTTCAGCGTCGGCGGGGTCGTGATCCCGATCGGCCAGGCCACCTCGGCCGAGATCTGCCCGAGCAGCAGGCGCGGCGGCGTGCTCGGCACCTGGGCCGCGGTCTACTCCCTCTCCGGGATCGTCGCTCCGGCCCTGACCGGGTCCTTCATCGGGTCCGCGGCCACGCCCGCCGCCGGGTTCGGCGTCGCCTTCACCGTCAACGGCCTGCTGCTCGTCGCGGCGGGTCTCGTCTTCGCGCTCTTCGTGCGGCCGGGCCGGGACCGCGCCCGCCTCGCCGCACTCACCGCCCACCCGCAGCGCACCCTTCGAGAGAGGAAACCGGCGTGACCCTGATCGACACGAACGACGTGGCCGAGGACACCGCGCCCCGCGCGGCGAGCGCCGCGACCCGCACCGCCAACGCGACGGTCCGCGAGACCCTGCCGTTCGACGACCGGCAGGCCTTCGAGGACGCGGCCCGGGGGTTCGTCGCCACCATCGACCCGCCGACCATCCGGAACGAGCGGGGCACGGTGGTGTGGGACCTGACGCCCTACGACTTCCTCGACGCCGAGGCACCGGACACCGTCCATCCGAGCCTGTGGCGGATGGCGCAGCTCAACCGGCATCACGGCCTGTTCCGGGTCAGCGACCGGATCTACCAGGTTCGCGGTTTCGACATCTCCAACATGACGGTGATCGAGGGTGACACGGGCTTCATCGTGATCGACCCGCTGACGTGCGTGGAGACCGCGCGTGCGGCCATCGACCTGGTCCGCGCGCACCTCGGCGACCGGCCGGTCACCGCCGTGATCTTCAGCCACAGCCACGCCGACCACTTCGGCGGGGTGAGGGCCGTGGCCGCCGAGGCCGACGTGCGCGCGGGCCGGATCCCGGTCGTCGCTCCGGCCGGGTTCTACGAGCACGCGGTCAGCGAGAACGTCCACGCCGGCGTCGCCATGCGCCGCCGCGCCGAGTTCATGTTCGGTGCCCGCCTGCCGCGCGGACCCCGGGCGCACGTCACCACCGGCCTCGGGGTCACCCTGCCCCGCGGCACGACCACGCTGATCGAGCCCAACGACGTGATCGCGACGACGGGTACCGAGCGGGTCCTGGACGGCGTCCGGTTCGTCTTCCAGTTCACCCCCGGCGCCGAGGCACCGGCCGAGATGAACTTCCACCTGCCCGACCTGCGGGCGCTGTGCATGGCCGAGACCGTCTCGCAACAGATGCACAACCTCTACACCCCGCGCGGCGCGCAGGTCCGCGACGCGCTGGCCTGGAGCAACTACCTCGACGAGGCCATCCGGCTCTTCGGCGCCGACTCCGACGTGCTGTTCATCAGCCACCATTGGCCCACCTGGGGCTCCGAGCGGATCGTGCACCAGATCGGGATGCACCGCGACCTCTACCGCTACATCCACGACGAGACCTTGCGGCTGGCCAACCACGGCTACGGCCCGGTCGAGATCGCCGAGCTCGTGCAGCTGCCCGAGCAGCTATCGACCTTCTGGGCCAACCGCGGCTGCTACGGCGCGCTCAACCACAACGTCAAGGCCGTCTACCAGCTCTACCTGGGCTGGTTCGACGGCAACCCGGCCAACCTGCACCCCCTCCCCCCGGCCGAGACCGGTGGCCGGTACGTCGAGCTCATGGGTGGACTGGACACCGTGCTCGACCGGGCCCGCGAGGCCGCCGACGCCGGGGACCATCGCTGGGCTGCCGAGCTGCTCAAGCACGCCCTCGCCGCCGACCCCGGGCATCGGCCCACCCGCGAGCTGCAGGCCGACGTCTTCGAGCAGCTCGGCTACCAGTCCGAGAGCGGTCCGTGGCGCAACTTCTTCCTGCTCGGCGCCGAGGAACTGCGCAACGGCACCCGCCGTCCCCGGTCGACCGAGGCCGGGAGCTCGGACGTCGTCTCCGGCATGAGCAGCGAGCTGCTGCTCGACTACCTCGCCATCCGGCTCAACGGGCCCGCGGCCGCCCGCGTGCACCTCCGGATCGGGCTGCACCTGACCGACACCGGCGAGAGGTTCCTCCTCACCGTGCAGAACGGCCTCCTGCGCCACTCCCGCGGCAGCACCACCCCGGATACCACCCTGCACCTCGAGCACCGCACGCTCGCGGCCCTCGCCCACGGCGGCACGACGCTCGAGGCCGCCGAGCGGAACGGTGCCACCCGGGTGGACGGGCGCCGGGACGACGTCGGACGGCTGTTCGCGCTGCTCGACACGTTCACCGGGTCGTTCGACGTCCTCGCGCCGAACCCACCGCCCGCGGCCGGTGGCCCGGGGACGGCCTGACCGGCGGGTCGTCCACCGTCATGTGTCGTCTCAGGTCAGGTGCATCCCGGAGATGGCGCGGGCGATGACGAGCTGCTGGATCTGCTCGGTGCCCTCGAAGATGTCGTAGATCTTCGCGTCCCGGTGCATCCGCTCCACCGGGTGCTCCCGCGAGTAGCCGGCGCCGCCGAGGATCTGGATGGCCCGCTCGGTCGCCCACACCGCGACCCGACCGGCCTTCAGCTTCGACATCGAGCCCTCACCCGCGGTGAACGGGACACCGTTGCGCCCCATCCAGGCGGCCCGGTGCACGAGCAGGCGCGCCGCGTCGATCTCGGTCTTCATGTCCGCGAGGGTGAAGGAGATCGACTGGTTCTCGATGATCGGCCGGCCGAACGCGACGCGGTCCTTGGCGTAGTCGAGGGCGTACTCGTAGGCGGCCCGCGCGATGCCGAGGGCCTGCGCGCCGACGGTGGGGCGGGTCAGCTCGAAGGTCTGCATCGCCGCCGAACCGGTGGCCTTCTCCCCCGCCCGGGCGCGGGCGAGCCGCTCGTCGAGCTTCTCCTTGCCCCCGAGCAGGCAGCTGCCGGGGAGCTTGACGTCGTCGAGGAAGACGTCGGCGGTGTGCGAGGCGCGCAGGCCCATCTTCTTGATCTTGCGGGTGTACTCCAGCCCGGGCGTCCCGGGCGGGACGACGAACGCGGCCTGCCCCTTGCTGCCGAGTTCCGGGTCGACGACGGCCTGCACGACGTGGATGTTCGCGATGCCGCCGTTGGTGGCCCATGCCTTCTGCCCGGTGAGCGTCCAGGTGTCGGTCGCCTCGTCGTACACCGCGCGGGTGCGCATCGCCCCGACGTCGGAACCGGCCTCCGGCTCGGACGAGCAGAACGCGCCGACCTGCGGCTCGTCGGCGTCGCCGTAGCACTGCGGGATGAACTCGACCATCTGCTCGGGGGTGCCGGAGGCGAAGATGCCGGCCACCGCGAGGGTGGTCCCGAAGATCGCCAGGCCGATGCCGCCGTCGCCCCAGAAGAGCTCCTCGTTGACCAGCGGCATGGACAGCCCGGTCTCGTCGCCCCAGAACGACGCGAGCGTCTCGAAGTTGTAGAGCTCGATCTTCGCGGCCTCCTGGAGGATCGGCCAGGGGGTCTCCTCGCGCTCGTCCCACTCGGCGGCGGCCGGGCGGACGACGTCGGCGGCGAAGCCGTGCACCCACTCCCGGAGCTCCCGGTGCTCGTCGGACATCTCGAAGGAGGTCATCTGTCTCTCCGCAGGTCGGCGCCGGTTGTCGTCAGGCGGACGGGATCCGGAACATGTTCGGCAGGGCGGTCGCGAAGCCGACGTCACCGGAGACCTTGAGCTTGCGGGTCATGAAGAGCGTCACCGGGTTGGCGTTGTTCGTGACGATCTTCAGGAACTCGGTCCCGGGCATGGTGAGCGCGGTCCGCGGCTCCTCGTCGGTGCCCGCGGTGACGGTGCAGGTGCCCTCGTGCAGGACCGTCTGGAAGCTGTCGACGGTGTCGCCGTCCTTGATGTGCCAGTGCACGACCTGCCGGTTCCCGCTCGCTCCCTTGGACGAGTAGAACTCGCTCATCCGGCCGAAGATGGCGTCGAGCACCGGCCGGCGCACGTCGGACGACATGATCGTCGCCAGCTGCTGCTTCGACGCGCCCTTGACCAGCCGTGCGAACAGCGACGGATCGACGGCCTTCGGGTCGCCGTCGCGCAGGGCGGTCCCGAGGGTCGCGAGCAGGTCCTGGTCGGACAGGGTCTTCGGGTCCACGCTGCGGCCCAGCTCGTTGATGTCGATCGTCCCGGTCATCGCCTGCTCCACCTCGCCGTGGTCCATGAAGTGTCCGGTACTACGAGTACCGCTTCGGGTTCAGCCTACTTTACGCGCGAGTAGCTAGACTGTCGAGATGGCACCCTCCGCGAGCGCGCCCCGCCGTCGCCTGCCGGCGGAGGAACGCGAGAAGCAGGTCCTCGACGCGGCCGTGCGCGTGTTCTCCCGGATCGGCTTCCACGACGCCTCGATGGACGACGTCGCCGAGCAGGCCGGGGTGTCGAAGCCGATGGTGTACACGCACGGCGGCGGTTCGAAGGAGGAGCTGCTGCGGCGCTGCATCCGGCGCGAGTCCGACCGGCTGCTGCGGTCGGTGTCCGGTGCGGCCGGCGGGCCGGTGGTGGGCGCCGAGGAGCGGCTCCGGCGCGGGCTGCGGGCGTTCTTCACCACGCTCACCACCCATCGGGACGGGTGGTCGGTGCTCTACCGGCAGGCCCGGACCGGCACGTTCGCCGACGAGGTGCACGCGGCCCGGTCCCGGATCGTCGAACGGGTGGCGGAGCTGCTCGCGGACGAGCTCGACGTCCCGCCCGGCACCGACCCGCTGGCCGTCACCGGGCCGGTCGCCGCCGCGCTCGCCGGTGCCGCCGAAGGTCTCGCCGACTGGTCCGGTGGGGCGGGCGGGCCGGACGACCCGGACGTCCTCACCGAGGCGCTCTTGACCCTGGTCTGGCCGGGGCTGGAACGCCTCCGCCGCGGTGGATGACCCGCCGCTCAGGTCTCCGTGGCGGGACGCGTCACCATCCGCCGGGTCCGGTCCGGCAGCCGGTCGACGATCCGGCCGATGCGCTCCGTGGTCCCCTGCAGCGGGGCGAGTGCGTCGGCCAGCACCCCGATCTGCCGGTCGAGGGCGTCGATCCGGGCCGCGACCGACTTCAGGTCCGGTGCGACGGCGGTGAGCCGGTCGGCGGCCTGGGCCAGGTTCGTGTCGAGGGCGACGAGCCGGGGCGTCGCGCTGTCGTCGTCGGTGGCGGGGTCGCCGACGACGGTCGCGAGCCGATGCACCGCACCGCCCTCTTCGATCGCGGCGGCGAGCGCAGCCAGGTCGGCCCGGACGTGCCCGAGCTGCTGCAACGGCTCGACCGCTCCGGACAGCCGGGCGAGGTCCTCGCGGGTGCGGGCGAGCTCGCGCAGCGGCTCCACCGCACCGGCGAGCACGGTGAGGTCCGCCCGGGTCAGCGCGAGCTCCTGCAACGGTTCGACGGCGCCGGCGAGCGTCGTGAGGTCCCCCCGGGTCCGGGCCAGCTCCCGCAACGGCTCGACCGCACCGGCGAGCACGGTGAGGTCCGCCCGGGTCAGCGCCAGTTCCTGCAGCGGTGCGACCGCCTCGGCGAGCCGGGCGAGGTCGTCGCGGGTGGCGGCGAGGTCCTGCACCGACGGCACGGCCGCGGTGAGCGTCTCCAGGTGCTCCCGGGCCGACGCCAGCTGGCGCAGCGGCGGCACGGCGCCGGCGAGCTCGGCGAGGTCACCCCGGGTGCCGGCGAGCTCCTGCAGGGGCCCGACGGCCTCGGCGAGCCGGTCCAGGGCCGCGACCGCACCGGCGAGGGCGGCCAGATCGTCGCGGGCGCCGGCGAGGTGGCGCAGCGGCTCCACCGCCGACGACAGCTCCGACAGCGGTTCGACGGCCGACGCGAGCTCGGACAGCGGCCCGACCGCGGAGGCCAGGTCTCCGAGCGGCCCGACCGCGGCCGCGAGCTCGTGCAGGTCCGCCCGCACGCCCGCGAGCTCGTGCAGGTCCGCCCGGACCCCTGCCAGCTCGTGCAGGTCGTCGCGGAGGGCGGCGAGCTCCCGCAGCGGCTCGACCGCACCGGCCAGGGTGCCGAGGTCGCGGCGCGCCCCGGCGAGCTCCGTCAGCGGGCCGGCCGCACCGGCCAGCTCGACCACGGCCTTCGTCAGCTGGTCCACCCGGGCGACGGTCTCCGGGTCGTCCCAGAGCGCGACGACCCGGCCGAGGACGTCGTCGAGCACCGGAGCGAGCCCGGTGAGCGCGGACTCGACACCGCCGATCCGGCGCGGCAGCGACGTCAGCTCGCCCGCCACCGCCGGCACCGCCTCGGCCGCGCGGGGTGCCTCGGCGAGCCATCCCGGCAGCCGGCGTCCGATCTCGACCGCGGCACCGACGGTCCCGAGCGCGGTCCCGATCAGCGTCCCGGTGATCCCCGCGGGCGACCACGGGGACGGGACGGGCTGCTCTGCCATCGGTCTCCTCCGGTTCGCTCCGAACGTCGCGGCGCAAGCTTCTCAGATCGGACCACCGGCGTACCGGTCAGTAGGACGTGTCGTCCACCCGGGCCGCACCGGTGCCGCCGGCCTCGCGGGCCGCGGCGTCGTCGAGGATCGTCGCGGTGCCGCTGGTGCCGAACCGGGTCACCCCCGCCGCGTGGAACGCCAGCACGGTGTCCAGGTCCCGCACCCCGCCTGAGGCTTTCACCTGCACGGACGGCCCGACCGTCCGCCGCATGAGCGCGACGTGCCCGGGGGTCGCTCCACCCCCGGCGAACCCGGTGGAGGTCTTCACGAACGCCGCTCCCGCCCGCTCGGCCGCCGTGCAACCGGCGACGATCTCGTCGTCGGACAGCAGCGCCGTCTCCAGGATGACCTTCACGACCCGGCCGCCTGCGGCCTCGACGACGGCCCGGATGTCGGCCTCGACGTCGTCGAGCAGGCCGCTGCGCAGCCGTCCCACGTTGAGGACCATGTCGAGCTCGGCCGCACCGTCGGCGATCGCCTGCCGGGACTCCGCGACCTTGGCCGCGGTGCTGGTCGTGCCGTGCGGGAAGCCGATCACGGTCCCGACCGCGACGCCGGTACCGGCCAGCCGAACGGCCGCGTGCGCGACGTCGCTCGGCCGCACGCACACGCTGAAGATCCGGTATCGAGCAGCGAGGTCGAGCTGTGCGTCGACGTCGTCCCTGGTCAGCTCGGGTTTCAGGATCGCGTGGTCGATCATCCCGGCGATCTCGGCGGCGGTGAGGGTCGAGGCGCTCACGGCGGTCCTCCTCCGGCGGTGCTGCTGACGTGGGCCGAAGGCTACGCGTCGCGCACGCCCCGTTCCGCTGCGATGCTGGGCCGGTGTACCGGAGGCACCGGTACCGGGAAGGGACGGCCGATGACGGACGACCACCGGCAGCGCCGGCCGGATCCGGTCCGCGTGGCGCGTACCGGGCCCGTCCTGCGGTTCGAGCGCTCGCGACACCCCTCGGGCACGGTGGTGCTGCGCGCGATCGGCTCCGTCGACGACGAGACCGCGCCCGACCTGTGCACCGAGCTCGGCCTCTGCGCAGAGGAGGGTTCCGATGTGGTCCTGGACCTGTCCGGTGTCGACTTCCTCGGCACCGCCGGGCTGACGTCGCTCGTCGAGGCCCGGGACCTGCTCGCCGCCGAGGGCACCCAGCTCCGCATCCTGTGCGGCGGCAGCAGGCCGGCCCGGCGGGCCCTGCAGGTGACCGGCGCGATGGAGCTGTTCGAGGTCGTCGACCGCGTGCCCGGCGGGCCAACGCGCGGCGGGCTGTTCGGGGTCCCCGACCCCGACGTCCGGCTGGACGGCCGGCCCCGGAACAGCGGTCGACCCCAGCCATGATCGACCGTTATGGAGTGCAGCGCCCGCCTCGCGAACGCCACACTCCACAACGGTCGATCACCGGCGGTAGAGCGCCGTCAGGTCGCCGCCTGCGACTCCGGGGCAGGCGCGACCCCGTCGCGGCGCCGGGTGAGCACCGGGTACATGCCCGCGAACGCCACCACCCCGGCCACCGCGAGGACCACGGCCACCGTGCCGGCCAGAGCGGTGTAGGACCCGGTGAGCAGCAGCAACGCCGGGAGCCAGCCCGTCACCCAGCCCTGGATCGCACAGACCGCCCCGGTGTAGCGGCCGAGCCGTTCCCGCTTGAGGCCGAGCAGCAGGAAGAACAGCAGCCACAGGAACGCCCAGTACAGCCAGATGACGCCGAACCCCGGATCGGCGAACCGGGTGAAGTTCAGCCAGGAGAACACCAGCGCCGAGACGAAGACGAACAGGCAGAAGTAGCCGAGCCCCGGTGCCGTCCAGGTCGAGCGTGATGTTCAGCGCGACGTAGAGGTACGTGAACGCGAACAGGTAGAGGCCGGACGCGGCGACGATCGTGTCCGCGTCCCCGTTCGCCGTGAAGATCAGGTACGTCGGTGTGACGATCTGCAGGCCGCCGACGAAGAAGTTCATCGGTGCGGCGGACCGCGTGTCCACCCAGCCCAGCAGCATCGCCCCGTTGATGAACAGCACCGCACCGACGAACAGCAGGCCGACGGCGTCCATCGGTCAGGCCCTGGCCACCGGGACGCCCTGCCCCGGGTCGATCCGGGCCGGGCCGTCCTTGCCGGGCCGCACCTCGAAGTCGAAGATCTCGGTGGGGAGGTAGACCGTCGAGCAGGAGTTCGGGATGTCGACGACGCCCGACAACCTGCCCTCGATCGGCGCGGCACCGAGGATCATGTAGGCCTGGATGTCCGAGTAGCCGAACTGCTGCAGGTAGTCGATCGCGTGCAGGCAGGCCCGCTGGTACGACAGGTGCGAGTCGAGGTAGCGCTGCTCGCCGTCGAGGGTCACCGACGTCCCGGAGAACGCCAGCCACTCGCTGTACTGCGGGTCCGTCCGGCCCGGCATGAAGATCGCGTTCTCGGACACGCCGTACTTGTCCATGCCTCCCTTGATGACGTCGACGTGCAGGTCGATGAACCCGCCCATCTCGATCGCCCCGCAGAAGGTGATCTCGCCGTCGCCCTGCGAGAAGTGCAGGTCACCGACCGACAGCTTCGCGCCGTCGACGAACACCGGGTAGAACACGCGGCTGCCCCGGGTGAGGTTCTTGATGTCCTGGTTGCCGCCGTTCTCCCGGGGCGGCGCGGTGCGCGCACCCTCCCCGGCGACCCTGTCGAACTCGGCACCGGTGAGGCTGCCGAGGATCGCCGAGTCCGGGTTCGGCGGCAGCGCGAGCGCCGGTACCCGGTGCGGATCGGTGTCGATCAGTGCCTGCTCGCGGGCGTTCCAGGTGCGCAGCAGCTCCTGTGACGGCGCGGTCCCCATCAGTCCGGGGTGGACGATGCCGGTGAACGACACGTGCGGGACGTGCCGGGAGGTGGCCACGCCGCCGCGGAAGTCCCAGACGACCTTGTACGCGTCCGGGAACTGCTCGGTCAGGAAGCCGCCGCCGTTGCGGGTGGCGAACACACCGGTGTAGCCCCAGCCCTGACCGGCCAGCGGCCCGGAGTCCTCCTGCGGGATCGGGCCGACGTCGAGGATGTCGACGATCAGCAGGTCACCCGGCTCGACACCCTCGACGTGGATCGGCCCGGAGAGTGCGTGCACGCTCGCGAGCGGGGCGTTGAGGATGTCGTCGGCGGAGTCGTCGTTGCGGATGGCGCCGTCGAACCACTCGCGGCAGTCGACCCGGAACACGTCGCCCGGCCGGACCCGCACCTGGGCAGGGATGTCCGGGTGCCAGCGGTTGTGACCGACGATCGGCTGGTCGGTGAACTTCTTGCGGGAGTCGAGGGGGAACACGACCTCGGGCATGACGACACGACCTCTCGTGAGGTGGGTGACCCGCACCGGCCCGGCGGGACGGTGCGGAGCGCGACGGAGGGTGAAGACGCTAGGGGCGCGGCAGTCCGCGGGTGCGGGGCTCGAGCGCGGGCGCCGGGCGGGCCGGCCGGCCGGTCCCCGGCAGGGAGGTGACGACCTCCGGCTCGGTCCGCGACCGCTCGGCCCGGTCGATCACGGCCATCCGGCCGCGGTCACCGAGACCGAGCATGGGTGCGGTGATCACGCGGGGTGACGCCGTGCCGCAGCGCGGGCACGGGACCGACGCCGGGGCGGTGCCGATCGGCCGCTGCACGTCGACGGAGCCGTCGGTCGCGCAACGATACGTGTAGGTCGCCATGTCCGCCCATCCCGCACCGGAAATAGTTTCTCAGGAAATCTACTGTGGCCCGCGCATGCGTGTCAACGATTCGTGCCGTTGCTTCGACCCTCGACCGCCGGGCCTCAGTGCCGTTGCTTCGGCCCTCGACCGCCGGGCCTCAGTGCCATGCTTCGGCCCTCGACCGCCGGGCCTCAGAGCCCATGCTTCGGCCCTCGACCGCCGGGCCTCAGTGCCGTTGCTTCGGCCCTCGACCGCCGGGCCTCAGAGCTCCTGGATGACGTCCCAGGTCAGCCCGTCCGCCGCGGCGAGGAAGACCCGCTGGCGCAGGTGCCGGTCACGGACCTCGACGGTCCCGCGGGGGCTGTCGTAGGACAGGCCGTCGGACACCGCGGTCATCGGGCCCACCTCCGGCGACCCGGCCCGGCGCATCAGGGCCGTCAACAGGCGCACGCCCTCGTAGCAGGACTCGCCCAGGCTGTTGAGCACCGGCGCCTCCGGGCCGAACCGGCGGGAGTACGCCGCGGCGAAGTCCAGCCCCGCGGTGGTGGCGAGGTCCTCGAAGTAGCCGGCCGACGTCATGAGGCCGCGGGTGTTGTCGGCCCCCGAGGCGAGCAGGACGTTCTCGTCGATCAGCGAGCTGAACCGCAGGATGTCGCGGTCCATGCCGGCGGCCGCGAACGCGCGGTTGAACTCGACGGCGTCGTCGCCGATCAGCAGCATCAGCACGGCCTCGCAGCCGCTGCGCTCGACCCGGCGCAGGACGCCGTCGAACCGGCTGGTGCCCAGCGGCACGTACATCTCGTCGCAGACGGTGCCGCCGATCCGGCGCAGGTAGCGGCGCGCGGTGGCGGCCGAGCGGCGCGGCCAGACGTAGTCGTCCCCCACGATCGTCCAGCGGCGCACGCCGACGGTCTCGGCGAACCAGTCCAGCGTGGGGCCCAGCTGCAGGTCCGGGGTCTCCCCGGTGAGGAACACGCCGGGCCGGTGCTCGCCGCCCTCGTACAGCGCGGTGTAGGCATACGGGACACGGCCGTCGATCGCCGGCGCGACGGCCTCCCGGACCGCGGAGATGTGCCAGCCGGAGACGGCGTCGACACTGCCGGCCCGGACCAGGGCCGCCACCTCGCGGGCGACCTCGTCGGGCGACGCGCCGCCGTCCACCGGGAGCAGCCGCAGCTCGCGGCCCAGCACACCGCCCTCGTCGTTGATCTCCTCCATGGCCAGCGTGCCGCAGCTCTCGCAGGACGGCCCGAAGATCCCCGCCGGTCCCTGGAGCGGGATGACGAGGGCCATGGTGATCGCATCGCGCCTGCGCGCGGGTGGCAACGAGAGACGCGATGGCGCCATCCGGCTACGCTAGTGCTGATCCACCTGCGAGAGCACTGGTTCGTTCGGAGGGATAGTCGTCGTCGATGTCACCACCGGGTCCCGCTGAGACACTGCGGCTGCTCTCGATGGCCGAACGCACGGCCACCCAACGGCTCGACGAGGCCCTCCGCGCCGCCGGCGCCGACATCGACCAGTGGCGGATCCTGTCGTTGCTCGTCGCCCAGGGCGGGTGCCCGATGAACGTCGTCGCCGAGTACGCGCTGCTGCTCCCGCCGAAGTGCACCAAGCTCGTCGACCGGATGGTGTCGGCGAACCTGGTGCTGCGGCGGCCCGACGAGCTCGACCGCCGCCGGGTACTGATCTTCGCCTCGGCGCGGGGCCGGGAGGAGCTGGCCCGGTGGGACGCCGCCGTCGCCGCGGTCCGGGAGCGGTTCGACGAGGTGCTCGGCCCGGACGCGGCCGCCCTCGACGACCTGCTGCGCCGGCTCACCGTGGGGCTCCGGGTCGATCCCGCCACGGCGCCGCCTGCGGGCTGACGGCGGGTCAGCGGCGCGACTGGGACGGGGCGCACCCGTACCGCCGGCGGTAGGCCGCGGCGAACCGGCTCGCGCTCGAGAACCCCCACCGCGCGGCGACCTCGCTGACCGAAGCGCCCCGGCCGGCGTCGAGCTCGGCGCGGGCGTGCTGCAGGCGCACGTCGACGAGGTACTCGGTCGGCGAGCACCCCATCCACTCGCGGAAGCCCTCCTGCAACCGCCGGACGCTGGTCCCGGCGACCGCGGCCATGTCCGCGGCCCGCCAGGCCCGCGCCGGGTCGTCGCGCACCGCGTCCACCACCCGTGAGATCGACCGCGGACGCGCCACCGGCCCCCGCCCCGCGTCCGGGCAGCCGGCCAGCAGGAAACCGGTCGCGACCGCCCCCGCCAGCTGCTCGCGCACCACCGGCTGGTCGGCGAACAACCGCGGCTCGCGCAGGTGCGCGGCCAGGCCCCCGACGAGCGTGCGCCAGTCCCGCAGGGCACCGGAACCCAGCTCGAGCTGCTCGGGGAGCACGACCGACGTCCGGACGGGTCCGGGGCCGAGCACCCGCTCCGCCTCCCGGTCCAGCCAGGCCCGGTCGAACTTGACGCCGAGCACGGTGCAGGTGGCGTCCCAGTGGCTGATCAAGGTCGGGGTGTCCGCCCGGAACACGGTCGCCTGGCCGGACACCGAGGTGACGACGCCGTGCCGCCCACGGCTGACGAGATGGCCGGTCAGCGGCATGTTGACCTCGTAGGCACCCGGGTAGTCGCACTCCACCTGGACGTCGGCGCCCCACCCCACGTAGCCGATCAGGACCGGGCCCAGGTCGAGCGTCCGCAGCGTCAGCCGGGGCTCGCGCCGGCCGCCGGGAACGGTCAGCTCGTGCGGGAAGTACGCATTCGCCACGGCCTTCGAAACCTGTTCCCAGTCGCGGGCGGTCGCACTGCGCCGTGCGGGCATGGCGCGATTCTACCCGAATTGACGGTGGCGGAAATCTCCCGCGCGATCCGTACCGCCGCCGCGCACATCGTGTCGTCGGCGCCGATTCCGGCGATCTACCTTTCGCCTCCCGGACACCCGCGACGAGGAGGACCGTCGATGACGACGACCCGCGACACCACGACCGCGCCCGATCTCGCCTGGCTGGCCGACATCACCATGACCGAGCTGGAGCGCAACCCGTACCGGGCCTACGAGCGGCTGCGGGCCGAGGCCCCGCTCGCGTACGTTCCCGTACTCGGCTCGTACGTCGCGTCCACCGCGGAGATCTGCCGTGAGATCGCGACCAGCCCGGACTTCGAGGCCGTCATCACCCCGGCCGGCGGACGGACGTTCGGCCACCCGGCGATCATCGGCGTCAACGGGGACATCCACGCCGACCTGCGGGGCATGGTCGAGCCGGCCCTGCAGCCGGTGGAGGTGGACCGCTACGTCGACGACCTCGTCCGGCCCATCGCCCGCCGCTACCTCGAACGGTTCGAGGACGACGGGCACGCGGAGCTCGTGTCGCAGTACTGCGAGCCGGTGAGCGTGCGGTCGCTCGGTGACCTCCTGGGTCTGCAGAGCGTCGAGTCAGACAAGCTCCGCGAGTGGTTCGCCAAGCTCAGCCGCTCGTTCACCAACGCAGCCATGACCGAGGACGGCGAGTTCGCCAACCCCGAGGGCTTCGTCGAGGGCGACGAGGCCAAGGCCGAGATCCAGGCCGCGGTCGACCCGCTGATCGACAGGTGGATCGTCGAGCCGGACGACAGCGCGATCTCGCACTGGCTGCACGACGGCATGCCGCCCGGGAAGACCCGCGACCGCGAGTACATCTACCCGACGATCTACGTCTACCTGCTCGGCGCCATGCAGGAGCCCGGCCACGGGATGGGATCGACGCTGGTCGGGCTGTTCAGCGAGCCCGAGCAGCTCGAGGCGGTCGTCGACGACCCGGCCCTCATCCCGCGGGCGATCTCCGAGGGCATGCGCTGGACCTCGCCGATCTGGTCGGCCACCGCACGCATCTCGACGAAGCCGGTCACGGTGGCCGGTGTCGACCTGCCGGCGGGGACACCGGTGATCCTCTCCTACGGCTCCGCCAACCACGACACCGGCGTGTACGAGGCGCCGACCCGCTACGACCTGCACCGCCCGCCGCTGCCGCACCTGGCGTTCGGCGCGGGCGACCACGCGTGCGCGGGCATCTACTACGCCAACCACGTCATGCGGATCGCCCTCGAGGAGCTGTTCGAGTCCATCCCGAACCTGCGCCGCGACACGTCCTCGGGCGTCGAGTTCTGGGGCTGGGGCTTCCGCGGGCCGACGAGCCTGCACGTCACCTGGGAGGTCTGACATGGGCTTCACCGCGACCGTCGGCGACCGGCGGGTGCCGTGCGGGGACGACCAGGCGGTCCTCGACGCGTTCCTCCGGGCCGGCGTGTGGATGCCGAACTCCTGCAACCAGGGCACGTGCGGGACCTGCAAGCTGCGGGTGGTCAGCGGTGAGGTCGACCACCGGGACTCCCCCGCGGACACCCTCACCGCGCAGGAGCGCGCCGGCGGGCTGGCGCTGGCCTGCCAGGCCCGGCTCCGCTCGGACGCCGTCGTCGAGCCCACCGGCGGCGCCGCCGGGCGGACCACCCACCCGCTGCGCGACCTGACGGCGACCGTCCTGGAGATCGCCGACATCGCCCGCGACACCCGGCGGCTGCGGCTCGGCCTGCCCGAGCCGCTCGCCTTCGACGCGGGCCAGTACGTCGAGCTCACCGTGCCCGGCACCGACCTGCGGCGGCAGTACTCGCTGGCCAACACCGCGGACGAGGACAAGGTCCTGGAGCTGCACGTGCGGTCGGTCCCGGGCGGGGCCGCCACCGAAGGCTGGATCTTCGACGGTCTCGCCGCCGGTGACCGGGTCGCGGTCACCGGGCCGCTCGGCGACTTCGTCCTGCCCGGCGAGGAGGAGGACACCGGCGCACCGATGGTGCTGATCGGGGGCGGGACCGGGCTCGCGCCCCTGCTCGGGCTGGTGCGCACGGCGCTGGCCCGCGACCGGGACCGGCAGGTGCTGCTCTACCACGGGGTCCGCGGGGCGGCGGACCTCTACGACCTCGACCTGATCGCCGAGATCGCCGACGCGCATCCGGGGTTCTCGTTCGTCCCGGCGCTGTCCCACGAGGCGCCGCCTGCGGGGACGGCCTACCGCGCCGGGTTCCCGACCGACCTGTTCGTCGACGACGTGGCGAGCGCCCGCGGGTGGTCGGGCTGGCTGTGCGGCCCACCGGCGATGGTGGAGGCGGGCGTGAAGGCGTTCAAGCGCCGGCGGATGGCGCCGCGCCTGATCCACCGCGAGAAGTTCACACCCGCCGACGCCACCGGATGAGCCCGGCCCGGACGGGATTCGACTCGATTGTTCGGGAATCGGTCCGGATCGACGGCCGCGACATTCCGGGCGGCCCGTTCCGCCCTTTTCCGCCGGTCGACGGAAATCGCTCGCGCAATCCAGCGGGCCGGGCCGTCACGGCCCTCGCCGGGCGTTGAGCCGGGCGGCCTGGCGGGTCAGGTGGTCGCGCTCGGCGGCGTTGGACGCCTTCCGGGCGGCCTCGGCGTAGAGCCGCGCCGCCGTCGCCGGGTCACCGTCGCGCTCGTGGAGGTACGCGGCCACCGCGGTGTACCGGGGCAGCGAGTCGTCCAGCTCGGCGAGCGCGGCCAGGCCGGCGCGCGCCCCGTCCGCCTCGCCGACGGCCACCGCGCGGTTGAGCCGGACGACCGGGCTGGCGGTCAGGCGCACCAGCTCGTCGTACCACTCGACGATCTGCACCCAATCGGTCTCCTCCGCGGTCGGCGCGTCGGCGTGCAGCGCCGCGACGGCGGCCTGCGCCTGGAACTCGCCCAGCTGGTCCCGGGCCAGTGCCGCCTGCAGGATCGCGATGCCCTCGGCGATCGCCGCGGTGTCCCACCGGCCGCGGTCCTGCTCGGCGAGCGGAACCAGGCTGCCGTCGGGCGCGGTCCGGGCCGCCCGCCGGGCGTGGTGCAGCAGCATGAGGGCGAGCAGCCCCGCCACCTCCGGGTGGTCGATCGCCGCGGCGAGCCGGCGGGTGAGCCGGATTGCCTCGGCGGCGAGGTCGACGTCGCCGGAGTAGCCCTCGTTGAAGACGAGGTAGAGCACGCGCAGCACGGTCGCGACGTCGCCGGGCTGGTCGAACCGCACGCCCGCGACGGTGCGCTTGGCCCGGCTGATCCGTTGCGCCATGGTCGCCTCGGGCACCAGGTAGGCCTGGGCGATCTGGCGGGTGGTCAGCCCGCCCACGGCGCGCAGCGTGAGCGCGACCGCGGACGACGGCGTCAGCGACGGGTGGGCGCACAGGAAGTAGAGCTGGAGCGTGTCGTCCACCGCGGGCGCCGACCCCGGCTCCGGCTCGGCGTCCACCAGGTCCTCCCGGCGGCGGCGGGTCGCCTCCGAGCGGGTGGCGTCGAGGAACCGGCGCCAGGCCACGGTGACCAGCCAGCCCTTCGGGTCCCGCGGCGGGTCGCCGGGCCAGGCCCGGATCGCCTCGACCAGCGCGTCCTGCACGGCGTCCTCGGCCGCCGCGAAGTCGGCTCCGCGGCGGACGAGGACGGCGAGCACACCCGGGATGAGGCTCCTGAGCAGGGCCTCGTCCATCTCGGAGGTCACTCCGTGATGGTGGGCGGCTCGGTCAGGAACGGGCGCACCTCGAGCCACTCGTGGATCGGCTCCCCGCCCGCCCCGGGGGCGGCCGACAGCTGCCCGGCCAGCTCGACGGCGCGCTCGTAGCTGTCGACGTCGATCACCATCCAGCCGGCGATGAGGTCCTTGGTCTCCGCGAACGGGCCGTCGGTGACCGGCGGGCGTCCCTCGCCGTCGTACCGGACCCAGACGCCCTCGGGTGCGAGCGCCTGCCCGTCGACGAACTCGCCGGTCCCCTCGAGCTTCGCCGCGAAGTCGTTCATGTACTGGATGTGGGCCGAGACCTCCTCGGGTGTCCACCGGTCCATCGGCACGTCGTTGACCGCCGCAGGGGCGCCACGGTAGTGCTTGAGCAGCAGGTACTTGGCCATCGTCGTTCTCCCTCTGTGCCGGCGCGACCCATCTTCGTCGCGCTCACCCCGGGGACGGAGCCGGACGCGGGTTCTCGACATCACCGCCCGAGATTTTTTCGCCGGGATCACCGGTCCGCGTCAGCGGCCCGGCTCGGCGGGCCGATCGGACCGCGTGGCCAGGACGGCGGTGGTGAGGCGCGGGATCAGCCCGTCGTCCGCGATCCGGTAGCCGAAGTCGGCGTACGCGCGCAGCTCGCGGAACACCAGTTCCCCGAGCGGGCCCGGGTAGATCCTGCGGGCATGTGCCGCGGCGGCGCGGACCCCGGTTCGCTCGTGCATCGGCATCGCCGTGGCGTTGCCCTGGATCGGTGGGGGCGACGGGAACAGCTTGATGGTCACGGTCGGCTCCTGGTGATCTCCGTGCCCTCGGCGTCGAGGCTGCGGGGAACCTAGTGAGCACGGCGTGAGCGGGGCCGGACACGACCGGCCTCCTCGTCGATGATCACCTGCTCGCCGAGGAGCGAGATGCGCAGCATCGCACCGCGCCTCCCGGTCGGGAACGGTACTCGGGCAGCACCGGCACGCACCCGTCCAGCAGCCCGGCGCGGCATCTCAGAGTTCGACCACCAGGTCCGGGTCGAGCCGCCGGAGCGCGGCGACCAGGTCGTCACGCTCCGGCCTCGGGTGGATCAAGTACGCCCACCCGTCGGCCGTCTCGATGACGGTCGGGGTGAAGCTGGATCGCAGAGCCGAGCGTCGCAGGCGTCGGACGCGCACCACGTGCGTCCGCACCACACCCCGCTGACGTCGCAGGACCACAGTGCCGTCCGCGTCCAGGGTCACGTCGACGGCGGTGCTGGCCAGCTGCCAGCCGATCACCCCGGCGAGCCCGACCAGCACCACGGCGACACCGAACGTGACCGACGCTCCGGGTCCCGGCCCACCGACGGCCAGCACGACGACACCGCCAGCGAACAGGACAACGGAGATCACCCAGGAGGTCCAGAACCATGCGAGCCAGAAGCCGTGCAATCGCCAGTGCCGCGACGCGATGCCGTGGCCGCCGGTCGTCTCCATGCTCGGATGCCCACCCTCCGTGCCGGGGCGGCATCTCGGCGGTGGCGCCGCGTCCCCACACCGTCCGGCACGCCGTCCTCGCCGCCGGTGTGGACGGCGTTACCGCCGTACTCCTCGTCGCCGGCGGCCGCGCGGGCGCCTGCGGTGTCAGGTCGGGAACACCCGGGCCAGCCCGGACAGCAGGGCGGCCAGGCCGGCGACGCCGAGGGCGCCGCAGAAGACCGTGAAGCCGATGACGACGCCGCGCGGTGCGGCCACCGGCCGCGACTGCGCGGGGTCGCGCGGGTTCACCTGGACCCGGACGGCCTGACCGGCCTCGACGCTCCGGTCGGTGCGCAGCGGTGCCCGGCCGTCGCGCTCGTCGTCGTTCCCGTCCCGGTAGCGGTAGTGGACGGTGAGCTCCCGGCGTGCCCTCCCCGGACGCGCCGGGTCCTCGTCCCGGGACAGGCCGGTGACCTCCCCCGTGACGGCCGGCCAGTCCGGCATGTCCCGCAGCTCACGCAGCATCCTGCCCGCGCCCACCACGGCGACGATGCACAGCAGGACACCGATCGCCACCTGCGCCGATCCGTACAGGTTCATGATGCGCTCCCCCACAGCAGTGCCCCGATGCAGACGGCGACCGCACCGAGGACGACGAACACCACGCCCGAGCAGCCGTGCCCGGCGGAACCGCGGCACCGGTACTGCGAGCGGGTGGGATCGTCCGGATCGACGTGGACCGTCGCGGTCGTCCCGGGAACGGCGATGTCACTGTCCGAGAGGTCGGCCTCGGCCTCGTGCAGCGGTCCGCCGTGCGGCAGCCGGTACCGGTAGGTCACCACGGTCACGGTGATCGAGCGAGCACGGTCCCCGGTGCGGACGCGTCTGTCCTGCCGGACGGCGACGACGTCGGCCCGGACCGGCGTCCACCGACGGGCACGCCGTTCCCGCAGCACGGGACGGAGGACCTGCCCCAGACCGGCCACGACGAAGACCACGCCCATCGCAGCGAACGCGCCCGCCACCCCGCCGATCGCGGTCATGACCACCCGTCCCGCCACGACGTCGCATCGGTCATCGCGGTGACCCCGATGCCCGGTGACGCTGCACCGACCGGCCGAACCCGGCGCACCGACATCCGGTGCGACGCACCCGCACAATGGGGGCGATGGGCTCACGGGGGACAGCATGACGGGCGGCGCGGAGACGGTGGGGCGCCGCGGGTTCCTGCGGGCGGCCGCCGCGGTCCTGGGGGCAGGCGCCGTGCTCCCGGCCGCCGGTGGGTGCACGCCCGGCAGCGACCGGGCACCGGCCGGGCGAACGGACCGGCCCGACCTTCCGCCGGAAGACCGACCGGCCCTCCCACCCGGTGAGTGGACGATCGACCCGGCCCGCAGACGAGTTCGACGGCGACGCGTGGGACCCGTCCAGGTGGGCCACCGACCACTGGACGAGCGGCGGTGGGGGCCTCCACTTCGAACCCGACCGGGCGACCGTCCACGGCGGACGCCTCCACATCGAGGTCCGGCGGCCTTCCGGATCGGGTCCCTGGCGTGCCGGGCTGTTGCACTCCGCGTTCGCCATCGGTGCCGACACCTACCTCGAGGTGCGGGCGAAGATGATCCCGTTCGCGGCGAACGTGAACTCGGCGATCTGGGTGCAGCAGGAGACCGGCCCCGGGCCGGACGGCGACCTGAACGTCGAGATCGACCTGCAGGAGTACCACCAGGACAACCGGCACGCCGGACGGCAGAACGTGCGCAGCAGCGCCCACCTGTGGCGGTGGACGCCGTCGCCCCCACCGCACGCGGATCTCACGCCGAAGCTGGGCCGGTCGTTCCCCACCGGGGCCGACCTCGACCGGGGATTCCACCGGTACGGCCTGGAACGCCGCAACGGCGAGGTGAACCTCTACTTCGAGGGAACCCTGCTCCGGCAGCTGCACCGCGAGATCGAGAACCCGGAACACCGCGAGCTGCTCGCCACCCAGGACCGCCGGCTCATCCTCGCCTGCAACGGCCTCGCCCCGGGTCTCCCGGAGGCCGAGGGCGATATGGAGATCGACTACGTCCGGGTGTACACGGCCGGCCGGACCTGAGGGGCACGGTCGACCCGGACGGCCGATCTCGTTCCCGCCGACGTCGTCGGGCGCGGGAATCGCCGACACGTTCCCTACTCCCCCTGCCCCACACCCCGCTCGTGGAGGGCCTCGGCGATGGCGCTGCTGATCCTCGCCGTCCCGGTGACCGCCTTCGGCGAGTAGATCCCGAGGAACCCGCTCGGTTCCGGGCCGATCAGTTCCGCACCGGCACTCGCGTCGGCGGCGATCTGCTGCAGCTCCCGGTGGAGGTTGCCCAGTTCCAGGACGCCGAAGACGTACACCGAGGTGGCGTCCGTACGGAGCTCGACCGTCCGCGTCCTGGTGAGCCGGGCGGTCACCGCGCCGACGGGGGCATCGAGATCGACGGCTCCCTGCCGTCCCAGGATGCGGACCCGGCCGTCCCGTACGGTCAGCACGCGGTGCCGCCCGGCCATGGCGAACCTGCTGCGCTTGCATCCGACGAGCGCCACGAGCGGCGCGGGTGCCCGACTCATTCCCGCAGGCTAACCACCGGAACCGCGCCGGAGGCACGATCCTTACGCGATCCGAACACACGGCGCCGGGGGCATGCCCGACCTAGGCGGTCGCCCCCGGACGGGTGTCAGAGCGTCCACGCGTCCCTGTGGTCGCGGGGGGACTCCGCGGCGAGCCCGTCCAGCAGCCCGGCGAGCTTGGTCTGCGCATGCCGGCTGACCCCCGGTGCGCTCCGGGCGATGCCGACCTGCAACGCGTGGAGCAGGAGGACGTGCGAGACCCGGCCGGTCACCACGTCGGTCCCCATCGGGCCGACGGCCGTGCCGGCGACGAGCGGGACGTCGACCTGCTGGATCAGCGCCGAGTCGGCGAAGCTGGAGATCCCGATCGTCGTGGCACCGGCCTCCCGGGCGGCGGCGACGGCGGCCAGCGTGGGCCGGTTCGCGCCGCTGTGGCTCACGGCGAGGCACACGTCGTCCGGGGCGAGCAGGCGGGCGGTCAGGAGCTGGGCGACGTTGTCGGCCGGCGCCTCCGTCGGCCACCCGGCGCAGACGAAGCGGAACGCGGCGTCCTGCACCGGCGGTGCGGAGGCTCCCGTGCCGACGAACAGCCGCCGGTTCGCCGCGGCGAGCGCCGCCACGGCGCCGTCGACCTGGGCCTGGTCGATGGTGTCGGCGCCGAGGCGCAGGCTCTCGATCGCGGTGGCGAAGACCGCGGCCACCGTCGCCGGCTCCGGCGGGGGGCGGTCGGGGACCTCCCGCGCGAGCGCCAGCCGCAGCTGCTGGAGCCCGGTGAAGCCGAGGCTCTTGCACGTCCGCACGACGGTCGCCGTGGAGGTGCTCGCCGCGTCGGCGATCTCGGCGACCGACCAGTGCAGGACCTGCTCGGGGTGGTCGAGCAGCACCGTGGCGACCCGCTGCTCGCTGGCCACCAACCTGCCCAGCATCGCGCGGATCCTGGGCAGGGCTTCCGAGGGTCCTGGTGCCGGGCGGTTCACGGGCAGGATCATCGCAGTCCCGAGCGGACGAAGGCGTCGACGACCTGCCGCTGCAGCGCGAAGTACAGCGCGAACACCGGCAGGCAGGCCAGTCCGGACGCGGCCATCAGCGCTCCCCAGTCGTTCCCCTCGGAGGTGAGGAACGAGCGGATCCCGACCTGGATCAGGTCGTCGCTGCGGCGCAGCACCATCGTCGGCCAGAAGTACTCGTTCCACGCCCCGATGAAGGCGAGGATGGTGACCGCCGCGATCGCGGGCCGGATGTTCGGCAGCAGCACGCTGACCAGGGTGCCGAACGGTGAGCGACCGTCCATCGTGGCCGCGTCGAACAGTTCCCGCGGGAACGCGCTGACGTGCTGGAAGAGCAGGAGCACCGCGACCGCCGTGACGAGCTGCGGCAGCACGACGGCGGTCAGCGTCTCCAGCAGGCCGAGCTGGGAGATCAGGACGTAGTTCGGCAGCATCGTGGCCTGCACCGGGACCAGCCAGGTGCACACGATCAGCAGCATGATCAGGCGTTTGGCCGGGAAGTCCCACCGGGCCAGCGCGTACGCGGCCAGGACGCTGGTCAGCACCGTGCCCGCGGCCACGGCGGCGGCCATCAGGAACGTCCCGACCAGCATGGAGCCGAACGGCAGGCTCGCCAGCACGTGGGCGTAGTTGTCCAGCGTGACCGACGCGGGCACGAGCCGCCGGTCGAGCACGTCCTCGGACGGCTTCACCGACGTGGCGTACATCCAGTACACCGGGAACGCGCTCGCCAGACCCGCGACGGCGAGCACGACGTGGCCACCGATGCCGCGCCACCACGGCGGCCGGTGGCCGGTCGGTTCCGGCATCGTCGTCGGGGCCGCCCGCCCGGGCGGCGGTTCGACAGGAGTCAGCACCGTGTGAGTCCCCTCAGTTGTCGTAGAAGCTGAAGCGCCGGAGCAGCGCGAGCAGGCCGGCCGCCAGCACCCCGAACGCGGCGAAGAACACGACCGAGGCGGCCGACGCGAACCCGACGTCGAAGTTCGTGAACCCGAACTTGTAGAGCAGGTAGTAGACGTTCATGGTCGTCCCGGAGGGGCCGCCCTGGGTGAGCAGGTCGATCAGCGCGAACGACCACTGTGCCGAGAGCAGGACCGTCATCAGCGTCATGAACAGCACGGTCGGCGAGAGCAACGGCAGCGTGATCGTCCCCAGGATCCGCCGGCGGGAGGCGCCGTCGAGGGCGGCCGCCTGGACGTACTCGCCGTCGATGCCGGCCAGCCCGGCCGCGAACACGAGCACCGCGAACCCGGTGATCTGCCAGCCGGTGATGAGGATGATCGCGACGAGCGCGGTGTCGACGTTGCGGAACCAGTTGCCGGCATCGGCGCCGACGACCCCGAGCACCTGGTTGACGAGGCCGTCCTGGGTCAGCATCCACCGCCACACCGCGGCGGTCGCGACCGGCGTGACGAGCATCGGCAGGAACACCAGCGCCTGGTACACGGTGCGTGCGCGACCGCCGACCCGGCGGGAGAGCAGGGCGATCGCCATCGGGACCGCAACCGCGAACGGCAGCAGCCCCAGCACGTACCAGCCGGTGTTCACCACCGCCTGGTGCATCTCGGGAAGCGCCATCACCTCGGCGTAGTTCTGCCAGCCGACCCAGGTGGCCGGCGTGGTGGGCAGCAGGTTCCAGTCGTAGAACGACCACTCGACGGTCTGCACGAGCGGCCGGTACACCCAGACGACGAGGCCGGCGACGGCCGGCAGCAGGTAGAGGTAGGGCCGCACCCATCCCCACCCCCGCGCCGCGGCCGGAGCCGCGGCGGGGGTGGGGACCGGGCCGGCCACCGGGAGCGGGGCGGCGTCGACGAGCATCAGCGGGCGTCGGACAGGGCCCGCACGGCGGCGGCCATCTCGGCAGCGGTCATCTCGTACACCGGCTGCTCGTCCTCGTCCGGGAGCTGGACGGAGGTGACGGTCAGGTTCCCGTCCTGCACCTCGACCCGGCTGAACGCGGAGGCGGGCCGGCCGCGCAGGGTGCCGGCGGCCGCCGTCGGGTCGAAGCCGTAGGCGAGCGCACCGCCGACCCACAGGAACGTCGAGCCGATCACGCTCGCCGCCGGGACGTGCGTGTGCCCGGCGAGAACCGCGCGGACGTCGGTGCCCTCCAGCACCTCGTGCAGCACCTCCGGGGAGCGGAAACCGACGACGGCGTGCAGCTCGTCCCGCGCCGGGACCGGCGGGTGGTGCAGCACGACGACGGTGCCCTCGGGGGCCGGGGTCGCGAGCTGCGCCCGCAGCCAGGCGTACTGCGCCTCGTCGATCTCGCCGTGGTGGTGGCCGGGGACGGTCGTGTCCAGCACGACCAGCCGCAGGCCGCGGATGTCGTGGACGGTGTCGTGGCTGCGCCGGCCCGCGCCGGGATCGTCGAGCAGCTCGGCGTGGAACGCGGAACGCTCGTCGTGGTTGCCCATCACGTAGACGATCTCGGCGCCGAGCATCTGCGCGGCGGGCTCGACGAGGCTCCGCAGCCGCCGGTAGGCGGCGGGCTCGCCGGCGTCCGCCAGGTCCCCGCTCAGCACGATCGCGTCCGTGGGCACGCCGCTGACGATCGCCGCGTCGAGCGCGCGGCGCAGGTTGTCGTAGCTGTCGACGCTGCCGTGCAGCAGCCGGTCCTCGGGGACGATGTGGGTGTCGGTCAGGTGCAGCAGGCTGGTCACGATTCCTCCTGGGTGACGTCGAGGGCGGCGACGAGCGCGTCCAGCTCGTCGCCGGTCATGCCGTGGTCGAGCAGGTAGGCACGGGCGCCGCCGTACTCGGTGCGCAGGGTCCGGAGCAGCCCGTGCATCACCTCGGCGGGGCTGTCCCGGTAGATCGCGTGCAGCGCGGTGAGTGCCGCCTCGCCGAGGTGCTCCGGTACGGGCAGCCCGGCGAAGAACGACTCCGGCAACCGGGCCGCGGTGAGCGCGTAGTCCGCGGCGACGACCTCGTCGGGCACACCGGTCGCGGAGAGGACCAGCGCCACGACGATCCCGGTCCGGTCCTTGCCCGCGGCGCAGTGCACGAGCGCGGGCAGCGCGCCCGGCCGGGCCAGCTCGCGGACCGCGGCGACCAGGCCGGTCGCGCAGCCGGACAGCATCCGCTCGTAGAGCCGGGCGAGGGTCGGCACGTCGCCGTCGTCGACGAGGCCGGTGCCGCCCTCGTGGACGGGCCGGTCGAGCACCGTGATCCCGGTGCCGGCCAGCGCGCTGGGCGCCGCCGTGCGCTCGGCACTGCTGCGCAGGTCGACGACCGTGCGGAGGCCGAGTGCGACGAGCGCGGCACGCCCGTCCGCGCCGAGGTGCTGCAGGCCGGCGGAGCGGTAGAGCAGCCCCCGCGCGACCTGCCCGGTCGCGGTCGGGTAGCCGCCCGCGTCGCGGACGTTGTACGCCCCGGGCACGTCCTGGTCGCGCGGCGCGTCGAGCCCGGCGGTCACGGGACGAGCCCCTGGGCCCGCTCCTGGGATGCCCGCATGGTGGCGGCGGGATCGGCCCCGCGGTAGACGACCTCGGTCGCCGAGTCGGTGAGCAGCGTGAGGATCTGCTGGTACTCGTTGCCCGGGTAGGCGACGGTGGGCTCCAGGCGGTCGAGCTGGGCGAGGTTGGGGCGGATCAGCGGGTTCTTCGCGGCCCAGTCCTTCAGCCCGGCCGGGTCGTCGACCAGGCCGACCCGCAGCGGCAGGTAGCCGATCCCGCTGGTGATCTTCGTGTACGCCGTCTCGCTCGTCATGAACTTGATCAATTCCCAGGCCGCGGCCTGCTTCGCCGGGTCCTTCGAGAACGAGTAGAGCGCGGACCCGGAGTTCGTCGGCACGACCTCGTGGCCGGTGAAGGCCGGCATCGGGGCGGCCCGCAGCTCGAAGCCCGCCCCCTTCGCCCCCTTGATCAACGCGCTCTGGACGGCGCTGGTCTGCAGGAACATTCCCAGCTTTCCGGCCGAGAAGGCCTCCTGGGCGTCGTTGGGGTCCATGTCGGGCGAGGCACCGGACCGGACGATGTCCTGCCAGGCCGCCAGCGCGTCGACCGCGCCGCCGTCGCCCCAGCTGATCGTCTTCCCGTCCTCGGCGAGCACCCGCCCGCCCGCGGAACGGACGAGGCCCTGCAGGCACCAGTCGGCGGCCCCGGTACCGAGGCAGGAGATGTAGCCGCCGTCGGCGTCGGTCCGGCCGGTGAGGGCGAGGCCGGCCTGCTTGAACTCGGCCCAGGTCCGGGGCGGCCGGTCCGGGTCGAGACCGGCGGCGCGGAACAGGTTCGCGTTGTAGAACAGGACCGGCGTCGAGAACACGTACGGCATGCCGAACGTGGAGCCGTCCACGTCGCCCATCGTCCGGGTACGGGGGTGGAACGGGTGCTGGCCGTCGGAGCCGTCGAGGTGGGCCGCGACGGCGTCCGCACCGAACGTCTCGGTGAGGTTCACGGCGCCGAGCGAGCGGGCGGCGAACTGCCGCTCGCCGAACCCGAGCTGGGCGACGTCCGGCGGGTTGCCCGCGACGATCTGCTGCTGGACGCTGCCCGCCAGGTTCGCGATCCCGCCCTGGGGGGCCTGCGCGGTCACGTCGATGTTCGGGTGCTGCCGTTCGAACTCCGCGACGAGACCGTGGACGGTCTCGGTCCACGGCCCGGCGGTGAGCAGGTTGTAGGTCTCGAAGGTGATCGCGACCTTCTGGTCGGGAGCCAGCGCGGGGGCGGCGCCCCCTCCGGAGGCCGTCGCGGTGGTGGGTGGCCCGCCGCAGGCGGCGAGGGCCAGGCCGGCCACGGTGAGGACGGCCGGGAGCAGCCGTCGGCGGAGTCGGGGGAACATCGTGGGGGTGCTCCGTTCTCGGGTTCGGTCGGGGGGTCAACCGACTGCGACGGCGCGGTCGGCGGGCTCGTCGGCCCAGCGCAGGCGGCGCCGGGTCGTGGCGTCGAACAGGTGCAGGTCGGCCAGGGCACAGGTCAGCGCCACCCGGTCACCGGGGGCGAGCCGCAGCGGCCGGGGTCCGCGCATCGCGACCGGCGCGCCGCCGACGCGGCACTGCGCCACCTCCTCGCTGCCGAGGTTCTCGACGGCCTCGACCACGGCGTCGAGCCGCAGGGCCGCGTCGTCGGCGGCGCGCACCAGGTGCTCGGGGCGGATGCCGAGCAGCACCTCGTGCTCCGGGGTGCGGCCCGGCCACAGGTGGGCCGCCACGCCGTCGCCGTCGGCGCGGACACCGGCCTCGTCGCTGGTCACGGTGGCGGGCACGACGTTCATCGGCGGGGCGCCGAGGAAGGTGGCGACGAACACCGAGGCGGGTGCGTCGTACACCTCGGCGGGGGTTCCGACCTGCTCGACCCGACCACCGTTCATGACGACGATCCGGCTCGCCATCGTCATCGCCTCGACCTGGTCGTGGGTGACGTAGACGAACGTCGCACCGAGGTCGCGGTGCAGCGCGGCCAGCTCCGTGCGGGTCGCGGCGCGCAGTTTCGCGTCGAGGTTCGACAGTGGTTCGTCCATGAGGAACGCGGCGGGTTCACGAACCATCGCCCGACCGAGGGCGACGCGCTGGCGCTGACCACCCGACAGTTCCTTGGGCCGCCGGTTCAGGTACGGCACCAGCTCGAGCCGTTCGGCGACCGCCGTCACCCGCGCGGTGATCTCCGTTCGCCGCATCCCTTTGCAGCGCAACGGGTAGGCCAGGTTGCGGGCGACGGTCAGATGCGGATACAGGGCGTAGCTCTGGAACACCATCGCGACGTCCCGGTCCGACGGCGTCGCGGCCGTGATGTCCTTGCCGTCCAGGCTGATCCGCCCAGTGCTGGGCGGGATCAGCCCGGCGAGCATCCGCAGCAGCGTGGTCTTCCCGCAGCCGCTCGGGCCGAGCAACGCGACGAACTCACCGTCCTCCACGGTCAGGTCGACGGCGTCGACGGCGACGGTCGTGCCGAACCTCCTGCCGAGCCCTTCGATCTGGATCCTGGCCACGTGTACGTCTCCTCGTTACCCCGTGACGACCCATTCGCGTCACGTCGTTACACGGCAACGATGGCGGGCGCGACCGACGAGCCGATGCCTCCGGCATGGACGGAAAGTGACGGCCGGGCGGCGAAGTCGCGTGATCGGGTGACGCGTCCGGCCGGCTCCGTGTCGCGCCGCGGCCTGGTGCGCCGCGTGGCCCCTCCGTTTACGCACTCCGAGTGAACAGATCATGATCAGTTCACCCGTTCGCCCTACTGTCCGGCTAACCTGCCGCGGCTTCCGCTCCCCCACAGCACGACGGAGACACGACCGTGACCGACCAGGTTTCCCCCACCCCCACCCGCACCAGTCGCCGCACCGTCTTGAAGGCGGCTGCCGTCGCCGGCGGCGCCCTCGTCGGCGGGCCGATGCTGTGGACCCCACCGGCCCGCGCCGCGGGAGCTCCGGCCGGTGCCCACCTCACCTTCGGTGCGGACCCGGCGCGCGCGATGGCCCTGTCCTGGTCGACCCCGCAGCCGGTCCGCGGGGCGGTCGTCGATCTCGGCCTCGACCGGACCTACGGACTGACCCTGCCGGCGGAGTCGACCGGTGCGCCCCTGGTGGACACCATCTACCACCACGTCCGCGCGGACTCCCTCGAGCCGGGACAGCTGTATCACTACCGGCTTCGCCACGACGGCGGTGAGCCGTTCACCGGCACGTTCCGGACGGCCGCCGCCGAGTCCGGCGGGTTCACGTTCGTGGCCTTCGGCGACATGGGAGTGGGCGCGGCGGCGCAGTCGCACATCACCCGGATCGCCGCGGCCGACCCGGCGTTCGCCTTCGTCGTGGGCGACCTCTGCTATGCCGACATGTCCGGCGGGACCGCCCTGCCGGCCCAGCAGGACCCCGCCCGGTGGGACGCCTGGCTGGCCCAGATCCAGCCGAGCGCCGCCCGGGTGCCGTGGATGACCACTGTGGGCAACCACGAGATGGAGCGGGGCAGCGGCGAGCTCGGGTACCAGGGATACCTGTCCCGGTTCACGCTGCCGGGCACGGGCGCCCCCGACGGCCCGGCCACCTACTCGTTCCGCTACCAGAACGTCGGCCTGATCTCCCTCGACGGCAACGACGCCTCCTACGAGATCGACCGCAACCGCAACTACCTCGGCCACCACCAGGACACCTGGTTCGCCGAGACCCTGTCCGCGATGCGCGCCGACGAACGGATCGACTTCATCGTCGTCGGCTTCCACAACTGCATGTACTGCACCAACGCGGTGCACGGCTCGGACGGCGGGATCCGGGACCGCTGGGGGCACCTGTTCGACGAGCACTCGGTCGACCTGGTCGTCAACGGGCACAACCATTGCTACGAGCGCACCCATCCGATGCGGTCCGGCCGGCCGGTCGCCGAGGCACCGGTCGGGGCGACGGTGGACAGCGCCTCCGGCACCACCTACCTGACCGCGGGCGGTGGCGGCCAGGCCGAGTACCCGACGAGCACCCGCCCGGCCTCGTACGTCGTCGACGAGAACGGCGTGCGCGTCCCGGAGACCGCCGAGTGGTCGGCCGTGCCCTACATGGGCCACTCGATCGCCGTGATCGACGTCGAACCGGCCGGCGACGGCCGGCCCGCGACGATGACGATCACGGGTGTGGCCGTCGACGGCACCCGGTTCGACACCGTCACCCTGCAGCGGACCCGGTAGCCCCACCTCGGGCCCGGGCCGCGGCGGGTGAGTCAGCTCCGGGTGGCGAGCAGGCCTGCGCCGACGGTGCCGAACGGTTCCCGCCGCTCGCTGACCGCCGCGTGCAGCCACCGGGCGGTGGCCACGGCGTCGTGGACCACCGGCCACGGGTAGCCCATCTCGATGCGGCGTCGCGCGAACTGCTCCTGGTCGACGACCGCGGTGCGGCCGTCGTGATAGCGGACGACGTCGAGGTCCAGGTCGACCGCACGCACCGCGTCGGCCTCGACCACCGGCCGGGTGGTGACGTCGCAGTAGAGGTCCACGTCCCCGTCGGCGCCCCACCGGGCGGTCCAGCACCCCGCCGCCGGGACGAGGTGGACGAAGTCGTGGTCGTAGGTTCGCGGGGGCCCCGACCGGGGCAGCACGGGCTCCCCGGCAGGCCACAGGTACCAGTGGCCGAACTCGTCGCGGCGCAGCGGTCGCACCGGGGTCCGCCGGCCGGGCGAGCCGTCCCACTTGCGCATGCGCAGCTCGTAGGGCGTGCGCCGGATCCAGCGCGTCCGGGCCACGACGTCGGGGCGGGCCAGCTCCCGGCGGGCGGCGCGCTCGACGAGCACGGCGATGTAGCAGCGTACCGGCGCGTCCGCGAGCCCGGCGGCGGCCTCGCGGACGAAACCGGGCACCAGCTCGGCACGGGGGTCGTCGGCGCCCAGGTCGGCACGGATCCGCTCGATGACGGTGTCGAGCGCCGGCTCATCGCAGTCACGGTCGCGGATCGGGCTACGTGCGGGTCGTGAAGTCATCGGCAGGGTCCATGGGTTGCCGCCCGGGTCTGGAGCGGAGTGGCGAGGAGTGTGGCGCAGGCGGTGGCCGCGACGCCAGTGCGGCCGTCGCTCGCGACTCCGCAGCAGCTACCCGTTCGCCGGCGGGTCGGTCCGGGCCGGTGTGGAGCGCGGGCCGGGCAGGCGACCGAACCGCTGCTGGACGGCCTGCTTGCTGGTCCCGTACAGGGCACCGATCCGGGACCACGTGACCCCCGCGGCGCGGGCGTCACGGGCGGACTCCCACTCGATCTGCTCGGCCGCCTCACGGAGCTGCCGGGCGGCGTCCAGCACCTCCAGCGGGTCCGCCGATCGGGTCATCGCCCCGAGAGCCTTCTCGATGTGCCGCCGGGGACCCCGCGTCATTCGTCAACCATATCTTGACACCTCGGGTGCGGCTGTTACGGTCGTCCGCCGTCAAGGTTTTGTTGACACTCGGAGGCGAGGGGGTGGGCCGCGTGGGCAAGAAGAAGAAGGACAAGAAGGACAAGAAAAAGAAGAAGTAGCAGGTGAGGCCGCCACGATGATCGGCGGTGGCGACGGTGGCGCCCGGCCCTGCGGTCGGGCGCCACCGTCGCACGAGACACCGGTCGATCCCTCCCACCGGGGATCGTCCACGACGTCGCCCGACCGCTCCCTCGGGTTGCCTTCCGGCGACGAGGAGACGAGCATTGTCCGGCATCGATGTGGCGTCGGACACAGTGAGGTGCGTTGTGGCGGGCAGGACGAGGACTTCGGACACGCAGGCCGACGACGAGGACACGAGAAACGGATCGAGCCGCTCCACCGGGAAGTCCGACGGCGGCGCGAAGGAGCGGCAGGGCGGTTCGCGTGGGTCCACGGGGCAGCGCACCGCGACGCTCGATCTTCCGTTCGTGACGGCGGAGTTCCGGGCCCCGAATCTTCATGTGCCGAACCGCGGCGACCTCGACGCGGCGGCCCGAGGAGCGTGGTCGATGCTGCCCTCCCGCAAGTCGATGCTGTTCCTCGGCGGGCTGGCGGCCACGGTGGCCGTCGGGATGATCGAATGGCCTGTGGCCGCGGCGATCGGGGTGGGAACCGCGCTGGCCGGTCGCTCCGGCTCCGAGCGGGAGGCCTCGTCCACGTCGTCCACGTCCGGTTCGGGCGACAAGGCCTGACGCGTCGAGCACGGTGTCGAGGTTCGTGACCGGCTTCCCTGCGACGGCGGACGCCGTATGTGGCAACGCCTGATCGACGCGGCCGCCGGCACGATCGGCACCGTGGTCGGCGTGGCCGCGGGAGCGGCCGAGCTCGTCACCACCGCCGCCACCGGCGCCGTCTCGGCGGCACCCGGCCGGGTCCACGTCCGGATGCGCGGCGTGCACCTGCCCGGGGCGGCGGACCGGGTCGAAGAAGTGCTCCTCGCCCACGAGGCGGTGCACCGGGTCGAGGTGAACGCGGTCCTGGGCGACGTCCTGGTCGAGTTCGACCCGGAACGGGTCGACGGCGCCGCGGCGATACGGCTGGTCCGGGACGCCGAACGGACATGCGAGCTCACCACGGCCCCCCACGCGAGCCCGGACCATCCCGCCGACCCGGGCACGGTGCTCCGGGAGGCGACGCTGGCCGGGCTGAACGCAGTGGGAATGCTGGCTGCGGCGGTCGGCACGCCCCGGGTGCGGGCGCCGATCGGGTTTCCGCTGTCGGTGCTCCCGCACGTCGACGCGTCTCCGGCCCTGCGCGCGGCGTTCACGAAGGTACTGGGCGAACCCCTGGCGGATCCGCTGCTGGGCGGGATCGCGGCGTTCTCCAACACGACCGGCCGCCGGCCGGTCGGCCTGCTCGTCGACGGTGTCCACCGCGCTGCCCGCCACACCGAGGCACGGGCCCGCCGCCGGTCCTGGACGGAGTGGGAGACCGGACTCGCCGGCCGGGCCGGATCCCATCGCGCCACGGCAGTGCCGGCCGGTCCCCGCCCCGTCCCGCTACCGCCCGGCCCGGTGGAGAAGGTGGCCGACCGGGCTGCCGTCGCGACCCTCGCCGGGTCGGCCGCTCTGCTCGCGGCGACCGGCGCCACTCCCCTCGTCGACGCCGCACTGAGCGCCGGCCTGCCCAAGGCGGCGCGGGCGGGCCGGGAGGCCTACGCCGCCCGGCTCGGCCGTGATGCTGCCGTCCGGGGGTGCCTGGTCCTGGACTCGTCGGCGCTGCGCCGGCTCGACCGCGTGGACACGATCGTGCTCGACGCCGGGATCCTGCAGACCGGACGCCACGCCGTGGACGCGGTACTGCCGCTGACCGAGGACTCCGGCGCGGAACACTCCGAGCTCGTCGAGCGGGCGCACGACCTCGCCGATCCGCACCGCCCGGGACGGCGCCGCGGCCGGGACGGCTGGAGCATCGGGCCGATCGGCCGGGCACCGGCCGCGGCGGTGGCGGCGCGAGCCGCGGAACTCGCCGACCGGTCGTCCCGGGTGCTCGTGCTGCGCCACGGGGACGAACCCGTCGCGGTCGTGGGGGTGTCGGAGACGCTCGATCCGTTCGCCGAGGCCGTCGTGGCGGCGGCCGGTGAGTCCGGGCTCGTGCTGATCGGGGGCCCGGCCGATCTCGTACGACGCTCGGGGGGCGACGGTGCGGTGCCCGGCGGCGCAGCACTCGCCGGCTCCGTCCGCGAGCTCCAGCGCACCGGGCACGTCGTCGCCCTGATCGGTGGGAGGGACGCCGCACTGGCTGCCGCCGATGTGGGGATCGGCATCGGCACGCCCGGATCCCGGCCGCCGTGGGGCGCCGACGTGCTGGTCCGGGACCCCGGCGAGGCGTGCCTGCTGCTGGGTGCCGTGGGCCCGGCCCGGCAGGCGAGCCTCCGGGCCGCGCAGCTCGCCGTGGCGGGCTCCGGGCTGGGTGCCCTGCTCGCCGTGCTCGGTCCACCGGGGCGCGCCGCCGCCCGGGCCGCCGTCGCCGTGCACGCGGCCGCACTGTGCGCGCAGGCCCTCGGGACCTGGTCGGCCATGGCGGTGGCCCGCCGCCCGGCGCCGATAGCGGCGGACCGGACGCCGTGGCACGCCATGTCACCCCGGGTCGTGCTGGACACGCTGAACAGCTCCCGCACCGGACTCGCCGAGGCCGAATGGCGGCGCCGCAGCCGCGAGCGCCCGCGGCAGGTCGGTCCGGAGGAGCTCGGGCTGGTCAGGGCCTCCGTGGACGAGCTGGCCAACCCGATCACCACGACGCTGACCGCCGGCGCCGGGGTCTCGGCCGCGACCGGGTCGCTGCTCGACCCGATGCTGATCATCTTCGTGCTCGGGGTGAACGCCCTCATCGGCGGCGTGCAGCGGGTCAGCGCCGACTCGGCGCTGCGCACCCTGCACCACAGCAGCGCCACCCGGGTCCGGGTGCGGCGCGGCGCGGCCGACGAGGACCGCACCACCGACGAGCTCGTGGACGGCGACGTGATCCGGCTGCAGGCCGGTGACTCCGTACCCGCGGACTGCCGGGTGCTGTCCGCGCACGACCTGGAGGTCGACGAGTCGTCGATGACCGGTGAGTCGGTGCCCGCGGCGAAGTCACCGCAGGCGACCGGCGCCCGCACGGTCGCCGACCGCCACTGCATGCTCTACGAGGGCACCACCGTCGCCGCCGGACGCGGGGACGCGGTCGTCGTCGCGACCGGGGACCGCACCGAGGCCGGCCGGGTGCTCCGCGCGAACGGCGACCAGGCCCCGCCGACCGGCGTCGAGACCAGGCTGCGCGAACTGACCGCCCGCATCCTGCCCGTCTCGGTCGGTGCCGGACTCGCGTTGATCGTGGTCGACCTGCTGCGCCGGCGACCGGCCACGGCCGCGCTGACCCGGGCGGTGAGCCTCGCGGTCGCCGCGGTCCCGGAGGGGCTCCCGTTCGTCGCGACCGTCGCCGAGCTCGCGGCCGCCCGCCGGCTCTCCCGGCGCGGCGCGCTGGTGCGCAACCCGTCGACCATCGAGGCGCTCGGACGGGTGAACGTGCTGTGCTTCGACAAGACCGGAACCCTCACCGAGGGACGGATCAGCCTGCGCCGGGTCTCCGACGGGACCCGCACGGCGACCGTCGACGAGCCCCTGCCACCCGGCCTGCAGGACGTCGTCGCCGCGGCAGTGCGGGCCAGCCCGTTCCGGGCCGACCCGGCGCGGGTCCCCCACCAGACCGACCGGGCGGTCCTGCGCGGCGCCCACACGCTCGGCATCACCGCCGACCACGGCCAGACCTCCGTCGAGCTGCTCGACGAGCTGCCGTTCGAATCGCATCGTGGCTACCACGCCGTGCTCTGGCGGGGCCGCGCCGGCAACCGGATCAGCGTCAAGGGCGCACCGGAGGTCGTCCTGCCGCTCTGCAGCACCCGCCACCGGCACGACGACGGCACGCGGCCGTTCGGCACCGACGACCGCGGCACGATCGACGCCGAGATCCACCGGCTCGCCGGGGAGGGCCACCGCGTGCTCGCCGTGGCCGAACGACCCGCCCCCGACCACACCCGGCTCGCCGACGCCGACGTCGAGCAGCTCGAGTTCCACGGGCTCGTCGCGATGGTCGATCCCGTCCGCCCCACGGCCGCGCAATCCGTCGCCACCCTGCGCGGTGCCGGCGTCGAGACCGTCATGATCACCGGAGACCACCCGAGCACCGCCGAGTCGATCGCCGCCGAGCTCGACTCCGTCAACGGGCGCACCGTCGTCACCGGCCCCGACCTGGACGAGATGAGCGACGCCGAGCTCAGCGAGGCGCTGCCGCGCATCGCCGTCTACGCCCGGGTCAGCCCCGCCCAGAAGGCCCGCATCGTCCGCCTGTACCAGGCGGACGGCCACCCGGTGGCGGTCACCGGTGACGGCACCAACGACGCTCCGGCGATCCGGCTCGCCGACGTCGGCATCGCACTGGGCACCCACGCCACGCCCGCCGCCCGGGAGGCCGCGGACCTCGTCGTCACCGACGACCGGATCGAGACCATCACCGACGCCATCGTGGAGGGCCGCGGCATGTGGTCCTCGGTCCGCGACGCCCTGTCCATCCTGCTCGGCGGCAACCTCGGCGAGGTCGCCTACACCGTGGGCACCGCACTGTTCGGCGGGACCGCCACCCTCAACGCCCGGCAGCTGCTGCTGGTCAACCTGCTCACCGACGTCCTGCCCGCCATGGCGGTCGCCGTCCGGCCGCCGCCCGACACGAGCCCCGCGGAACTGCTGGCCCACGGGCCGGAGGCCTCCCTCGGCACGTCCCTGACCCGGGACATCCAGGTGCGGGCGGCCATCACCGCGACCGCGGCTGCCGTGGCCTGGTTGCTGGCCCGGCCGGTGAGCACCCCGGGACAGGCCAGCACGACCGGCCTGGTCGCGCTGGTCGGCGGCCAGCTCGGCCAGACGCTCGCCGTGCGCGGACGCACCCCGCTGGTCGCCGTCGCTGTCGTCGTCTCGCTCGGGCTTCTCGCCGCCACCGTCCAGCTCCCCGGCCTCAGCCGGATCGCCGGCTCCACACCCCTGCTCCCCCACCAGTGGGCCATCGCGCTCACTGCCAGCACGGCCGCGGCCGCGGCCCAGCTCGTGGCCCAGCGCCTGCTCACCACCGGCTGAACACGGTCGTCATCCCGTCGCAACCCGGTGTCCAACTGCCGCGCCCCCGACGCTCACCGGAACCGGCGACGCTGACCGGAGTCGACCGGAAGGTGGAAGCCATGAACGAGATCCTGGGCGCGGTACTGGTCGCAGTGGCAGCGAGCCTGCTGGAGCGCGTGGCGGTCTACCTCGCGCAGACCCTGTGGGGTTCGGTCCGTCCCGCCGCCACCTGACCACCCGCGCGGCGGCGACGGCTCCGGACGTCCCCGTGCAGCGTCCGGGGTGCGCGCGCCGTCGTCGTGACCGGAGCTCGTGCTGACCGGCGCCCGGTTCACAGCCGGTGTTCGGCGACGATGTGGGCGGCGTGTCGTGCTGCGGTGTCGGGTCGGTTCCGGGCGATGGCGGCGTGGACGGCGTCGAGGACGGCGCTGTGCACGAGCCGGCTGGCGCGGGCCTCGACGTGGTGACGGGTCTCGTGCGAGCCGGCCACGAGGGCGTGGTCGCAGACCTCGGTCAGCGGGGACCGGTGAAAGCTGGTGATGCCGACGGTGGCCGCGCCGGCGTCCCGGGCCGCGGTGACGGCGGCGAGTGTCTCGCGGGTCTGGCCGGTGTGGCTGATGGCCAGGCATGCAGCGTCCGGCCGGAGGAGGGCGGCGCCGACGTGCTGGACGTGAACGTCCGGGGGCGCTTCGGCGAGCAGCCCGATCGACCGGAACCGGTAGGCACAGTCCTGGGCCAGCGGCGCCGATGTGCCGACCCCGACGACGAGGACGTGCCCGGCCCGGCCGAGGACGTCGACGACCGCGGTGAAGATCTCGGGGTCGACGGTGGACGCGGCGGTGGCGAGGGCGTCGGCGCTCGATCGCAGTACCGAGCTGAGGATCCCGCTCGGGCCCTCCACCGGCTCGGACACGGTCTCGGCGGGGCGGGCCGACTCGGCGGCCAGGCGCAGCTTCAGGTCCCCGAACCCGCGGAGGTCGAGGTCCTGGCAGAACCGGACCACGCTGGCCATCGAGGTACCGCTCTCGACGGCCAGGTCGGTGACGGTCAGCTCGACGATCCGGGCGGGGTCGCGCATCACGACCTCGGCGATGCGCCTGCCGGTCGGTGACAGGCTCGGGCTCAGTCCCCGGATCCGTTCCCGCACCGACCCGCTGAGCCGTTCGCCCGGCTCGCCGGTCTCCGTCGTCGAGGTGCTCACACCGACGACGATAGCCGCCACGGAAATCATATCCATCGGCACTCGCAAGAACGGCTGGATGTTCCATCCATCGTTCATCTTGCATGCGGCTGCCGTTTCCAGGTCGTGGCTAGCGTCGGCCCCCATGAGGACCAGCAGCAGCGGCGACATCCTGACCACCCACACCGG